>CALGPO010000001.1 GCA_937960465.1 uncultured bacterium
GAATATAAATGTTTTAACAGAGACTTGAATCCAATGCTGAATACGATATGGTGGTATGAAAATCTTATAAGGTGTTGCAGGCAAAGTCTTTTACGCATGTTAGTCCTTGCTGTAACCTTTGATTTTATGCAACTGTAAGGTAAACTAAACATTGAACTATGACACAGTCGAGAAAAAAAGACATTCAGCGGATTCTTGGATTAAAAAGGCTTGATGCCTTTTTAATCACTAATATGAAAAATATCCGTTACCTGACAGGGTTTACAGGCTCCTCGGGGTTTGCTATTATTACCCGTGACAAATGCCTGTTCTTTACAGATTTCAGATATGAAGAGCAGTCTAAAAAAGAGGTCAAAGGCTTTGAGATAGCCATAGAGAAAGGCAAAAGGATAAAACTTATACAGAGTTTTGTTAAGAAGCTGGGTATTAAAAAACTCGGTTTCGAAAAGTCCATATCTTACGAATTTTATGAATTATTGAAAGGAGTGCCAGCAGCATTACTTCCACAGAAGAACCTCATTGAGGATATGAGGAAAATAAAGAGCGAGGAAGAGATTGATAGCATAAAGGAGGCGGTGAAAAGGGCTGAAGAGGCATTCCTGAAAATTAAGCCGAGGATAAAGCCTGGTGTTAAAGAAAGGGAGATTGCACTGAGGCTTGAGGAGCAACTGAAAAAGGCAGGATGCGGCAACATTCCATTTGATATAATAGTAGCTTCCGGGAAAAACTCATCCATGCCCCACGCACGGCCAACGGAAAAAAAGATAGAAAGAGGAGATTTTGTTATAATTGACTGGGGCGGGGAGGCTAACGGTTATTATTCAGATATGACCAGAACGTTTCTTATGGACTGCAAGGGCATTGATAAAAAAATAGGGGTTTACAATACGGTTAACTACGCCCGGCAAAAGGCGATTAAATCCATAAGAGAAGGCCTGAAGACACAGGAGATAGACAGCACCGTTAGAAATGCCATCAAAAAGGCTGGATATGGGGAGTTCTTTGGTCACGGTACAGGACATGGCGTAGGACTTGATGTCCACGAATATCCCCATGTATCATGGAATAAAGGTGAAAGAATCCGCAATAATATGGTCTTTACCATAGAGCCTGGAATATACATCCCTGAATTGGGCGGCGTTAGAATAGAGGATATGGTTTTAGTGAGAAATGGAAAGGCCGAACTCTTAACTGGTCTGAGCAGGGAATTGGAGATAATTAAGCAGGAGGTGCACTATTGATTACAGCAGGTGATTTTAAGAGAGGAATAAAGATCGAATATAAGGGAGAACCATTCGAAGTGGTGGAATTCCAGCATGTCAAGATGCAGCAGAGGTCTCCTATTGTCAGGACGAAGATAAAGAACTTAAAGACAGGAAGGGTGCTCGAAGAGAACTTCCCTGCAGGTGACAAATTCGAACTGGCAAAGCTTGAGGAAAAGAATATGCAATATTTATATGTTGACGGCGACCATCACTATTTTATGGATATGGAGACATACGAGCAGGTACCGCTGACAGCCGCACAACTCGGCGATGCAAAGAAGTTCATCAAGGAGAACATGACGGTAAAGATCCTTTATTACAGAGGAGACCCTATAAGCGTTGAGCCTCCGATGTTCGTTGAACTTGCAGTTGCAGATACAGAGCCTGCTTTTAAAGGGGACACAGCATCGGGAGGAAGCAAACCTGCAACGCTTGAAACAGGCGCAGTCGTTAAAGTGCCTTTCCATATACAGATAGGGGATGTGCTTAAGATCGATACCAGGACGTCAGAGTATATAGAGAAAGTGAAGTAGGGAGGCCATAATGGAACTCGAAGATCTAAAAGAGTTGATGGGGCTTTTAAAAGATACGGATGTGACCGAACTGCAGATAGAGAAGGATGGGGTCAAGGTCAAGATTAAGCGTGAGAAGTTCTTCGGTCATTTAGAGCTTCCGCCGAATGTGCATGAGAAAAGGGAGATTAAAAAAGAAGATGTAGTTGTAGAAACAAAAGAAGGCAGACTCCTGACGGTTACCTCTCCTATTGTAGGCACATTCTATAGGTCGCCATCTCCTGATGCAGAGCCATTTGTTGATGTGGGCACGCGGGTAAAGAAGGGGCAGGTTCTATGCATAATAGAGGCAATGAAGCTCATGAACGAGATAGAGAGCGAGGTTGACGGTGTGGTTGTGAGGATGCTTGTGGAGAACGGACATCCTGTGGAATACGGAGAACCCCTCTTTTTGATAGAACCCATAGGTTAGGTGGCAAATAAGATAGGTGAATCATGAAACTCTTTAAGAAGATACTCATCGCAAACAGAGGCGAGATAGCTGTAAGGATTATCAGGGCATGCAAGGAACTCGGCATCAAGACTGTTGCAATATTTTCCGATATAGAGAGGGAATCCCTCCATGTCAGACTCGCCGATGAATCCATATGCATCGGACCTGCGAACTTAAAGCACAGTTATCTCAATATACCCGCAATACTCAGTGCAGCCGAGGTGACTGATTCCGAGGCGATTCACCCCGGATACGGTTTTCTGTCGGAAAATCCTCAATTTGCCGAGGCATGTGCTACATCTGGGATAACATTCATAGGCCCGACCCCCGAAAATATCAGGATCGGCGGAGACAAGGCAAAGGCCAGACAGGTATTGAAGAGGCGAGGCATCCCTGTTGTCCCGGGCAGTGATGGCCCTATCCCATCAGAGGAAGCAGCCATAAAGATAGCCCAGAAGATAGGATTCCCTGTGATAATAAAGGCATCTGCTGGTGGTGGGGGCCGGGGAATGAGAATAATCAGGGAAGAGCAGGAACTTTCCCATGCATTCCAAATGGCTCAAAGAGAGTCTCTTGCTGCCTTCGGAAGCAGCGAGATATATGTGGAAAAATACCTTCCTTCCATACGGCATATAGAGGTTCAGATAATCTCTGACGGTAAGAATGTCATACACCTCGGAGAGCGCGACTGCTCCATACAGAGGAGACATCAGAAGCTTATAGAAGAGGCTCCGTCAACCATCGCAACAGCAAAATTCCGCAAGAAAATAGGCGAGCTTGCTGTAAGGGCTGCAAAGGCAATGAAATATCACAACGTTGGAACAATAGAGTTTATTGTTGACCAGGAACAGAATGTGTACTTCATGGAGGTAAACACAAGGGTGCAGGTAGAGCATCCTGTTACAGAAGAGATTACAGGAGTGGATATAATAAAGGAGCAGATACGCATAGCAGCAGGATTCCCGTTGTCTTACAGACAGAACCAGATCAAACCATCTGGCTGTTCTATAGAGTGCAGGATAAATGCAGAGGACCCCGAGAAGTTTATTCCGTGTCCTGGCAGGCTGACATTATTTTCCCCGCCGGGTGGTCCCGGTGTGAGAGTCGATACCGCTGCATACACAGGCTGGGTAGTGCCTCCGCAGTATGACTCGATGATAGCGAAATTGATAGTCCACGGCAAAAACAGGGAAGAGGCTATTGCAAAGATGAAGCGGGCGCTTGATGAATTTCTCATTGAAGGGATAAAGACCACAATCCCATTTCATAAAAAGGTATTAAATCATCCTGATTTCATAAAAGGCAATTTCAGCACTGACTTTATAGACAGGATGAATGGTAATAACAGCAGTAACGGACATAAATCCGCAGAGGCCGTGGCCAATAAGGATGAATCTTAAAGACCGCATTTGTTTCATAACAGATGGTAGTGATGAAGAAGCAGTCTTAACAATTCTGAAGTCAGGCATACGGTGGATTCAATACAGGGGAAAAGGCAGGACTAAAAAAGAGATGTTCGATAAGGCATTGAGGCTCAGGAAAATCACAAAAAATTTCGATGCGTGTTTTATCATAAATGATTATGTAGATATTGCCCTTGCTGTTGATGCAGACGGTGTGCATTTGGGACAGGAAGACCTCCCTCTTAAAGAGGCGAGAAAGATTATGTACAATAAGATTATCGGCATATCCACGCATAATCTCCATGAGGCAATAGATGCAGAAAAGGGCGGGGCCGATTATATCGGCTTTGGCTCCATCTTCCCCACAGCAACAAAGAATGACGCAATTGTACAAGGTCTTGATGCCTTAAGAAAGGTGAAGGATTCTGTTAAGATTCCTGTAATTGCCATAGGCGGAATAAATACGGATAATGTGAGATCTGTCTTTGATGTAGGGTGCGATGGAGTGGCTGTATCGTCGGGGCTTTTGAGAGGGAATATTAAGGAGAATGCAAGGAGATTTCTATCCATCATAGAGGAGGTTAAGGGATGAGGCGATTTATTATTTTTCTAACAGCAATTTTATTATTGGCAGTTTTATGTTCAGGCTGTAAGAAGAAGGAGGATGTTATAAAGATAGGCATTGCCGGGCCCATGACAGGCGCTCAGGCGAAGATGGGAATGGACTTCAGAAATGGGGTCACCATCGCAGCAGATGAGTGGAACAGCAGGGGAGGTATCCTTGGGAAAAAGATCGAAATAGTAATCGGTGATGATCAGGCTGACCCGAAACAAGCTGTTGCAGTAGCAAACAAGCTGGTAAATGAAGGAGTGGCGGGTATAATAGGACATTTTAATTCGAGTTGCTCAATCCCTGCATCAGATGTCTATAATCGTGCCGGCATTCCTATGATAACACCTGCATCTACAAATCCTCAGCTTACTGAGAGGGGGTATAGAGGAGTATTCAGGGTTTGCGGAAGGGATGACCAGCAGGGCAAGGTGGCTGCCGAATTTATAATAAATAAACTCAAGATTAAAAGGGTTGCCATAATCCATGACAAAACCACCTATGGCCAGGGTCTGGCAGACGAGTTCAAGAAGAATCTCGGCAGTGCTGCAGATGTTGTTTATTATGGAAGCATAACGCAGGGCGACAAGGATTTCAAGACAGTTCTTGCATCCATAAAAGAGAAGAAGCCAGAGATAATTTATTTCGGCGGTATATATCCAGAAACAGGGCTGCTTGTAAAGCAGTCCCGCGAAATCGGCTTGAATGTGCCGTTCATGAGCGGTGACGGCAGTATAGACCCAAAGTTTGTCGAGATCGCTGGAGAAAAGGCTGCTGATGGAACTTATCTAACATTCAGCCCTGACCCCAAGAATATTCCTGCTGCAAAGGATTTTATGGGAAAGTATAATGCAAAATTCGGAGAGATCGGCCCATACTCTATTTATGCCTATGATGCTATAAATATATTGCTTAATGCAATAAAAGAGGCAGGGTCAACGGATGGAAAGGCAGTTATCGAGAAATTGCATTCAATGGAGTTTTCAGGCGCACTCGGAAAAATAAGGTTTACAGAGAAGGGAGATGTGACAGGCTCGCCTTATGTTATCTGGATTACAAAGAACGGAAAATTTGAGGAATACAGGAAGCCGTAAAAATTTGACTTTATGCCTGCTGAAAAATTATAATTCTGCTTCAATATTTTCACGGAGGTTTGAGAGATGGGCACATACACGACGTATCATCCACATAAAGGTAGAAGGAAAAAGACCCACGGTTTCCTTACACGTATGAGCACAAATAGCGGGAGAAAGGTTCTGAAAAATAGAAGGGCAAAGGGAAGGAAGCGCCTATCAGTTTAATAAGAGGATATTTATTTTGAAAACCTTAATAACTGTTCTGATAAGGCTTTACAGATATATAATTTCACCCTTGCTGCTTAATAGCTGCAGGTTTACACCTTCATGCTCTGAGTATTCGCTTGAGGCTGTGAGCAAGCACGGTGCTTTAAAGGGCAGTTATCTTTCATTCAAAAGGATATTGAAGTGCCATCCTTTTCATCCCGGCGGATACGACCCGGTAAAGTGAGTTCAAAGAGTTAGGAGTCAAGAGGTTAGAATGGACAAAAGAATGCTGCTGGCCATAATCCTCTCTATCGCAATACTGATAACCTATCAGTACTTTTTTGTGAAGCCTGTGCCGCAACCCGTACCACAAGAAACGATAAAAGAAGAAACTAAAACAACTCAGGCGGTTCCAAAGGCTATAGCTCCAATGCCTCAGATGCCTCAGATGGGGGGGTCGGTAGATGAGAAAGAGGTCAGAGTTGAAAGTGATCTCTATACCGCTGTTCTTACATCTAAGGGCGGCACTATAAAGTCCATTGAACTCAAGAAGTATAAAGACAAAAGCGGCAAGTCAATTATTTTAAAGGGCGACGATGTATTGCCGCCATTAGCCATAGGTGCTGATGAGGGTTTTCAGTTTTCGAAGGTCAATTTTTCTTTTCAGGGCAAGGATATAAAACTCGGTCCTGAATCAAAAACAGCAATGCTTGTTTTCGAATATTCCTCAGAAGGGTATTCCATCCGCAGGACATATACATTTAAAAATAACGATTACGGAATCGATCTAAGAGATGAAGTGGCTGGATTAAACTCCTACTGGGTAACCCTCGGAAAGGACTTCGGGATTCATGATAAAGACAGTTCTGTTCATTTCGGCCCTGTTGTTCTGAAGGATGCGGATAGAATGGAGTTTGTGGCCAAAAAGCTCGCAGAGCCAAATAGCTTCAAAGAGGGTATAAAATGGATTGCACAGGAAGATAAATACTTCTTCTCATCCATCGTCCCGATGGGAAAAATAGAAGAAGCAAAGGCATGGAATAAAAACGGTGATGCATTGGTAGCCATCAAGGTTCCGGGCGGCACCAATAATTACTTCATATATGCAGGGCCAAAGGAGTATGACATGCTCAAGAGATACGGCTATGGTCTTGAGCATATAGTGGATTTCGGGTTCTTCTCCATACTGGCAAGGCCTCTGTTCTGGATACTGAAGATATTTTACAGTATATCCCACAACTACGGCATTGCAATTATAATCCTCACCATAATCGTCAGGATTCCATTTATCCCTCTCATAAACAAGGGACAGAAGTCCATGAAGAAGCTTCAGGACATTCAGCCAAGGATGGCTGAGATAAAGGAAAAGTACAAGAATGACCCGCAGAGGATGCAGAAGGAACTCATGGAGCTTTACAAAAAACATAAGGTGAACCCGATGGGAGGGTGTCTGCCAATGCTTCTCCAGATACCCGTGTTCTTTGCCCTTTATAAAGTGCTTTTGATCGCCATAGAACTCAGGGGTGCGCCGTTTGTGCTGTGGATAAAAGACCTGTCTGTAAAAGATCCGTATTATATATTGCCTATAATCATGGGTGCGACGATGGTAATCCAGCAGAAGATGACGCCTTCGACAATGGAACCCACACAACAGAAGATCATGATGATAATGCCTGTTGTTTTTACCTTTATGTTCCTGACCTTCCCTTCAGGGCTTGTTCTGTACTGGCTTGTGAACAATGTTCTGAGTATTGCCCAGCAGTGGCATATGAACAAGAAGCTTACAAAACAGCCTGCCTCATAAGCCGTATTATTCATAAATCACATCGATTATTCCATTTTTGACCGTAATCCATAATCCGGGAGGGTTCGGCTCTAAGGTATCGCTGATAAAGGCTTTTTATTCAAGCACGATTACCTTTTAAAATATGGTTCATCTGTTAATACAAGTGCATGGTTTAAAGTCTTTTCACCACACCTGTCTGCGTGCAACGCACAGGCAGGCCTAACATATATTTTCGCTTAATTTGGGTGCAATTAAATGGGAGATGAACCATAAATATTTCCTTATGGGCGTTTGACATAATGTTGTAGCCGTCATCGATAAAGGGTATAATAAGAGAAAAATAATTTTGGAGAGGAGATTTTGTGATACGGCATACATTTTCATTGCTTAACGGCATAGGCGAAAAACTTGAACGCCACATCTGGAGAAAGGGAATCATTACATGGGATGACTTCTGCAATTGCAGGGAAATAGACGGGATAAGCCCTGAGAGGAAGAGTATTTATGATAATCAGTTGATGCAGTCTTCTATGGAGCTTGGCATCGGCAATGCAGAGTACTTTGCGAGGATAATGAAGAGGAGAGAGCACTGGAGGCTGTTTGATGTGTTTAAAGACGGCGCTGTCTGCCTCGATATCGAAACCAATGGCTTTCAGCCGGGTCAGGGAGGATATGTTACGGTTGTAGGACTCTATGACGGGCATGACTGGCAATGTCTTGTCAGGGGAGAAAATCTCACGGTACAAAATCTCAACCGGGCACTGTCAGGATACAAATGCCTTATAACATTTTATGGCGCTGCATTCGATATACCGTTTCTTCTGAGGTCTTTTCCCGGCGTCAGATTTGATATCCCGCACTTTGACCTCTGTTTTGCAGCCAGAAGGCTTGAGATTAACGGCGGTTTGAAGAAACTGGAAACGATCTTCGGTATAGAAAGGGACGATTCTGTTAAGGGAATGGACGGCTATGCTGCTGTAAAGCTCTGGGAGCAGGCAAAGAGGGGTAGTTCAGAGGCAAGGGAATTGCTGTTGATGTACAACAGGGAAGATACTATGAATTTATTGGAGCTTGCTGACATCCTGTATCAGAAATTGAAAATATCTACAGGGATTGAGGAGTATATAACAAACAGTAATGGGGTAAGAGTTAAGAGTTATGAGGCATGCAAAGAATAAAAAAGGAGACCCTGATATACAATCCTTGAATGCAGAGATTATTTCGTTACTTTACAGATTTCTCTCATACCTTACTGTTGAAAGAGGGTTGTCCAAGAACACAGTGGAGTCCTATTATATGGATTTAAAGGGATTTTTTAATTATCTTGCAGCCTCTCAACCCCTTAGCATTTCAGCTTCTGCATTTACGAGAGAGGATATTGTGAACTATATGGGCAAGCTTAAGGATGACGGCCACTCCACTTCAAGTGTATGCAGGTTTGTCTCTTCGATAAAGAGTTTCTCTAAGTTTCTGGTAACAGAAAAGATTATCTCGGAAGACCCGACAGAAACCCTTAGAACACCGAAGCAATGGGAAAGACTGCCAAAGGCCCTCGGCATGGATGACATTAAAAAATTACTGAATTTAGACCATGAGCCTTCGTCCTTCAGCCTCCAGCCTTTATTTGTCAGGGACTCTGCAATGCTTGAGTTGTTGTATTCATCCGGGTTGAGGGTAAGCGAAATAATATCGATCAAGGTTAATGATTTGAATTTTGAGGGTGGATTTCTGAGGGTTACGGGCAAGGGATCAAAGGAAAGGGTTGTTCCAATGAATCACCGAGCCATGGAAAAAATAAAGAAATACACGCAGGAATTAAGACCGGATTTGCTTAAAAACAGGCAGTCGCCTTATCTTTTTTTAACAAACAGGGGAATGCCCATGACAAGGCAAAGGTTCTGGCAGGCGCTGAAGAAATTCGGCGATATGGTTGGCCTTGAGCTTACACCACATGTCATAAGGCATTCATTTGCAACACATCTTCTGGAGGGAGGAGCAGATCTGAGGTCTGTGCAGAAGATGCTGGGGCATGCTGACATATCGACCACGCAGATTTATACAAAGGTGACAGTGGACAGGATAAGGAAGGTTTATCTCGAACACCATCCGAGGGCAAAATAAAAGTGAATGGGTGAATAGGTGAAATCTCATTTACTCATATACGCATTTACCATACAAAAAGGAGGTAAGACATGGCAGTGAAACTAAAACCCGAAGATCTTTATAAGTGCTGTGATCTTGATATTTTTAAGTTTAATACAACAGATGACATTGGCAAATTCGAAGGGACCATAGGACAGGAGAGGGCATTGAGGTCACTGGATTTCGGCCTCGGCTTTATAAGCAAGGGGTTTAACATATATGTGCTTGGAGAAAGCGGCACAGGCAAGATGAGGACAATCAGGACGTTATTAAATGAGAGGGCGTCTAAGGAAAAGATTCCCAATGACTGGTGCTACATTTACAACTTTAAGGACCCAGATAATCCGCTGGCCGTATCTCTTGAACCCGGCAAGGGGGTTGTTTTCCAGAAGGACATGGATACCCTTATCAAGGCATTGAGGGTTGAGATTCCAAAGGCATTCGAGTCAAAGGAGTACGAGAAACAGAGAAGCAAGATAGTTGATGAGTTTCAGCAAAAGCAGAAGACCCTTTTTACCAGCCTCGAGGAAGAAGCAATGGCTAAAGGCTTTGCCATAAGAAAGGCTGTAACAGGACTTCTCATCGTTCCTATAAAAAAGAGCGGAGAGCCGCTTACAGAAGAAGAATTTGCTGCCCTCGATGAAAAGACAAGGAGAAAGGTCGAGGATATGGGTAAGATGCTTCAGGAAAAACTGGATGATGTAGTAAGGGCAGTACGGGAAGCGGAGAAACTCGTAAAAGAGATGCTTGCACGGCTCGAAAGGGAGATCGCCCTTGCTGCTGTTGGCCATTCCATAGAGGAATTGAAGGAGAAATATAAAGAATACGAAAAGGTAGTCTCATATCTCGAGGCGGTAAAGGAAGACATTCTTTCTCATTTAGACGATTTTAAAACCGTTGAAGAGCAGGCTCCGCCACTGCCTTTTATGAGAATGCCCAAGCCCGAGACATCATTTGTAAGATATACCGTAAATGTTATTGTCAATAATGCAGAGTGCAAGGGTGCACCTGTTGTGTTTGAGAGCAATCCTACTTATCTGAATCTCTTTGGAAGGATAGAGTACAAAGTTCAGTATGGAATGGCATTGACAGATTTTTCCATGATAAAGGCAGGCTCCCTCCACAGGGCAAACGGCGGCTATATCGTGATAAATGCATTAGATCTTTTAAGAAATATATTTTCTTACGATGCATTGAAGAGATCGATAAAGAATAAGGAGATAAAAATAGAGGATGTATGGGAGCAGTACAGGCTTTTGAGCACTACTGCACTGAAGCCGCAGCCCATACCCTTTGATGTAAAGGTCATTCTTGTCGGCAACCCGTATATATATTATCTTCTCTATAATCTCGATGAAGAATATAAAGAGTTGTTCAAGGTCAAGGCCGATTTTGATAGCAGAATGTCAAGGACATCCGAGAATATAGAAAAATACGCATTCTTTGTTGCGAGTTGCCAGAAGGAAGAAAACCTTCTCCCCTTTGACAGGGGCGGCGTTGCAAAGATCGTGGAGTATGGGGCAAGACTTGCAGAGCATCAGGATAAGCTCTCTACAAAATTCAGTTATATAGCAGACCTTATCAGGGAGGCACACTACTGGGCAAAAAAGGAAGGAAGCGGCCTCGTAAAGTCAGAGCATGTGGCAAAGGCCATTGACGAAAAGATTTTCAGGGCAAACAGGATCGAAGAACGCATCAGGGAAATGATACTGGAAGATACGCTTATAGTGGAGACAGCCGGTAAAAAGGTCGGTCAGGTCAATGGTCTTGCTGTGCTCGATCTTGGAGATTACAGCTTTGGAAAGCCTTCGAGGATAACCGCAAGGACATATACTGGAAAGGCAGGAGTTGTAAACATAGAGCGTGAGACAAAGATGAGCGGCAAGATCCACGAAAAAGCGATTATGATCATATCCAGCTATCTCGGCAGCAAATACGCAACAAAGAAGCCCATAAGCCTTTCCGCATCCATAACCTTCGAACAGCTTTACGAGATGGTGGAAGGCGACAGTGCTACCTGCGCTGAACTCTATTCACTGCTGAGCAGCATTTCCGGAGTGCCTTTGAGGCAGGATATTGCTGTCACAGGCTCGATGGATCAGAACGGGGATGTCCAGCCCATAGGCGGCGTGAATGAGAAGATCGAGGGATTTTTTGATCTGTGCAGGCTTAGAGGGCTTGACGGACACGGCGTGATAATCCCGAAGAGGAATGTAAAACATCTCATGCTGAAGCAGGAAGTTGTGGATGCTGTAAAGGAAGGCAAGTTTTCCATATATCCTATCGAGAAGATGGAGGAGGGGCTTGAGATACTCACAGGCATGCCAGTTGGAGAACTGTTGGAAGACGGTACATATCCGGAGGGCACAGTGAATTATCTTGTGATGAAGAGATTTGAAGAGATATCGGAGGCGCTGGAAAAGAAGAAGGAAGAAGAAAAAGAAGAAAAGAAAAAGGAGAATAATACAGACAGTAAATGAACATAAAGTGGCTGCTTGAGACTGCCCTCATTATCCTTTTCTCTTTTCCTGTCGCAGTGCTTCCGCAGAAGATTGCATTAAAGGTCGGGGAGGTCCTCGGCCTTTTGGTTTTTTATATATGGGGGAGCAGAAGGAGGATTGCAATTGGGAACATAGAAAAGGCAATGGGCAATAGCCTTCAGCCTTTAGCCATCAGCAATCAGCCATTGGCAGTCAGTATTGCACGTGAGACATTCAGGAATTTCGGCAGGTCTTTTGTGGAGATTATCAAGATTTATTACGGATTGGGTAAAAGCATTATTGATAATGTTGAGGTGAGAGGCATTGAAAACTACCTGAAAGCGAAATCAAAAGATAAAGGTGTGATATTCATAACAGGCCACTGCGGCAACTGGGAATTAATGGCATTGGCATTTGGCGTCAAGGTGGACAATGTCTCTGTTGTGGCGCGTGCGCAGAATAATCCATATCTCAATAGACTCGTTGAGAATATAAGGGCGAAGTATGGAAACAATGTGATCTATAAGAAAGGCGCATTGAAAGGCATGCTTTCCGCATTAAAGAAAAACAGGGGTATCGGAATATTAATGGATCAGGCTGTTTTAAAGGATGAAGGGTATAAAATAGATTTCTTAGGCAGGCCTGCATGGACAACAAAGATGCCTGCTTTGATGGCGAGAAAGACAGGTGCAGCAGTGATCCCCATATTTATTAATAGAGAAGGGGATAAACATGTTATAAATATTTATCCAGAGGTTGCTCTATCAAAAGTAAAGCAGCAGAGCAGCAGAGCAGCAGAGCAACAGTTAATTGAAGATACAAGGAGATTTTCTGGATTTATCGAAGATTACATAAAAAAACATCCGACAGAGTGGCTGTGGATACATAAAAGGTGGAAGAGGACATGACCACACCCTGCATATGTTCCTTTGTGTACGTTTACGGAGTATGATAATGAATAGGCTGAAAGAATTGATAAGCGACCTTCAGGACTTTTATATACTTTCCTTTCGGGGAGTTTTGAATATCTTCAAAAGACCATTTTATCTGAAAGATACAATAGAACAGATGGATTATGCAGGGGCAGGCTCGTTTTTCATTATTCTCATTGTCTCTCTCTTCGTGGGCATGGCCCTATCCCTCCAGTTGTCTGCAGAACTCTCAAGGCTTGGAATGAAGGTATATACAGGAAAGGTCGTCGGCATATCGGTGATAAGGGAATTGGGGCCTGTGGTGGCTGCCCTTGTTTTTACAGGAAGGGTTGGCGCAGGGATGGCTTCCGAATTAGGATTGATGGTGTTGGGACATCAGGTGGACACACTCAGGGTGTTCGGTGTCGATCCGGTAAAAAAGCTTGTTACACCGAGGATAGTGAGTTCCATAATAATGCTCCCTGCCCTGACAATCATAGGAGACGCCGTCTCCCTTTTCGGCGGATATTATATAGCGGTGTTTGTAAGCAATCAGAGCGGTACATTATACTGGAGTTCGATACGCGAGGAACTGATCTTCGAGAATGTATTCTCCGGCGCTATTAAGCCCTTTGTCTTTGGCTATCTCATAGCCTGCATATGCTGCTATACTGGGCTTTCCACAAAAGGTGGGGCAACCGGTCTCAGGCAGTCCACCACAAAGGCTGTTGTGATGTCAATCATAATGATTATAGTTTCCGATTTTGTACTCACAAGGATACTGCTTTATGTGCTGGGGTTTTCAGTATGATTGTATTCGATATGGTATGTTTTTCATACGGCTCAAGGCAGGTTATTAAAGACCTGAATTTTTCTATAAACTCAGACGAAAGGGTTGCAATCCTCGGAGGAAGCGGGGAAGGAAAGACCACGATCCTCAAGCTGATAATGGGCCTCATAAAACCCGATTCAGGAAAGATAATTATTGATGGCGAGGATATAACAGGGAAGACAGAAAACGAACTCAGAGAAGTAAGGATGAAGTTCAGCCTTGTATTTCAGGAAGGGGCGCTTTTTGATTCTTTAAATGTAAAGGAAAATGTGGCATTCTGTCTCAGGGAATACACTAAGATGACAGAAGATGAGATAGACAGGAAGGTCAGGGAATTGCTAAGGACTGTGGGAGTGGAGCATGCAATGGAGTTTATGCCCGAAGAACTGAGCGGAGGAATGCACAGAAGGGTTTCCATAGCAAGGTCACTGGCTGCATACGAGCCCATGATGTTTTTGTATGATGAGCCTACATCAGGCCTTGACCCTGTAAATGCAGAAAATATCTGTAAGCTGATTCTGGAGTTGTCGAAAGATGGAAAAGGTTTTATCATTGTCACGCACAAGGTTGTGGATGCATTAAGGGTTGCAAGCAGGTTTATGTTTTTAAAGGATGGAGAACTGGTATTTGACGGGGACAGTGAAAAACTATTACATTCAGATATTCCTGATATTCAGGTATTTCTCAGTGAATTGCATTACGCGGGAGTAAAAAATGTTTGATATGAAAAGACAGCTTATGTGGTCAAAGCTCAAGGTAGGCGTTGTTGTAAGCATTGCCTTCCTGCTTTTGTTATTTACTGTATTTTTTGCAGGGGGTATAGAGACTCTGCTTTCACCAAAGATCGATATCAAGGCTCAGATTAAGGATGTGAGGGGATTGAGAAAGGGATCTCCTGTGTGGATATCCGGCATAGAGATAGGCTCTGTTAAGAGTATAGACCTCCATGCAGAATACGGCACCATGGTCACCATGTCTATAGCTAAAAAATCCGCAAAGTATATACGAAAAGACTCCACTGTTACTGTCCAGACCATCGGGCTTCTTGGAGACAAATACATCGAAATCGGTCCTGGGTCTCCTGATGCAGCACCTATATCCCATGGAGATACCATAAAAGGAGTTGAACAGATAGAGATTAAGGATATTATCAAAGCAGGCTCCACCACCCTTGTGAAGATTACGGAGTTTATAGGAGAACTCGAAGGCTTTCTTAAAAAGATAGAGAAAAGCGCTACAGGAATTGCCAATTCAAAGTTCCTTACAGACCCTCAACTCTATAATAATCTTCAGGATGCCTCGAAGTCTTTGTCAGGAGTCCTGAAGGATTTTAAAGAGTCGGAAGGGACGGTCAAGAAACTCATAGAAGACCCTTCCCTCTACAATAAAATGCTCTCGGCTACATCCTCTGTGGAAGAATTCGGCAAAAAGGTTACAGAGGGTGAGGGCTCATTGAAGAAACTCGCAGAAGACCCTGCATTATACGAAAACCTCAGTAAGGCATCGAAACAGCTTGCTGCTGTCCTGGATAAAATAGAGGCAGGAGAAGGTATGGCTGGAAGCATGGTCAAGGATAAGAAGCTTGAGAACGAATTCAAAGAGAGTATATCAGAGCTTAAGGTATTGACCAGGGATTTAAGCGAGCTGGCAAAAGATATCAAGGCAAATCCAAAGAAATATTTTAAATTCAGCATTTTCTAAGCCTGCTTGTCTCCTGACCATAATCCATGCTGATTATGGATGTGATAAACTTTAATCATGATAGTCATAGAAACATTTAAAGGGAAGTCCATTACAGAACATCGTGTTGAGATTGTGGAGCGTAAAGGCACGGGGCATCCTGATTACATGTGCGATTCAATGATGGATGCCGTTTCTGTGGCATTGTCGAAAGAGTACATCAAGGAATTCGGCACTGTCCTCCACCACAACATAGACAAGGGTCTTCTTGCAGCAGGAAAAGTTGAAAGAATGTTTGGCGGAGGCAGGGTTCTAAAACCAATGGAACTTATCATAGGGGACAGGGCAACATTCATGGCTGCAGGGAAAAAAATACCGGTTGCCGAGATCGCCATAGATGCTTCAAAAAAATGGATTAAGGAAAATCTCAGGTTTGTTGACCCTGAAAGGCATTTAAAGTATCGTGTCGTCCTTGCCCCTGGATCAGAAGAGTTGACCGATATTTTTTTGAGGCCCGGCAAAGTAAGGCCTGCCAATGACACTTCTGCTGCTGTGGGATATTATCCTTTGAGTCCTGCGGAGAAGGTTGTCCTTGAACTGGAGAGATACCTGAACTCAAAAAAGTTTAAGGATAAATATCCAGAGACAGGCGAAGACATAAAGGTTATGGGATTGAGGAAAGGGAATGTTCTGGATTTGACAGTTGCCATGCCTCTCCTTGCCAATTACATAGAATCCGAAAAAAATTATTTTGAAAGAAAATCTGTAGTACAGAAAGACATGATGAGGTTTGTTTGTGGATTCAAAGGATTTAAAGGTATAGAAGTTCATTTTAACACCCTCGATGAAGAAGGAAGGGGGCTTGGCGGGATTTATCTGAGCCTTCTTGGCACATCGGCAGAGGATGCCGACTCAGGCCAGGTTGGCCGTGGCAATAGAGTCAACGGACTTATATCCATGAACAGGCCGCTGGGAACAGAGGCGGCAGCAGGAAAGAATCCTGTGAGCCATGTGGGAAAGATATACAATGTCTTTGCACACAAGATAGCAAAGGAGATCTACGAAAAGATAGAAGGAATAAAAGAAGTTTATGTCCTGCTTTTAAGCAGGATTGGCACACCAATAGACCGGCCACAGATGGCAACTGCCCAGGTCTTGCTTGAGAGAGGAAGGAAGATTAATGAGATAGCAAAAAGGGCAGAGGAGATATTCGATCAGGAGTTTTCAAAGATAAGCAAGTTCTGCATGGAACTGAGCAGAGGGAAATATCCTATTTGTTAGTGTTATAATTTTCTATGGCTGTTTTGGAGATTAGAAAGTATCCGGATGAAGTCCTGAGGAAGAAAGCCCTGCCTGTTGACAACATTGATAAGGATCTACAGCACCTTATCGACAATATGATAGAGACAATGTATGCTGCTCCGGGGATAGGACTTGCTGCGCCTCAGGTCGGTGTCTCAAAAAGGCTTGTAGTCATTGATGTGAGCACAAAGGAAGAAAAACATCCCCTTATTGTCCTGATCAATCCCGAAATAACAGAAGCGGATGGCTTTATTGATTCCGAAGAAGGATGCCTGAGCGTACCCGGCTATACTTCAACCATAAAAAGGGCGGGAAGGGTTGTTGTAAGAGGGTCTGACAGAAATGGCAAGCCTGTTCAGATTGAAGGCACAGGTCTGCTTGCAAGGGCGCTTCAGCATGAGATAGACCATCTCGATGGTGTTCTGTTTGTTGACAGGATGAGTTCGATAAAGCGGGAATTCTTTAAAAAGAGATACCTTAAAAAAACAGCAATTGGCAGCCAGCGGGCAGTAGTCAGGAGATAACATGGCATTAATCTTTTTTGGCACACCCCAGTTTGCTGTCCCTTCATTAAAGGCACTCATCGATGAAAAAGAAGATATTGCACTTGTTGTCACACAGCCCGATAGGGTGAAAGGAAGGGGACACATGCTTTCATCTCCACCTGTAAAAGAGCTGGCGCTGTCCCATGGGTTAAAGGTTTTACAGCCAGATAAAATCAGGAATGAAGATTTTTATAATGAATTAAGGTCAATAGCTCCAGAATTTATTATCGTGGTTGCTTATGGAAGGATACTCCCGGAGGAAATACTTAATATGCCAAAATTCGGATGCATAAATGTACATGCATCCCTTTTGCCAAAGTACAGAGGAGCAGCGCCAATCCAGTGGGCTTTGATTAATGGCGAAAAGGTTACAGGCGTTACAACGATGCTTATGGATGAGGGACTTGACACAGGAGATATACTCTTGAGGTCGGAACTTGAAATCAAGGCTGATGACAATTCAGAAACGCTTTTTAAAAAATTATCCGAACTCGGTGCTAAGACATTGATTGACACCATAAGGGGTATGAGGGAAGGAAAGATAAAACCTGTTCCACAAACAGGAAAAGCAAGTTACGCACCGCCGCTTAAAAAAGAAGACGGAAAAATAGACTGGAACAGGACTGCAGATGATTTATTTAATTTTGTGCGCGGCATGTATCCGTGGCCATCAGCCTTTTGTTATTTCAATGATGAGAGGATAAAGATTATAAAAGTCAGAACAGAAGACAGAGGACAGAAAGAGGCGATTCCCGGGAGGGTTGTAAAGGCATCCGATGGGGAGTTGATTGTTGAAACAGGAAAAGGTTTTTTATCGATAGAGGAGCTTCAACCCGAAGGGAAAAAAGTTATGTCTGCAAAGGCATTTTTGGCGGGAAGAAAGTTGAAGGAAGGTTATGACAGGTTTGCTTAGGGCATTGGTCTTAAAGGTGCTTTATCCCATGCTCATGCTTGTGGGTGCATTTTTTAAGGATAAAAAGGAAAAACTGCAACTATTCATTATTGACCTCAATAACAGGCTTGTAAGGGTTCAGGGTTTTAAGACAAAGAGGATACTGCTGCTTCTGCCGCACTGCCTTCAGATAAACGATTGCGATGTGAGAATTACCAATGACATTTATAACTGTAAGCGTTGCGGCAGGTGCAATATAAAAGACCTGATAAGTGTTGCAGACGAAAATAATTTAAAACTGTTTGTTGCCACCGGCGGAAATCTTGCCAGGCGCATTGTAAGCGATGTAAAGCCTGAGGCAGTAGTTGCAGTTGCCTGCGAGAGGGACTTAAGCAGCGGCATAGCAGATGCCTATCCCCTCCCTGTTCTGGGCATTCCAAACGAAAGGCCGTTCGGCCCGTGCTTTAACACCCGCGTTGATCTTACAAAGGTCAAAGAGGCAATAGAATTCTTCGGGAAGTAGCCGGGTTTTATGGTTGAATTCCGTTGGGTAATGCTTTATAATACTACTAAATAGTATTACCGATAGGGAGGAAGCATGTCGTTTGTTAAAACATCTATAACAATACCCGAGGATGTTCTCTCAGAAGCTAAAAAGACATCAGACAATTTTAGTGCATTTGTTACAGAGGCCCTCAAAGAGTATATAAGAAAGAAGAATGTCGAGAAGGCTGTGGCAAGCTTCGGCAAGTGGAAAGACAGGGAGAAGAGCAGTGTAGAGATTGTAAAAGAACTAAGAAAAGAAGAAGGGCGCAGGTATGCAGACCGTCATCGTTGATACAGATGTTGCTATAGACTATCTTAGGGGGCATGAGTATGCAAAAGAGTTAATGTTGTTCTTATGGAACGCTGATATTGCGTATCTTAGCATTTTGTCAGTCTATGAACTTTATGCCGGAATGAGAGATGACGAACAGGAAAGCACCGAAAATTTTATTAACGCCTGCAATATCGAGCCTCTCAGCAGGGGCATAACTAAAAAGGCAGGAGAGTTATACCGGCATCATAGAAAACAGGGAACAACAATGACCTCTCTTGACTGCCTGATCAATGCGACTGCTGTTGTAAATGGGCATAAAATCGCCACAATGAATATCAAGCATTATCCTGATAAGAAAATACTGTTTCATGTAGAACTCTTTAAAAGAGGTTCATCTCCTATTTAGTTGCAACCCAAATTGAGCGATTCTAATCATAATAATAATATATGCCATGCCTGCCTGTGCGGTGCACGCAGACAGGCAGTCCTGACATATATAATCGCTTAACTTAGTTGCATTGCAAATGGGTTGATAATCAGTTAGCATTTGCAGCAATTATAAGGGTTAAGGCTTTCTATCAAAATAATACACCAACGCCCGAGTAGTGTCAGGCGTCCATGCTCCTGATGTAAATCCGCCTCCAAACATTACAAACCAATGTCCCCGTTTACCTCCTTATTGCTGTTTCCCACTGTTTTACTTTGTTTACCAATTTCTTTGCCGTGCATTCTGAATCAAATCCTGTCCTTTTAAGATTGCACCAATGATAATCCCTATAATCACCAGCACTATTGCTATTTCGATAAGAGTAAAACCTTCTTTGCGAGTGATAATGGATGGGTGATGAGTGATGAGTCTTTTGATTTTACTTCTGACCTCTGGCATTTTTTGACCTCCTGTTTTTGTTTTTTTGACTGCTGACCGCTGTCTTTGGAGGTCGGTTGCGCCACTAAGCATTGCCATAACCACCATGGCGCCCACATAGGCTGATTACGGCTTAACGCTTTCCTTTTTTCATCCTAAACCTTTTGCTTTACTCCTTACAATCAAAGCACTCTGATGTCTACATTATCTCCTCATTTCACAAGCCCAAACAGCCTTGCAATGAATTCAAGGGAGT
>CALGPO010000002.1 GCA_937960465.1 uncultured bacterium
AGGGCCCGTTATGACAAGATATCTGATATTTGGATTTCCGATAATATTGCAGATCATCTTTTCGATGCCAATGTTCTCAGTCTGGATGGTTCCTGAAAGGGCAGCACCTGACTCCACCCCTGTACGCACCAATTGTTCAATCTCTTTCGGGATTTTATCGTAGTCGTAGATAAGGATTACTGCTACTGCAACAGGGGAGAAGTCATTTCCCCTGAGAAAATGTCCTTCCTCGGCCGGATAATCAGGTGATGGCTCAACCTTCAGCATTGTCTTTTATAACCTTTCACTTCCCATAGTCTTTCTGCTAATTCCTCAATGCATTTCCTGTTCTCTAATCTTTCTTTCCATCTGGGAGGGATGTTTTTTGCTCCATAATATGCACCTGCTATGGCGCCTGTCATTGCTCCGATTGTGTCAGCATCTCCGCCAAGACTCACAGCATAGACAAGGGATTCTTCAAGATCATCATTCACTAAAAATGAATATATGGCTGCTGGCACAGAATTCAACGCCTCAATGCCATTGCCAAGATATTTGATAACCTTTATTCTCTCTGCTTTATCTTTAAGGAGGTCCTCCATGAGCTGAAGCTTTTTTAGATATTCCCTGTTTCTGGTACTCTCCTTAAGTTTTTGCAAAAACTGGTATCTATCAAGCTCAGGACCACTTTCACTAACAGCAAGGCTAACTGCATAAGCCTGAAGGAATGCGCCCTCTATGGCAAGTTCATGACTGTGTGTAATTATGCTTGCCTTATGGACGACTTCTCTCAGTTTTTCTGGCTCATCATAATAAAAAAGCCCGATGGGCGCTACCCTCATTGCTGCTCCATTTCCAAAAGAACCTCCGGGATAAAGCTCCCTGTCAAGCATCTCATCCCATCTCTTTCTGTCTTTAAGAATCATATTAAAAATTCTCGGAGGACCCCATCCATAACCACGCCAGGGTTCACGCAAATAATTTTTAATAAATATCTCTGCCATATCATCACCATTAAACCCCTTGCAATTAATAAGGGATTCTGCAACACCTATCATCATGGCTGTATCATCTGTATATCTGGAACCGATATCCCTTACTTCAGAGATATCGAAAGAGCCTTCCCTTCCTGCACCAAGGGAGTCACCTATGGCGGTACCAAGAAGACAGCCTTTGAATCTGGAAATCTCCATTACCTCAGGTCCTCATCATGGCATAACGCTCTCTCAATCCTAACAGTATCCTTGCTAAAAGCAAAAGCACTGGTAGTTCTACAACAGGTCCAAGTATAATGGCAAGATATACAAGGGGATGACCCGGAAAGGCTGCTACAGCAACTCCAATTACTGCCTCGGAGTTTCTGGCGGTGGTGGTGAATGCCATTGTAACAGTATCCTCATAACCAAGTTTGAAGAGCCTGCCGATTATTAAGGCAAGGATGAATAAAACAAAGAAAAAGGCTATCAGAAAGAGGATGAGAAGTCCAACCTTGTTGATATCAGAGATATCAAGGGACCTCTGCGATATAAACATGCTTATGATTACAATCACCAGTGCCCAGAGCTTGACCTCTCCCATAGCAGACTTAAAGGGACCAAAAAAGTAATCACGGCCCTTTTTATTGATCACAATCTTTTGAACAATATAGGCAAGGACAAAGGGAGCAATAAGAAAGAGTGCCACACTTCTTATGAGCGTTGAAAGTTCAACAGGGATGACCTTCCCGACAAGTATATAAAGATAAAGCGGCATCAGTATAACCTGCAGGGTTATGTTCCATGGAAGCAGGGCAATGCCCCAGGGCACATCTCCTTTTGCGATGTCTGTAAAGATAAGGTACCAGCCTATGCATGGAGTGAGGCTATAGAGAATGGCTCCTGCCCAGAAGTCCGGATAATTTTTAAGGATCAACCAGCCCATTGTCCATGAGAATGCTGGGATGAATATGAAGTTGACAAAAAGGACTATTGCTGTAGGCTTTATCTTTTTAAATGCCCTTCCCACATCCTTTATCTCAACAGGAAGCATTACCGCAAAGATCACGAAAAAGACGCCAATCTCTGTAAGATAAATCAATTGAGGGATCTCTTTGCCGATAAGCCGCTGGATGAGTATTCCAAGTATTACAGCACCTATCAGTATAAAGGGCTTTTCCCTGTCCTTTGTTGATAGCCTTGCCATGATTATTTATAACTCCTTTCTACTCGTCTCCTTTATAATCTGCAATAAATACGAGTGAGATAAAATCTGTTCAAAGCAGTCTCACCGCCTCCTCAAGCATCTTCAAGCCCCTTATCTCACTTCCCATCATGGGGAACTGAAGCACAGGGAGTTTGAATTTATCATTAATCTCTCTAAGGTAACGCATCTGCATTGCCCTTCTGCTTTTAAAGAAATCATTTGTGCAGACCTCTTCAGGAAGTATGAGGTTTGCAATAACAAGCTGTGTCTCTATCCCGGCATCTTTTAAATCAAGCATTGCCCTGTAAGATTCAAGTATAGGAGTGGATTCAGGATAAAGGACAAGGCTAAAGACTGTGCGGTCTTTGTCTTTCAAGATATTGATTATCTCCCTGAACCTGTTCTGTGTTGCCTCTTTTGCCTTTAATGCCTCATCTGTAGAGACCATCATTTCTACCTGGCGTGCATAATCAAAGGGAAGACTGAGGAGCCTCAGTGTATGACCTGTGGGCGCTGTATCAAAGACAATCAGATTATAATCCCTTCCTTCAATAAACTGTATGAATTTGTCAAAGGCTGCCATCTCCTCTGTGCATGGAGAGTTTAATTCTTCTTCCATGGCGGTAATCATATCTTCTGAATATTTGCCCCTTGTATCATTTAATACCCTTTCTTTATATTCTCTGAATGCTTCCTCCTGATCAACCATCACAGCATAAAGATTTTCAGTAACCTTTACGGGAATGCTTCCGACTTTCACGTCCAGCACCTCTCCAATATGGGCAGCAGGGTCTGTTGTTACAAGTAAGGTCTTGAAACCTTTCTGTGCTGTATAAAGGGCAGCAATGCAGGATACTGTGGTTTTACCAACACCGCCTTTGCCTGTAAAAAACAATGCCTTTGTCCCCTTTGCCGGAAGCCAGAGGCGATCAATGGTTAGTTGGTGAAGTGGTGAAGAGGTGAAGGGGTGAAGGGGTGAAGAGGTGAAGGGGTGAAGGGGTGAAGAGGTGAAGAGGTGTACAGATTCACCAATTGACCTATTTACCTTTTTACCATTAAATAGTTCTTCAGCAATGCTTTTAAGTGCGTTAATGCCTTTGACCTCGTTGTTTCTTAAAAACATATATCGCTTTGGCTTATCTATTGCCTTTTTTGCTTGTTTGATCACCTCTTGCTGAGACTCGTATTTCTTTCTGAAAAAATCAATCTCACAGACCTGCTCAGAAAGGATTCCATTTATTATTATCTCTCCTGATTTTATGCCTATCGTCTCGAGCTCTTTTGATGCCCTTATGGTTTCATAAAGCGAGAGTTCTTCAGGTCTCATAACGAATATAAATGTTGTCCTTTCGGGGTCTTTTAAAAGAGCAGTTGCCCTGTCGTATTTTTCCTTTGATTCCTGAATCGTCTGCACAGGGCCAAGGCATGTCTGGCCGCTTCCCTTTGAGGATTCCTCAATATGTTTAGACCAGTCAACAGGAAGCTCAAGAAGTCTTATCGTGTGTCCTGTTGGAGCGGTATCAAATACAATAACATCATATTCATCGGTCTCCATAAAATCTATGAATCGGTCAAAGGATGCCATCTCTGTAGTGCAGGGACCACTTAGTTGTTCATCAATCGAGGCGATTACATCCTCGGGCATAATCTCCCTGAAAGGAGCTATTATCCTCTCCTTATATTCCCTTGTTGCCTCATCAGGGTCTATCTCCATGGCATAGAGGTTATCAATACCTTTAATCGGAGTTATCCTGTGTCCTATCTCCTGTTCAAAGACATCGGCAAGATTTGAGGCAGGGTCTGTGGTAACAATCAGAGTCTTTTTGCCCTGTAAGGCATAGTGTATTGAAGTGGCAGATGCCATGGTGGTCTT
>CALGPO010000003.1 GCA_937960465.1 uncultured bacterium
CTATTTTGCCGATAGAACTTGAAAACCTTTATTCTATCAGTCATTGCGAGCACCCGAAGGGTGCGTGGCAATCTCATTGCAAAAAGGCGAGATTGCTTCGCTTCGCTCGCAATGACGGCTTTCTATCGGCAAATCAGGGCCGTAAACCATCCTATCAATGCTTAGCTTAACGGATTATGAAAAAGAGACAATTATTTTGTAAACTAATTATGTTAATAGTTAAGTTGAGCGATTTTGTAAGGCAGGCCTGCCTGTGCGTTGCACGCAGACAGGTCTACCTGTGCGTTGCACGCAGACAGGTCTGAATATAGAATCGCTCAATTTAGGTAATAGTTAATATAGGTTTACAATGAGAAGGGTAGTAATCACAGGCATAGGTGCAGTCACGCCATTGGCAGATAATTTTTTTGATTCATGGTCTCTTGTCAAAAAAGGCATTTCCGGCATAAGCAGGATTTCAAAGTTCGATACGACTGGTTTGTCATGGACAATGGCAGGAGAGGTTAAGGGATTCAATCCTGAATTGTATCTTTCTAAGAAGGAGATTTTAAAACTTGACCCTTTTTTGCACTATGCAGTTGCAGCAGCAAAAATGGCTGCTGAAGATGCAGGACTGACAAGACAGGAGACAGAAGTCAGAGGTCAGAGGTCAGAAAAAAAAGACTCATTACTTGTTACTTGTTACTCGTCACTCGTCAATGCCGGTGTCATAATAGGTTCAAGCAGGGGAGGCATTACTACAATAGAGAAAGAATTCCCCAAATTATACTCCTCATACCTATCGCCTATCGCCTATCGCCTATCGCCATATTTAATGCCTTCAACCACAATCAGTATGGCTGCATCTTGCGTGGCGCAGAAACTTGGCATTAAAGGTCATTGTTTAGGAATCTCCAACGCCTGTGCATCGGGAACAAATGCTATTGGAGAGGCATACAGGCTGATAAAGCATGGCTACGCAGATATAGTGATTGCAGGCGGAGCAGAAGCGCCGATATGCAGGTTTTGTGTCGAAGGATATGGCATTTCTGGTGCATTATCAAAAACAGACAATCCCGCTGCAAGCAGGCCATTTGACACAAAAAGGGATGGCTTTGTCCTTGCAGAGGGTGCGTGCATACTGGTACTTGAGGAGTATGCGTCTGCAATAAAAAGGAGCGCTAAAATCTATAGCGAAATTATTGGTTACAGCAGCACAACAGACGCATATCATATAACAAGACCTGACATAGAAGGCGAAATAAGGGCTATAAATTCTGCCCTTGAAAATGCAGGGGTTTCGCCTGAGGATGTTGATTATATCAATGCCCACGGCACATCAACGCCAATCGGAGACATGGTGGAGGCAAAGGCAATAAAGAATATCTTTAGAAGCAATATTACGGCCCCGGTAACTTCAATAAAATCAATGACAGGACACATGCTTGCAGCATCAGGTGCATTTGAGGCAGCCTGCACTGCCATGAGTATCAAAGAAAGAGTTATCCCGCCGACAATCAATATTACAGAAAAAGACCATGAATGCGATATTAATGTAATAACAGAAAAAAAAGAAGCAGACATAAAAATTGCTATAACAAATTCATTCGGATTCGGGGGAATCAATGCAGTGATAGTGCTGAAAAAGGTAGATGAGTGAATGAGTAGATGAGAATTCATAAGATGCACCTTTCCACTCATTTACTCATTTACTCATTTACTCATTTACCCATTTACCCTATAGCCTTCTCATAAATCCTGTATCTCTTATACAGCCTCGCTCCGAACATCTCGCAAATTCTTATTACCTGAATGTTGTCTTCAAGAATCCACGAAAACTCTATCCTCTTATAACCGCCTTTAATAATATTTTTATGGCCTTCCTTAAAAAGAAGTGCATCAACACCCCTGTTGCGGTATTCGGGTTTAATGCCATAAAGCAAAAGTCTCAGGTCAGTGATCTTTTTGGAATAGTAAAGTGCCTTTATTATCGTCAACGGATTAAGCCTGCCCTTCATCTTTTTTAAAACAAAATTATAATCGGGGATTAGACCGAGAAATCCTATAGGCTCCCCATCCTTTTCAGCAATGAGTGTGAGTTCAGGAACTATGAGAGGTTTCAATCTCTTAGCACTATAAAAAAGTTCTTCATCTGTAAGAGGAATGAAGCCCCAATTATTTCCCCATGCAGAATTATAGACGTCCTGGAATATCTTCATATCAGTCATGAAATTCTTTTTATTGATAGGCCTGACCGTTATTCTTTTTTTTTCAGCCAGTGCAGCTACCCGCAAAACCTTCTCCGGCAATTCCTCCTGCATATCGTAAATATATGCATGGAGGTCTTTCGATTTTGACATGCCGAAGGAAATCGCCAGATCATTGTAATAAGGAGGATTATAAGGCATCATGAGCATGGGAGAAGTGTCAAATCCCTCGATCAAAAAACCACATTCCTCATTCGTGGAAAAGTTCATAGGCCCGCGCATAATCTCCATGCCCTGACTTTTCAGTTCATTCTGAACTCTGTTTAACAGGGCGTCAGAAATCTCTTTGTCATTATTGCACTCAAAGAAACCGAAAAAGCCTGCCCTCTCTTTCTGAACCTTAATATGATCAGGATTGATAATAGATACTATGCGGCCGACGACATTGTCATCCTTTAATGCCAGAAAGAATTTCACATCTGCATGTTTTAAGAAGGGGTTTTCCTGAGAAAAGTGTGTCTTCATGTCCGCTGTTAACTGAGGGACATAAAGACTGTCGTTTTTATATAGTTCAAGAGGAAATTTTATAAAAGAATTGATCTCTGATTTTGTTCTAACTTCTATTATCTCCACTTCTATTTATATCAGCCCCATCGCCTTGCCGACCTTCTTGAATGCCTCGAGCACCTTGTCGAGATGCTCATCTGTATGGGTTGCCATGTAGCTCGTCCTTATAAGCGCCTTCCCCGGAGGGACTGCAGGCGAGACAGCGACATTTGCAAATACTCCCTCTTCCTGAAGCATCATAACAGACTTAAATGCAGTCTCATCCTCTCCAACAATAATAGGGATAATTGGAGTCTCGCTCGGGCCTAAATCAAAACCAAGCTCTTTAAAGCCTTTAAGCATCTTCTGTGTATTTTTCCACAACCTTTCTATCCTTTCAGGCTCGTTCTCGATTATGTCCACTGCCGCACTGACCGCTGCTATAGATGCAGGAGGCGGACTTGCACTGAATATCAATGCCCTTGCAAAATGCTTTATGTAATGAATGACATCTGCATTGCCTGCTATAAAGCCTCCTATGGATGCAAGTGATTTGCTGTAAGTGCCCATGATCAAATCAACTTCATTCTCCAGACCAAAGTGCTCTGCAGTGCCCCTGCCTGTCTTGCCTAAGACGCCGATTCCGTGCGCATCATCGACAAGAAGCCTTGCCCCGTATTTCTTTGTCATCTTCAATACTTCGGGAAGATTGATAACATCTCCTTCCATGCTGAACACTCCATCCACCACAACAAGTTTTCCTCTACCGTTATTTTCCTTGAGGATTCTTTCGAGGTCGGATATGTCATTGTGCTTGAACCGCTTGACCTCTCCGTATGAGAGCCTGCAGCCGTCAACAATGCTTGCATGGTCCATCTTGTCGATAATGACCGCATCATCTTTTCCGACAAGGGCAGATATCACGCCAAGATTAACCTGGAACCCTGTAGAAAAGACAAGGGCAGCCTCCTTCCTCATGAAACGAGCAAGTTTCTCCTCCAGTTTTACATGGATGTCGAGAGTGCCATTGAGGAATCTTGAGCCTGCGCAGCCCGTGCCGTATTTTTTTACGGCCTCTATCGCTGCCTCTTTGACCTTTGGATGATTGGTAAGGCCGAGGTAATTATTCGAACCAACCATTATCATTTTTCTGCCGTTTATTATTACCTCGGGATCCTGTGCACTCTCTATCACCCTAAAGAAAGGATAAACCCCTGCCTTCTGCAATTCCTTTGCGGCATTAAATTTAAAACATTTTTCAAAAATATCTGTCACCTGTCTTCTGTTTTCTGTCTTCTGATTCATAGCCATTGATGTATCCTGTACCAGTCTGCTGTCCATTTTACTCCTTCATTTATTTTTACCTTCGGCTCAAACTTCAGCCTCTCTATGGCCTTCGTCGTGTCACAAATCCAGTAGGAATGCCTCATCTCTTTTATCTTATCCGTATTTATTATACTTACTCCCTTTCCAGCACCTTTTGCCTTCTCAGAAATGAATCCAAGCAGTGGCATAACAAATTTAGGGATATTCAACCTCATAGGCCTCCTTTGCAGGGCATCGGATATTGCCTCAATAATACCATCGGTGGAATAAATATTGCCATCCGACATGAAGAAAGTCTCACCTTCTGCATCCTTACTCAAAGCAGAGAGTATTATACCATTTATCAAGTCTTCCACATATAAAAAAGAGTAATAACATTTACCCCAATAAGGAATCAAGCCAGATTTTACCATTTTAAAGAAAATCAGCAGGTCTCTGTCCCTCGGCCCATAAACAGCAGGAGGTCTTATGACAGTTACAGGAATATTCTTTTTATTCGCCAAGACTATCTTTTCTCCTTGAAGCTTTGTCTTGCCATAAAGAGACACAGGCTCAAGTTTGCAGTCTTCTTTTAGAGGAATACCATCATGGCTTGGGCCTGCCGCTGCAAGGCTGCTGAGATAGACAAATCTCTTAATATGGGAATTATTTTCGAGCACTGCCTGCACGATATTCTCTGTGCCTTTAACATTTGCATTTAAAAAATCAGCTTCGGAGCATGCCTTTGTCAGTCCTGCAAGATGAAAGACATAATCGACACCCTTAACAGCATCAGCAAGTGATCCACTGTCTGTGCAGTCTCCCTTTATTATTCCTGCATTAATACCTTCGAGAAATCTTAGGTTTGCAGGGTTTCTTACGAGACAGATAACATCAAAACCTTCACGGATAAGGGCGCCTGCAAGATGGCTCCCTATAAAACCTGTTGCACCTGTAACGAGGGCTTTCATAAGTTTATCGCGTCTTCTGAGTTATTGAACTTATTGAGTTAAAGGATTTGTTGAGTTTATTATGCCCTTATATTAACCCAATAAACGCAATAAACTCAATAACTCAATGAACCTTGTTAACCTTCACCCTGAGTCCCTTGACATCCCCAACAACTACCCTTTCTCCTTTATGTATAACATCATCCGAATATGCAGACCAGAATTCGCCGTGTACTACAACCATCCCGCCATCAGGAGTAATATCAGTCTTTGCCACGCCCTCTAACCCGATAAGGCCTTCTGCCCCTGTCACAGGCTTTCTCTTGTATGCCTTATAAGCAAGTCTGAAGGTAAGGACAAAAAACAGGGCAGTGACAATGGCAGCAGGAATGATTACGGAAAGGGAGAGCTTTAGAAACGGCAATGGCGATTCGAAGAGCATCAATGAGCCGAGGACTATGGATACTATCCCTCCGATGGTCAGCATTCCGTATGATGTGACCTTTACTTCGAGTATAAATAGTATAAGGCCTATGATAATCAGCAGAAGTCCTGCATAATTCACCGGAAGGGTCTGGAATGAATAGAAGGCAAGGACAAGACATATGCCTCCAATCACGCCAGGAAATATAGCACCCGGATTTGTGAGCTCAAAAAAGAGGCCGTAAAAGCCCAGCATCATGAGTATATAGGCTATATTGGGATCGCTTATTAAATTGAGAATCTTATGTCTGAAGCTCATCTCGTGCCTGATGATTTTTGCACCTGCGATTTTTAATGTTTTATCTCCATAAGCTGTAGTTATCTTTTTTCCGTCTATTTCGGAAAGGAGCGTGTTTATATCCTTTGCAATTAAATCGATAATATTGTTTTTCAATGCCTCCGTCTCTGCTGCGGAAACGCTCTTTCTCACAGCATCCTCTGCCCATTTGACATTCCTGCCCCTACTCTCTGCAATGGACTTAATATAAGCTGCCGCATCATTTGTGGCCTTTTCTGCTATCACCTTATCCATCTTCTCTCCCACTGCAACTGGATGCGCAGCACCTATATTGGTGCCGGGTGACATTGCAGCAACATGAGCAGCCATCGTTATGAAAACACCTGCTGACGCAGCCCTTGCACCGCTTGGAGAGACATAGACCACAACAGGAACACTGCTTCCGATAATATCCTTCACGATGCTTCTCATGGATGTATCGAGTCCGCCGGGGGTATCCAGTTCGATAATCAGTGCCTCAGCATTCATCTCCGAAGCCTTTTTAATGGATTTGCCTATATACTCTGAAGCAACGGGATTAATAACACCATTGACAGTAATGACGAGCACTTCTGATTTTTTGTTTTCGACAGAATACAGCAATGGATTTAAAAAAAGAACGGTAGAGATAAAAATAAGTGCGAGAAAAATGAATTTCCTCTTCATGTAGAATTATAACACGAAAACTGAGAAAGACTGATATTAATCCGTAATCATACTGGAGGGCGGTCTACTTCAAATTTGAAAGGGTGTACCCTTTAATGGAAAAGCACTATCAGCACAAATCCTGTAAGCATCAAAACAGTGCCGAGCAATCTCTCCTTTATCGAGGACTCTTTAAAAAACAGATACCCGTAAAAAACGCCTATTAGAAGACTTAATCTTTTCACAGAGATCATATACGCAACCTTTGTCAGGCTCATGGCTATCATATGTGAGATTATCATTACTGACTGTAACATTCCGGGAAGAATTGTCGATTTTATCGCCCCATTGCGGAATATTACTCTCAACTCATCCCTTCCCTTATATAGAGCTATCGGCGTTAGAACAATAACGAGCAATGTAATATAAGTTGCTCCGAAAAATATGGGAGAAGAATGCTCAATAGCCCTCTTGCCGAGGGAGGATGTGAAACTGTAAATAAGGGCAACGATAATCATGAATATAGAACCTTTCTCCTTTTTGATAGCAATAAACGGCTCGAAAACTCCTTTTTTAAATTCCCTGATATTGAGCGTATAACCTCCAACTGCAATAAACAGAACACCCAAAGCGCCTATAACCGAAACCTTTTCTCCAAGAAGAATGTATGGAACTATTATGAGAAATACTGGCGTAAGAGAAAGAAACGGCAGTGTCAGACTTAATGGAGAAACCTTTAATGCCTTTATATAAAGTATAATTGCGATTATCTCGAGGGGCAGTGCTGTTAGAAATGCTCTGTAGAATTCATTATCAAGTAATGGTACAGGGACAAACAACAGGGACGCAAGGAGGAAAGGCAGTGAACATAAAAGCCTGAGCCATGCAATAAGATACTCATTATGAACTGACAATGCCTTTTTGGTGAGCGCATCACTCGTGGCGAGAGTAAAGGCAGAAATCATGGCAAATAGTATCCAAAGATTTTCCATTGCAATGGGGTCAGGTCTTTACTTTTACTATTTATTATTTACAATCCTGCTTATTGTTATATAATACAAGCCAAGATAATCTGCAACCTCTTTTTGGCTGTAACCATATCTGTTAACCGCCTCTTTTATCTGTTCGTTTCTGC
>CALGPO010000004.1 GCA_937960465.1 uncultured bacterium
AAGTTACTGCCAGAGATATTAAGGGATTTTATTCATAAGGTGCTTGTAGGATTTGCTGAATACTGGATGGGGCTATTGAGGAAACCCTTTAGTTGTGAAGGATGTGGAAATGATAAGGATTTTATGACGATATGGAAGTCAGTGCAAAAGACAGCATCGGAGATAGAATTCAAAGTGGATGACAAAGAACTTCCCATGGGAGAAGCAGACGGTACAGGAGTAGGGATTAAAGGAATAGCAAAACGAGGCAAGGAACTGAAGGTATTTGTGCAATATAAAAGAGGTGGAGGGGTGAGGGTAGCAGGGCTTGATATAGGCAATTACAATGGCACAATGGCAAGACGACAAGTAAAGTAGAACGAGTTATGCGAACGATTAATATGCGGGTAAATGTAAGTAAATGGAGTGTTGCTGGAGTGCTGAATGTTGCCAAGATTCGACTTGCCTATTACTATAACGATTTTGATGTATGACCTATATGAAATGGAGGGCTTTTGTCAGGTCTCCACTTGACAACGCTATCAAGATATTAAAGATTCCCATGAGAATGAAGGGTGTGGAAGGAGGAGAAATTGTTAAAGGTACTGGAGGATATATCATCAACGAAAAAGAGGCTTAAAATAGAGATTCCGGCAGAGGTCATAGAGTCAGAGATAAAAAAGGGCCTCAACGAGGCACAGAAAATGGCAAGGATTCCTGGTTTCAGGCCTGGTAAGGCCCCCATGCATTTGATAGAAAAGAAGTTCGGCAAGGAAATAGAAGCCAATGTCCTTGAAAAGATCATCCCTGAATACTATCTCAAGGCAATAAAAGAGGCTGATATAAAGCCTGTTTCAATGCCTGTTGTTGAGGATTCCTTTGACTTTAAAAGGAATGAGCCCATCTCCGTGACCGTTTCTGTAGAGGTGAGACCAATGGTGGAAAATCTTGATTATGAAAATGTGACTGTTAAGGAGGTTCCTGTAGAGGTCAGTGATGAAGATGTAGATGCTGTTTTAAACAGGCTTGCAGAGGAAAAGGCAACATACGAATCAGTAGATGACGCAGTGAATACCGGAGATCTCGTAACTATTGATTATATCGTTGAAGATACTGTTTCAAAGGATGTTGTCTTAAAAGTTGGCAGCGGCCCTTATCCACAGGAATTTTTTGATGGACTTATCGGCAAGAAAAAGGATGAGGAATTTATCATTGAGGCAAGCTTTTCAGAGGATTCACAGACCCGGTTTGCAGGAAAGAGACTGAGGTTCGAAGTAAGGATGAAGGATATCAAAAGGCGTAACCTTCCCGCCATTGACGATGAGTTTGCAAAGGATCTGGGTTTCGAAAACACAGGACAATTAAAAGATAGGGTGAGAGAGAATATAATTGCATCCAAGAATAGAGATGCGGAAAGGGCCAAGCAGAGGGATATCCTCGATAAGCTTTTAGAGACGCACAGCTTTGATGTCCCGGAAGGCCTGCTTAATGCTGAAATCAGCGGAATAATAAGCGAAATAAGAGCCAGAGGCAATAACCAGAAGACAGACGAGGAGATCAGAGAAGAGATAAAGCCTCACGCAGAAAAGGGCGTAAGGGCATCCATTCTGCTGGAGTTGATAGGAGAAAAAGAAGGCATAAATGTCTCCGATGAAGATATGAAAGAGGAGATACTGAATATTGCCAGTAGGTCTTATGTCTCTCCCGAGAATATTATTAAGTATTATACGGCGAGAGATGGCTCTCTTGAAGGGCTCAAGCAGTCGGTGTTTAAAAAGAAGGTGCTAAACTTTCTTTTGAATAAGGCGAAAATAGAAAAAGGAGAATAGTAATGAGTATTGTTCCTATTGTTATAGAGCAGACAGGAAGGACAGAGAGGGTTTATGATATCTACTCGAGGCTGCTCAAGGACAGGATAATCTTTATCGGTACGGCTATAGACGATAATGTAGCCAATGTGGTTATAGCCCAATTGCTTTTCCTTCAGACAGAAGACCCTGACAGGGATATACATATATATATAAATTCGCCAGGGGGCGTTGTGTCAGCAGGCCTTGCAATATACGACACCATGCAGTATGTCAAGCCTGACATTGCAACATACTGCATTGGACAGGCAGCGAGCATGGGGGCTCTTCTTTTAACAGCAGGAACAAAGGGCAAGAGGTTTGCACTTCCGCATTCGCGTATAATGATACACCAGCCCATAGGTGGTTTTTATGGGCAGGCGACTGATGTGGAGATACATGCAAGGGAGATATTGAAAATGAAGGAGACGCTGAATGGAATCCTCGCAAGGCACACTGGACAACCATTAGAGAAGGTTCAGGTAGATACGGAAAGGGACTTCTTTATGTCCGGTAGTGATGCAAAGGATTACGGCTTGGTTGATGAAGTGATAGCTACAATAAAAGAGACGAAGAAGAAATAGCTTTTGGTTCATAACTCATTGTTTATAGTCCAATGCAATATTTTTACTATGAGCTAAATTGAGCGATTCTATATTCAGACCTGTCTGCGCGCAACGCACAGGCAGTGCTTGCCTTACAAAATCGCTCAACTTAGATATGAGCTAAATCGGAGGTTTTGATGGCAAAGAAGACGAGTGAAAGCATTCTCAGATGCTCTTTTTGTGGCAAAGGGCAGGATGAGGTCAAAAAGCTGATCGCAGGCCCTATGGTTTATATATGCGATGAGTGCGTGGGTTTATGCAATGAAATAATAGATGAAGAGATCCATGCATCCGACAGGGATTTATCAAAGAAACTGCCGACCCCTGTGGAGATACATAAGTTCCTGAATGATTATGTTATCGGACAGGAAAAGGCAAAGAAAATACTTTCGGTTGCTGTTCATAACCATTATAAGAGGGTATTTAGCGGTTCAAAAACTGACGTGGAACTCCAGAAGAGCAACATACTACTGATAGGGCCGACAGGTACAGGTAAAACACTTCTGGCCCAGACACTGGCCAGATTCCTTGATGTGCCTTTTACTATAGCGGATGCAACCACCCTAACAGAGGCAGGGTATGTAGGGGAGGATGTGGAAAATGTGCTTTTGAAACTCCTTCAGGCAGCGGACTATGATGTGGAAAAAGCACAGATGGGGATAATCTACATTGATGAGATAGACAAGATAAGCAGAAAGGCAGATAGCCCGTCCATAACAAGGGATGTATCCGGAGAGGGTGTTCAGCAGGCACTATTAAAGATAATAGAAGGGACAGTGGCTAATATACCTCCTCAGGGAGGGAGGAAGCACCCCCAGCAGGAATACATACAGCTTAACACAAACAATATTCTCTTTATATGCGGCGGCGCTTTTGTAGGACTCGATAAGATAATAGAGCAGAGGACAGGCAAAAAGAGCATAGGGTTTGGTGTAGAAATGCCCAGCATAAAGGAGAAGAAGATAAGCAATGTCTTTAGCCTTGTAGAGCCTGAAGATCTGATGAAGTATGGGCTTATCCCTGAGTTCATAGGAAGGCTTCCTGTTGTTGCGACCTTAGATGAGCTGGATGAAGTAGCACTGGTAAAGATACTGACAGAGCCCAAGAATGCCCTGACAAAGCAGTATCAAAAACTCCTGTCTCTGGACGATGTCCGCCTGAAGTTCACAGACGCAGCTCTTGCTGCCATAGCAAAGAAGGCCGTAGAAAGAAAGGCTGGAGCAAGGGGACTGAGGGCAATACTGGAAGATGTGATGCTCGATGTTATGTATGAGATACCTTCACGCGGAGGGGTGTCAGAATGCATAATAAACGAAGAGTCTATCACAAAGAAAGAAAAGCCGATAATAGTTTATGAAAAGAAGGCGGAATCAGCGTAAAAACAGGCAATGGGCAATAGGCTATAGGTGTTTATCTGCTCATTGCTTTTTCTATTGCCTTTCTGATATTTTCTTGAAGCTCTGGATCAGATACTGTTGAGACGGTCTGATTTATCCATGCAAGTTCAGAATCCGTGAAGGATTTGGGGAGTTGGTTTGAATCTTCTTGCCCCTTACCTCTTGCCCTTTGCCCCTTTTTCTGATAGACCTTTCCGTGTTTGAATTTAACGGAACTAACATTGTATGCCTGAAGTTTTTTTATTATGTCCAGCTTAAAAAACTTTAACTGGCCGAGCCATGCAGGGGAATCGACATTTATGGTCAGTTCTCTGTCTTTTATATCCACAGGATAGGTGTGCAGGGACAGAGGCTCATTGAATAGCCTATGCCACTCCTCCTGCATTGAATTGAGTCTGATTTTATCTTCGATGCCGAGATCTTTGAAGATGGAGGAGAGGAGCGTGCCTACTTTTTTCATCACTCCATTATTCCAACGCTGTTCCTACGCCGCCTTTACCACTTTCTTTGATCGTATGCATCTTGTACAAACATATACTCTTTTTGTACCTCCGCCATCAGTTACAACCCTGATCCTCTGGATATTCGGCATCAAGACGCGCTTTGTCTTATTATTTGCGTGGCTTACATTGTTGCCAACTATTTTTTTCTTTCCACAAACAGAACAGCTTGCCATACGACCTCCTCTTTGAGGGACAGAGTCCCTCAAACTCCCTAAAATCAATTTTTATTATTACCACCGGGATTTGGGCAAAGCCCCAAAGTTCAATTGCATAAAAAAAGTTCTTTATGATAACATTAATAAGTGGGAAATAGGAAGTGTTTTCCGCTTCTTACTTCCCACTTGAATTTACTGGAGGTTAAAACATAGATGCCTGATAAGGAAATAAAAAGCACTGAACTGGCAAAGGAATTAAAGGAATCTGGGATAAAGGTAAAATCTACCGATATAGTAAGAGAGCTGGCTCGAATGAGGGGTGTAGAGTTCAAAAAAGGCACAACTCTCATAAAACTCAGCATCGAAGAAGCAGATAGGATAAGGCAGATATTCAGGCCTGTAAAGGTTGTAAAGCATAAGGAAGAAGCAGCGCCGGCAAAAGAGGCCAGAATAGAGAAAAAAGCAGAGGAGAAGAAGGACGAGAAAATCGAGAAGGTTAAAAATGCAGAGGAGATAGAGAAAATTGAAAAAGCAAAAATAGCAGAGAAACCCGAAAAAATCGACAAGATAGAAAAACGACCGGAGTCTATTAAACCTGACGTAAAGAAAGAAGAAAAGAGGGAATTCGAAGAAAAGGAAGTAGAGATAAGTGTTCCGCCCATTGCCATTCCCGAAGAGGAAGTAGAGACAAAGATACCGGATAGATTCAAAAAAGAGATAGAAGTTGACAAGGTAGAGAAGTTTAAGGGGAAGCCCGGGATGCAGAAGGCATTTCAGGCAATCAAGAAGATAGAGCCAAAGAAGTGGGTTGAACAAAAGCCGGCAAAGAAGTTCAGGGATAGATTCAGGAAGATGGAACCAGCGCCTGCTCCCCCAATAACGGCGCCGAGAAAGAAATCCATAAAGCTGGTAGAGGGCACTACAGTAAAAGAGTTTGCGGAATTGATAGGTTGCAAGATCCCTGATGTCATCAAGAAGTTCATGGAAATGGGATATATGCCGACGATTAATCAGCCCGTGGATATGGATGCTGCCGTGCTTGTAGCAGATGGCTTTGGAGTTAAAGTTGAAACTGTTGCTCCGGAACATATCGATGTCATAGAAGAGATCGTGGAGGAATCTGCCAATCTCATTCATAGACCGCCTGTTGTTACCATAATGGGGCATGTTGATCACGGAAAGACCTCCCTGCTGGATGCGATACGTCAAACAAAGGTGACAGAGACAGAGGCTGGAGGTATTACACAGCATATAGGTGCATATAAGGTATCGCTTCAGGGCAAGGACATAACGTTTCTCGATACACCCGGACACGAGGCATTTACTGCGCTCAGGGCAAGGGGAGCGAAGGTTACGGATATAGTTGTTCTCGTTGTAGCAGCAGATGATGGCGTAATGCCGCAAACTATAGAGGCAATAGACCATTCAAAGGCAGCAAATGTGCCTATTATTGTTGCTGTTAACAAAATAGACAAACCTGAGGCAAATCCTGCAAGGGTTAGAAACGAGCTTGCAGAGCGTGGAATTGTATCCGAAGAGTGGGGCGGTCAGAACATTTTTGTTGAGGTTTCAGCAAAGAAAAAGATAGGCATCGAGCACCTGTTGGAAATGATACTGCTTCAGGCAGAGGTAATGGAGCTTAAGGCAAATCCAAATAGACCTGCACGGGGAACGATTATTGAAGCCAAGCTCGACAAGGGCAGAGGGCCGGTTGCAACGGTTCTTATTCAATCAGGCACATTGAGGGTCGGAGATGCCTTTGTTGCAGGCTCTGCATCGGGCAAAGTGAGGGCACTTATCGATGATACAGGGAAAAAGATAAATGAGGCAGGGCCATCAACCCCTGTGGAGATTATCGGATTCTCGGAGGTGCCCACCGCCGGTGATATCTTTACCTGTGTCGAAGACGAAAAGAAGGCAAGGCAGATTGCCCTTGCAAGGCTTCAGAAACAGAGGCTTGCAGAGGTTGCAAGGCACAAAAAGCTGACCCTTGACGAGCTGTATTCGAAGATAAAGGAAGGACAGATAAAAGAACTTGGCATTGTTATAAAAGGAGATGTGCAGGGTTCTGTTGAGGCCATAAGGAGTGCGCTTGAAGGCATAACCCATCCGGAAGTGAAGGTGAGGGTTATCCACGCTGCTGTTGGAGGTATAAACGAATCGGATGTTATGCTCGCCACTGCATCAAATGCGATTATAATCGGGTTTAACGTGCGCCCTGAACTCAAGGCTTCCCAGCTTGCAGAGAAGGAAGGCGTTGATATAAGGCTCTATAACATAATCTATGATGCCATCGAGGATGTTAAAAAGGCGCTTGAAGGAATGCTGGAGCCTACACTCAAGGAGAAGGTTCTTGGCAGGGCAGAAGTGAGACAGACATTCCAAGTGTCGAGACTCGGTACAATTGCAGGCTGTTATGTCATAGACGGAATGATAAGCCGCGCAAGCGATGGTATTAGGGTCATAAGGGATAATATAGTAGTCTATGAGGGAAAGCTTGCATCATTGAAGAGATTTAAGGAAGATGTAAGGGAAGCACAGACAGGCTATGAATGTGGTGTTATGATAGAAAATTTTAATGACATTAAAGTCGGGGATATACTCGAAAATTATATCATCGAGAAAATAGCAGCAAAACTGTAGTAGGCTCATAGTTTATAGCTAAGTTGAGCGATTTTGTAAGGCAGGTCTGCCTGTGCATTGCACGCAGACAGGCCTGAATATAGAATCGCTTAATTTAGTTTATAGCTTATGGCTCATAGCGGGAGCTATCAGCTATCAGTCGAGAGCTAACCATGCATCCATATAAGAGATCACAGAGATTAAGCATCCTCCTGAGGGAAGAAATCGCAGACATAATTATGCGAAGGGTAAAAGATCCCCGCCTTGGATTTGTCACTGTTACCGATGTGGAGATGTCAGAAGACCTGAAGATTGCAAGGATATTCATAAGCGTTATGAAAGAAGAAGATAAGGACATCACTCTCGAGATACTGAATTCTGCAAAGGGTCTTATACGCAGCGAAGTGTCGAAAAGGGTGAGGACAAAGTTTATTCCCACCATTGAATTCAGAATTGACAGGTCAATAGAACATGGCGACAGGATTGATAAGCTGCTGAGAGAGATAAAAGAGAAACGCGATATATGATGCCACCTTTAGAACTTCTGGACTTTCTGAGAAAAGAAGATGGGTTTATTATAGCCACCCATATGAACCCTGACGGCGACGGTCTTGGCTCGGCTATTGCATTATCAATGTCCCTTCAAGGGTTTGGAAAGAAAACAGTCCTTCTATGCAAGGACCCTGTGCCTCACCAGTATAGATTTCTGCCATGGCAGGAGAAGTTTATTACACTGGAACAGTTCACGGTTCGCAGTTCACGGATAACGGATTTCAGAAATCTTATCCTCATAGACTGTAATGACATTGACCGTATTACAACAGACAAGACCCAGCTATCAGCTATCAGCTATCAGCTATCAGCTGTTATTGACCACCACGAATCCGAAAGGCCATTTGGAAATATACGCTGGGTGGTGCCTGATTCAGCAGCTACAGGGCTCATGATTTATCGTCTCATAAAAGAACTCGGCATAAAATTGACTTCAGATATGGCGGTAAATCTCTATGCAGCTATAGCTGTGGATACAGGCAATTTCCGATACGAAAACACCACATCGGGAGTCCTTAGAGTTGCCTCGGACCTAATCGAGGCAGGTGCGAAACCCCATGTGATTTATAGATGGCTTTTTGAGGCATGGTCTGAAGGGCGTTTCGATCTCTTTATGAGGGTTCTTAATACATTGGAGAGGGAAGACGGGACTGCCATTATTAAGGTGACAAGGAGGATGTTTGAAGAGACATCCACGTCTCCAGATGATACGGAACATTTTGTTGAATTCCCAAGGATTATGAAGGATGTGCAGGTCTCGGTACTTTTCCGAGAGATAGATGATACCCATTACAAAATAAGTCTGAGGTCAAAAGATGATATAAATGTGGCCCGTATTGCAGAGGCATTTGGAGGCGGTGGACATAAAAACGCTGCCGGCTGCAGAATAAAGGCTGATTTTGAAACGGCTAAATCACAGTTATTGAGTTTATTGCGCCGTAATGTATCTTGACCTTAATGTTGCATAGACAGCAAGGACTAACATGCTTCAAAGCCTTTACAAGCGACAGGAAACCGTATTCATGCAGAATATAAATGTTTTAACAGAGGGTTGAGTCCAATGCTGAATACGATATGGTGGTATGAAAATCTTATAAGGTGTCGCAGGCAAAGTCTTTTACGCATGTTAGTCCTTGCTGTAACCTTTGATTTTATGCAACTGCAAGGTTGAGTTAACACAATAAACACAAGAGACTCAAGAGACAAGAATTGCGAGTAGTTTTTCGTACAATTCCTCGGGAGTGATGATCGCACCGCCTGGCCTGCCGTAAAAGAGCACTTCGGACTTTCCATTAACCGCAAGCCTCACATCTTCAACCATCTGCCCTGCATTCAATTCCACGACAATGAATCTTCTGTTTTTATCTGATAGGTCGCTTATCTGTTTTTCAGGGAAAGGGAAGAGCGTTATTGGCCTGAATAATCCGATTTTATGGCCGATTCCACGACCTTCATTTCTCAATCTTCTGACAGCAGCCATTGCAATGCGTGCTGCAATGCCGAAGGCAACCACGATCAATTCTGCATCATGTGTATTGTATGACTGAAATCTTACTTCCATTTCTTTCATTTTCCTGTATTTGGCCTGAAGCATGTAATTTCTCTGTTCCAGTTCCCCTTCTCCCATGAAAAGGGATTTTATGACATTCGGTTTTCTGCCTTTGCATCCTGTAAGTGCCCATGTTTTTCTCGGGAGTTCAGGCCTTACATAAGGTGTCGGAACAAAAGGCTCCATCATCTGACCGAGTATTCCGTCACCGAGTATCATGACAGGATTCCTGTATTCATCGGCCTTATCAAAGGAGAGCATCGTGAGATCCCAGAGTTCCTGCAGATTGTATGGGGCATAAACTAAAAGTCTGTAATCTCCATGTCCGCCTCCCTTTACTGCCTGAAAATAGTCTGCCTGGCTTGCCGAGATATTGCCGAGGCCGGGCCCGCCCCTCTGCATGTTCACGATAACTGCAGGAAGTCCAGCACCTGCAAGATATGATATCCCTTCCTGTTTCAGGCTTATTCCAGGACTGCTTGAAGATGTCATTGCCCTTGCACCGCATGCCGATGCGCCGAATACCATATTTATTGCTGACAATTCGCTTTCTGCCTGAATAAATGTCCCATCCACTTCGGGCATGCGCCATGACATATATTCCGGGATTTCGTTTTGGGGCGTTATTGGATAGCCTGCATAGAATCTACATCCAGCCTGTATTGCAGCCTCTGCAATGGCCTCATTGCCCTTCATCAGGATTTTTTTCTGAGCAAGGGGGGGAGTGTTAACAAGATTTTTCACAAAAAGAATTATAGCAAGATTATGTTAAAATAATCCATGCCGCGTATCAATGTCCTTCCATTAAATCTCCGAAATAAGATCTCTGCGGGCGAGGTGGTTGAGCGTCCTGCATCTGTGGTGAAGGAGCTCATGGAAAACTCCATAGATGCCATGGCTTCAAAGATCGAAATAGATGTTGCAAAAGCAGGCAAAGGATTTATCAAGGTCTCTGACAACGGCATTGGCATGGACAGGGAAGATGCACTGCTTGCCTTTGAAAGATATGCCACGAGCAAGATCAAAGATGAACACGACCTCTTTAATATAAAAACCATGGGCTTCAGGGGAGAGGCCCTTTCATCTATCGCATCTGTTTCAAAGATAAGATTAATTACTTCGCATCAAGATGAAACAGGAACATGTATAGAAATTGTTGGCGGAGATGTAAAAGAGGTTAAGGATTGCTCTGCAATAGGCACAACCATTGAGATAAAAGACCTTTTCTTTAATACGCCTGCGAGGCGTAAGTTTCTTAAATCAGACAGCACAGAAAATTATCATATTATTGATACGGTGACACGCGAGGCAATATCACATTATCAGATAGGATTTGTCTTAAGAATTGACAGCGATGATGTATTGAATCTCCCGTCGGCCTCGTCTTATAAGGAAAGGCTCGTGCAGATCTTTGGGAAAGATTTTGTGAATGAGTTGATGGAAACAAAGGCTGAAGATGGTCAAATAAGTATCAAGGCATTTCTGGGCAAGACAACGAATTTAAGGAATAATAGAAACAGCCAATTTCTGTTCATTAACAACAGGCCTGTTAAAGACCAATCCATAACCTATGCTGTTTATAAGGCATATGAAGAGTTGATACCAAAAGACAGACATCCTGTATTTTTTCTTTTTATTGAAATAGATCCAAAGAAGGTTGATTTCAATGTTCATCCTACAAAGAGGGAAGTGAGGTTTGAGGACAAGAGCAGAGTGTTCAATTTTACATATCAAGCAGTGAAAGAAGCATTAAAGGATGGAGTATTGGGATATTGGAGTAATGAAAAAGCTACAGAGAAAACTTCTCAATACTCCAACGCTCCAACTCTCCAACTCTCCAATTCGGTGATGGTTTCCGAGTCGGTTTCCCTCTATGATATTATCTCGCATGTTGATGGTATTCCATTCCTCTACCTCGGCGATACCTTTATTGCGGTTCAGGGAAAAGGGGGCATCACGATAATTGATTACCACGCAGCCCACGAGAGGATCAATTACGAAAAGCTCTTGAAAAGAACAGAACACAGAAGACAGAGGACAGATAAAAATAGTCTGTTTTCTGATAGTCTAACTTCTGTCTTCTGTCCTATATACAGACTTCTTTTCCCTCAGCAGATTAAGCTTCAGGGCAGCGAATATAAGGTAATACTGGACAATCTGCAAGTTTTAAATGACCTTGGCCTTGAATTGGAAGATTTTGGTCACGCAACTTTAATCATAAGGAGTCTTCCTGAGTTTTTGAGGGATGCTGATTTGAATGTATTGATGAGCGATATAGCGGCATCGTTAATAAATGAGGGTCAAGGGTTAAGGGCTAAGGGTCGAGGGAATGGTATGCTTGAGCCAATTGATTCAGTAAGAAAAGTGCTTGCTGCAAAGCTGGCATGCCATAAATCCATCAGAGGGAAAGAAGTTCCTGACGGCATAAGAATTGCGCAATTACTGAAAGACCTTGATGAAACAGAAAATCCGCACACCTGCCCCCACGGCAGACCAACGAGGATTTTTATATCGATGGATGAGTTGAGGAAGATGTTTAAGAAGTAATTCTCTCAATATCAGCCCCGACATGCCTGAGTTTCTCATCCATCTTTTCGTATCCCCTGTCGAGGTGATAAATTCTATGAATAACGGTTTCTCCTTCAGCGCATAACGCAGCTACAACAAGCGAAGCGGATGCCCTTAGATCCGTAGCCATTACAGGCGCTCCTTTGAGCCTTTCAACGCCCTTTATCGTGGCTGTTCCGCCTTCTATGTCTATGTCGGCTCCCATTCTTTTTAATTCAGCCACATGCATGAACCTATTTTCGAATACGGTCTCTTTAATAACGCTTGTTCCATTTGCGACTGTCATCATTGCCATGAACTGCGCCTGCATGTCTGTGGGAAATCCGGGATAAGGCATTGTCTTTGCATCCTTTGCAAAGAGCCTTTCAGGCCCTATTACCCTGAGCCCCCTTTTTGTCTCTTTAAATACAACGCCTGTATCTTTTAATTTCATTATTACGGCATCGAGGTGTTCGGGTTTGCAGTCCTTAAGTACTAAGTCTCCACCGGTGATCCCTGCTATGGCCATAAATGTCCCGGTCTCTATCCGGTCGGGTATTATCCTGTAATTGTTTATGGGCTTTAGTTCATCCACTCCCTCTATCTCGATAACGCTGTTCCCCACACCGCTTATCTTTGCACCCATTGCAATAAGGTAGTTGGCAAGGTCGACTACCTCCGGCTCCCTTGCAGCATTTTCAAGGATGGTAGTCCCCTTTGCCAGTACAGCAGCCATCATGAGGTTTTCTGTGCCTGTCACAGTGATAGTGTCGAAATAAATCGATGTGCCTTTAAGCCGGTTAGCCTTTGCGATTATATATCCTGATTCGAGTTTTATTTTGGCGCCCATTTTTTCCAGACCCATGAGGTGGAGGTTTATGGGTCTGGCGCCAATGGCGCACCCTCCTGGCAGAGAGACCTTTGCCTTTCCGAATCTTGCCACGAGGGGGCATAATACGAGGACTGATGCGCGCATGGTCTTTACAAGGTCATAAGGTGCTTCGAAATTATTGATTTTGCTGCAATCCAATATGGTTTTATTGTTTTCGAAATGAAAACCGGCGCCGAGATTGGCAAGCAGCCTTCCCATAGTCATGACATCTCTCAGGTGTGGAACTCTTTCAATGGTATGTTCCCCATGCACAAGAATGGTTGAGGCCATAATAGGCAGTGCAGCATTTTTTGCCCCGCTTATCCGAACCTCTCCCTTGAGCGGTTTTTTCCCTCTGATAATTAGTTTGTCCATGACAAATATCTTAACATATCTCAAAAGAGTTATATCTAAGTTGAGCGATTTTGTAAGGCAGGCCTGCCTGTGCGTTGCACGCAGACAGGCCTGAATATAGAATCGCTCAATTTAGGTTATAATAAAACATGGAGACAATTAATAAACTCATAGAAAAAGTCCTCTCTTATAATCCCAAGGCTGATGTGGAGGCAATAAAAAGGGCATACATCTTTTCGAGAGAGGCGCACTGCAGCCAGAAGCGGGTTGAGGGTTCTCCATATATACACCATCCTTTAGCTGTGGCAGACATACTCGCAGACATGAAGCTCGATACTGCCACTATTGCCGCTGGACTTCTACACGACACAGTGGAGGATACAGGCACATCAACCGAAGATATAAAGGAGATGTTCGGAAGCGAGATCGCATTTCTTGTGGATGCGCTGACAAAGTTGAGCAAGGTTGAGTTTAAGACAAGGGAAGATGCCCAGGCAGAGAATTTCAGGAAAATGCTCCTTGCCATGTCAAAGGATGTAAGGGTTATACTCATCAAATTCGCTGACAGACTTCACAATATGAAAACAATCAAACATCTCCCAGAAGAAAAACGCAGGAGGATAGCTTCAGAGACTCTCGATATTTATGCCCCTCTCGCCAACAGACTGGGAATAGGATGGCTCAGGACCGAGTTTGAGGACTTGAGCTTTAAGGCCTTAATGCCCGACCTCTTTAACGACCTCCATAAAAAGGTTGCGAAACGCAAAGAAGACCAGATGAAGTATATAGATGAGGTCAGGAGCGTGATCTCCGAAAAGCTTGGCGCTGCAGGGATTCCTGCAAAGATCAAAGGGAGGGTTAAGCACTACTACGGCATCTATCAGAAGATGATACAGCAGAAGATACCCTTTGAACAGGTGCATGATGTTATCGGCCTCAGGATAATGACGGATACCGTAAGCCATTGTTACGATATACTGGGCATCATACATTCATTATGGCCCCTCGTGCCGGGAAGATTTAAGGACTTTATAAGCCTTCCAAAGTCCAATATGTACCAGTCCCTTCATACCACTGTGGTCGGTCCCGGAGGAGACAGGGTGGAATTCCAGATAAGGACAGATGACATGAATGAGATTGCAGAAGAAGGAATTGCTGCACACTGGAGGTATAAGGAAAAGGACAGCATCGATAAAAAGAATACCAGATTTATAGCATGGCTCAGGGAACTGGTCAAAGAGATCTCTGATGCAAAGGAATTCCTTGAGGCTGTCAAGGGAGAGGTGATTCCTGAAACAGTGTATGTCTTTACCCCGAATGGCGATATAAAAGAACTTCCCATCGGCTCCACCCCTGTTGATTTTGCTTACGGTATCCATACGCAGGTTGGGCATAAGTGCATAGGGGCAAAGGTCAACGGCAGGATAGTCCCTCTGAGATATAAATTGAACAGCGGTGATGTGGTTGAGATTATAACCTCTCCTTCCCACGGGCCGAGCAAGGATTGGCTCAAGTTTGTGGTCACCCAGCGGGCAAAGAGCAGGATAAAACAGTGGATAAAGACTGAGGAGAGGAAGCAGAGCATGGAGCTTGGAACAAAGCTGGTGGAGGAAGAAATGAGGAGGCATGGGATTGCCCTCTCGATATTGAAGTCGGATAAGATGAATGAGGTTTTGAAATATTTCAGCCACCAATCCCTTGATGACCTTTATGTTTCCATAGGATACGGAAAGATATCGGCCCATCAGGTTGTTAACAGACTTGTCCCAGAGAGAATCGTAAAGACAGAAGATGTAGAGATGCCGAGAGTGACAAGACCTCTGAAAGAGAAAGACAGAGTTATTACTATCAAAGGGGTAGACAATGTGTTGTACCATGTGGCAAAGTGCTGTTTCCCTGTGCCTGGAGACAGGATAGTCGGTTTTATTACAAAGGGCAAGGGAGTTACTATTCACAGGAAGGAATGTAGCAACCTCGAAAGGCTTGCTGTGGATACCGAGAGGCTGATTGATGTAGAATGGAACAGAAACAGCGATATTACTTCTCCGACAAGGCTTTACATCGAGAGCATCGATAAGCCTGGAATGCTGGCTAATCTCAGCGCCCTCATATCATCTGCTGAAGTGAATATTAGCTCTCTGAAGGCAAACTCAACACATGACAAAAGGGCGCTCTTTGAGCTTACCCTTGAAATCAAGAACAGGAACCAGCTCATTAACCTCGTAAACAAGATTTCACAGATGGACGGAATTCTGAATGTAAGGCGATAAAATAACGGAATTACTTTAATCTAAGTTAAGCGATTTTGTAAGACAGGCCTGTCTGTGCGTTGCACGCAGACAGGCCTGAATATAGAATCGCTCAATTTAGGTTTAACTTTTATCTTGACAAACGCCGTTTTTCTTGGTAATGTTTATACCAAAACGTTGATATTCAATAATCTATAAAGGAAAGGGGGGAATTAAACTTATGACGAAGGCAGATCTTATCGATAAGATTGCGTCCGGCGCGGGTCTTACAAAGACAGATGCAGGCAAGGCACTCGATGCAACTCTCGATTCAATAAAAGCAGCTCTTAAAAAAGGTCAGAAGGTTACACTCGTCGGCTTCGGGACATTTTCAGTGTCCAAGAGGAAGGCAAGAAAGGGCCGTAATCCAAGGACAGGCGCAGAAATCAAGATCCCTGCAACAAAGGTTCCAAAATTCACAGCAGGCAAGACATTGAAAGATGCAGTAAAATAAGTTAATTATTTTTTTTAAATGAAGGGTAGTTTTTAAACTACCCTTCATTTTTTGTTTAGATGAGGAGGAAATATGCTTGCAGAGTTCAGCATCGTACCGATAGGCGTTGGCAGTAGCATCGGAGACCAGTTGGCTGTTGCCCTGAGGATTGTTGATGAAAGTGGTATGCCTTATAAGGTAAATCCAATGGGTACGGTTGTTGAAGGCGAATGGGACGAAATCATGAATCTTATAAAGCGGTGTCGTGATGAGATAATGAAAAAAGAGGACAGGGTGCTTATATCCATAACCGTTGATGACAGGAAAGGAAAACCGAACAGGATAGAAGAAAAGGTTTCCTCTGTTGAGAAGAGATTAGGAAAGGCCTTGAAGAAATAAGCGAATGGGTGACGGTTTAACAATAAATAAGATACTTGTAGCAATAGACCTCGGTCCTGACACAGAAAAGATACTCGCCTATGCAGAATGGCTCTCTAAAACAAGAGGGGTCGATGCTCAAATAGACATGCTGTATGTCATTGACTATGCCCTTACCCCTCCTGCATACCTTGTTCCCTATATAGAGAAGGAAAAGCAGCTGGATGAAGAGAATCTCAGGAGGTGGGCTGAGAAACTCAATGGACTCGGTATAAAAACCGGGCATGCCATTGCGGTTGGAAGACTTATCGAGACGTTTGATACAGCAATAAAAGAAATGGACACTGATATAATCGTGCTTGGACATAAATCCCACATGGTAAGACCAAGCAGTTCAGAGCGGATGATAAAGTCACTCAATATCCCGATGCTGGTCGTCAGGGGTAAAAAGTCAGAGAGCGCATGTATAGGTGGTGTGGTCATAAAGAGAATTCTATGCGCCGTGGATTTTTCAGAGCCTTCGAAAAGGGCATTGGAGGTTGCAAAGTCATTATCTGAGAAGAGTTCCTCGGAACTCATTGTGACCCATATAATCTCAAGCCTTAAAGTGGAGAAGGGTTTTGAGAAATGGAAAGACATGACAGAAAAGGACAAAAGCGATTATAGCAACGGACTCATAAAAAATGCGGAGGAAGAAATGTGTTCTTTCCTTCAGGTCTGCGGCGAGGTAGAAGGCGTTGTGAGGATAGGGATTCCCTATGCGACTATAAATGATATATCAATGGAAAGGGAAGCGGATCTGATTGTCATGGGAGCAAGGGGATTGTCTTACACTAAAAGGGTAATACTTGGAAGCGTCTCGGAATCGGTAATAAAATCATCTCCCTGTCCTGTCATGATTGTTCGATAAAAACATGGAAATAGTATTTCTCCTATTCAGCCTGATGATGATACTTCTCAGTGCTGAATTCTTTACAAATGGGGTCGAATTCCTTGGCAGAAGGCTTTCGCTGTCGCAGGCAGTTGTGGGAAGCATACTCGCTGCTGTTGGAACTGCACTGCCTGAGACCATACTTCCCTTTGTTGCAATCATGGTGCATGGCGGCGATGCTGCAAAGAATATTGGCGTTGGAGCTATTTTAGGAGCGCCTTTTATGCTATCCACTCTCGCATTTTTCCTTGTTGGAGTTTCTGTGGTGGGCAGCTTTCTTGCAAAGAAGAGGAAATTCGAACTTATTGTTGAAATTCATTCAATGAAGCGCGACCTTGTATTTTTTGTGCTGATGTATGCATCGGCAATTTTTTTCCCGATTCTTGTGCCAATATCCCACATCTTTATTGCAATTTCCCTTGTCACAGGTTACATCATATACGCATACGTTACTTTCCGTGGCGAAAGCGCTGATATAATGCATGCAGAGGAGTTGTATTTCAAGAGGTTTTTTGTCAGAAGTCATCAGCCTGCGGGTTTGCTGCTTATAATATTTCAAGTACTATCGGCTCTCGCAATAATGGTGAGCGGCGCCCATATCTTTGTTGGGAATCTCGAAAAGCTTTCTGTTGCGTGGGGCATTAATCCCATGCTCTTTGCTCTTTTGATAGCTCCTGTTGCAACAGAACTTCCAGAAAAGTTCAACAGCGTTACATGGACGCTGAAGGGAAGGGACACGCTCGCCATGGGCAATATTACTGGCGCAATGGTATTTCAATCCACATTTCCTGTATCAATAGGGTTGTTATTTACAGACTGGAACATTTCAGGATTTGCCCTATTTTCTGCAATTCTGGCATTGATATCGGCGGTTATTGCAATAGTGGACATACAGATAAGGGGCAGGTTGTCTCCTGTTACAGTCCTTCTTGGCGGTTTGTTTTATATTATATACGCAGCAAGTATTTTTTTGAATCCTAAATTTCCGATAGGAAAATAAAAAAATTTAAAAGCCTCCTTTTCTAAAGAGGATGAGACAGAGATGCGCAGAGTTATCAGGATAAGAAGTCTCTACCTTACAGTTGCATAAAATCAAAGGTTACAGCAAGGACTAACATGCGTAAAAGACTTTGCCTGCGACGCCTTATAAGATTTTCATACCACCATATCGTATTCAGTATTGGATTCAACCCTCTGTTAAAACATTTATATTCTGCATGAATACGGTTTCCTGTCGCTTGTAAAGGCTTTGAAGCATGTTAGTCCTTGCTGTCTATGCAACATTAAGGTCTATAAAGAAGGGGCCACAGGAAGTAGACAGAAAGGGGAGGTATTGCCTAAGAAGACAAGAAAGGGATGGATATTTTCAAACAACTGTTATATATTATTATGTTATTTTTAGTAGGATTTAAGGAGATAATGCTCAAGCTTAGGGTAGGCGAACTTAAGGAAGGGATGGTCGTCGTTTGCATATAGTTACCAGAAATACTTAGGCCATATCCGAATCTAATATATGTTAAAATAGCCTGCACTCTAAAAATCATTAATATGCAGCAGGGGTGATGTTATGCAGCCGATAGTTCTTTTGGTAGACGATTCGTTGATGATACATCGGGTGGTAGGGCAGATATTAACCGATGCCGGGTATAAGGTTTTAAAAGCCTATAACGGGAAAAAGGGCTATGAAATGGCAAAGACATGGAAGCCTGACCTGATAATCATGGACATAGAAATGCCTGAAATGAACGGTATCGAGGCTGCCTCGCTAATTAAATCAGACCCTGCCATTTCCAAAATCCCTACCATTATTTTTACCTCTCTTGGGAGTGAGGAGGATATAAAAATGGCTTGCGATACAGGAGCCGAGGGATTTCTGAATAAGCCTGTATCAAAAGATGACCTTTTATCGACAATTAAAAACCTGCTAAATAAACCGATGCAGGAGGAATAGATATGCCGAATGTAACCGATTATATCAATGATACCATGTATATTCAGCAGGCAATTCAGGTTTTAAAAAGTTCTTATGGAGTTGACTCATTTATAGTTGATAGTGATGGCAATGTTGTAGAAGGTCTTAATTCCATATCTACCAATCCTGATTCTGAAGGTGCAGTCAGAAAGTTTTATCCCTTTGAATTTACAGAAGACATTGGAGGACTTATGTGCGCTTCGACGAGCGAGGAATCTATTATCAATGCCGAAGGCTTTATAAATGCATCGGTTACTGCGATTAATGCCATCCTCCAGAGGGAGATTGAAATACAGCAGATGGGCGACGAAATAGTGGAACTCTCTGAGCAGATAAACTTTCTCTTTAATCTCGCAAAAAAGGTGATGGGCTTGAGGAAATTACGTGAATTTTGCGAAATGTCTCTGTTTGAGATAGCAAACAAAATAGATGCTGATTCAGGATTCATTACCGTTAAAGATGCGCGGAACGAAGACGTAGTTATACCGTATAGGCTCAGCGAAGATGAAGTGATGAAGATACAGGGTGAGGATATTTTTGGTCTCGCAGCCCAAAAGAGAGATGCAGTTCTATCTAAGCTTGGCAACGGCATGCCCGCGCTTGTCTCCCCTATAGAGGTGAAGGATGGAGTTATAGGTTTCATGGCGTTTTTGCGTGAGAAGGATAGAAGGTTTTTCACCGCATATGAGAAAAAATTTGTGAGCATCATAGACGACAGTATTTCATCTACGATTGAAACTCTCAGGCTGTATGACAATCTGAAAGAGTTATATCTAAATACGGTAAAGGCGCTTGCGGCAGCCATTGACGCAAAAGATCCGTATACTCATGGGCATTCATTCAGGGTTGCGAAATATTCTATGGCAATAGCTAAAAAGCTCGGTTTTTCCGAAGAAGTTATCTCTGACATAGAAATTGCAGGATATATGCATGATATAGGGAAAATAGGAATTCTGGACGCTGTTTTAAGAAAGG
>CALGPO010000005.1 GCA_937960465.1 uncultured bacterium
TCCTTATTACTATTGCGCTCATAGCCCTCAGCTATATTAGAAACTATAGAGACCGATGATCTATTCATCTGTTCTTTTAAGCCAGAATCTTTTAAAAATTTTCCTTGAGCAGTTAATTTATAAATGTCGATAGCTAAAGCCTTTGCTTCTTGCCACACTTTTAATTCTTTGAAACTCTGATAACTCACCCCTTCACCCTTTCACCTCTTCACCCCTTCACCCCTTCACCCCTTCACCCCTTCACCTCTTCACCTCTTCACCCCTTCACCCCTTCACCTCTTCACCATCTTTAGATATGACTTATTTCATCCTTCTTTTCTTCACCTTTCACTTTCTTCTCAAGATATTCCTTTGCCATATCTCTTCCGCCGAGACCGAAGGCTATGGCAAGGGCTAAAACAATTCCGCCGAATACTATTGCAAAGGCAATGATTATCGTCTCCCTTCCTATTCCCAGTTGCTCAAGCGCCATTGTGGCTGCAAGAAGGAATATGGTCAGTTTTACAAACCGCCCTATCAACCCTGATGCCTTTAATCCTGCATTCACAGAAGCTATAAGAGCAGCCCTTCCAAAGAAATTGCTCAGCAGATAACCTATCAGGAGAATGATGATCGCAACAAACAGATTGGGCAGATAAAGGAAAAACCTTTCAAGGAGCCTTTCTATTGCCGGAACATTCAGACTGCTTAAGGATATTATGACGAAAATAAAAAATACGAGCCATCCGGCAAATCGTCCAATAACAGAGGATAAACTTTCCTTCATGCCTCCCTTTAATAGGATGTTATTGATCCCATGCCTTTCGGAAAATTCATCGACCTTCAAAATCCTGAACAGCCGGCAGAGTACCTTTTTAGCCAGCCAGCCGGCAAATAACCCGGTTATCAGCAGTAATATTGCTGAAATTAAATTAGGAAGAAACTGTATAAACCTCTCTAAAAACCCTTCTAAAGGCTCTGATATAAGCCTTTCAAATATATTCTTCATTTCACACCTCCTGCCATTTGCCAATGAGCCAGCCTTTTTTATTTTCAAAGGCGATGCATAGATTTTCTATCTTTTCCTCCACTTCTTCTGCATCACTTTCCCATGTCTCAAGCACAAAAGAAGCGGTTCTTCCTATATAAAGCGGCGTCAGCGACTTGAGCAGATGCCCTTTGTTAATCAGCTTATTATGGGCCGCAAGAGCAAAACTGTAAATAATCTCTACCCATATCTCATCAGGGATATGGAATTCCTCTTTTGGCAACCCCTCTGCCTTATTAAAGAAATCTATAATCCCTTCCGGCAGGAATTCCTTCCATATATCCATGAGTCCTTTTACACCAAGCCTGAATTTTTCAATCATCCTGTCCAGATTTACATTTATAGGCTCAAGCCCCACAGCATATTGAAAACCGCAGGTGAGTACCGGCTCTGAGCCTTTTATATTTTTCCAGACATCTGAATATGTTTCCATTAGGTCAAATGTCGCTCCGACCACCTGATAGAGCATTGCGCTCAAATCTGCGCCCGGGTCTTTAGGGTCGTGAATCTTAGCTCCAAGGAATGACTGGCATACCTTGAAATTATTTGCAATTGCAGTGGTTGTCATCCATATATCTATTCCGTATCTTGCAACATCAGTCTCCCAGACATCTTTTGTTAAATAAAATTTCGCCAGATTCCCGGAAAAACCAAAGTCGCCGCCAATAGGCTGTCTTATCCTTTTGCCATACAATGCCCTCGTCAAAGGATAAACTATGCTGTTAGTTATCGTGCCATCGTATTTATGCCTGTGATAAAGTGGGGCAACATAATCAAAACCTCCCTCAATTACAGGTTTAATGAGAAGCTCTATCCACTCCGGCGTAATACTCCTCAGATCGGAATCCACCACTGCGCATGCCTTCACATTTAGGGCATCCGCTATCTCGAATATTGTCCTGAAAGCGCTCCCCTTGCCGGGAATGCCGTGATATGGAGTTGTTATTTTAAAAGCCGGCCTTACCCTGTGATGAAGAAGAATCGCTTGGAAATCTTCAATGGTTGCATTCTGGACAGCATCCATCGTGCCGTCTGTTGAGCCACCATCAGAATTTACGAGCACGCATTTTCTGTCAGGGAAATATTTGGCAAACCCTGCCTGCACTGCCCTCACCACATGGTCTATTGTCCGGGCATTATTGTAACTCGGAATGCCAACAAGGATGTCAGCCTCCTTTATATCCTCCAGCTTTTCCCTTATCTCTTTTCTTTCAAGAATGCTGTTCATAGGCTTTTATCTTTAAAATCCTTTAAGTACTTTTTTCATTTGTCCAGCCCTTCGTATAACATCGCAAGAAAGTCCTTGAACTTTTTCAATTGTCTTCCATCCTCTACCTGTTATCCTCTTCCACCGCCTCTTTTATCCTCTGCAGTATATCAGGTATTGCAGCTGTTACCCTGTCCCAGCTTGAGATTAATGGCACACCGAGAGGGTCTTCTGTTATTATCTCCGCTGCCTTTTTGATCCCGTTTGTGAATGTCTCCACTGCAAGGCTCTCAGCATGTCTGTCGAATATAAGGCCGTTTATTGCAGCATCATCCTCGTATCTCTTAAGCATATCCTGTGCTGTTTTTGTATATGTTGCTACCAGCGTCTTAAAAAATCCGTCAGAAAAAACTATGCCCTCTGATGCCAGTGTCCTGAATAGAGATTTGCATATATCAACACACATCTTGTGAAGCCCTTTTGTTGCATCCTCCGGAGATAGTTCCTGATGTTTATGCTCATAGTTTTCCGCAATATCGACCTGACAGACCCTTCTCAATGATGTATTCCTGTAAACCTCTGCAAGCACACCAACCTCAAGCCCCCAGTCGCCGGGTATCCTGTTTACCCTTGCAAGGTCAACGTCCATGGAAAACTCTCCTGCGAGGGGATACCTGAAACTATCAAAAAATAAAAGTATTGGCAGATGTCCCAAAATCTTCTGAAGAGACCTCATAAGCGGAGTTACGAGGAGTCTCGTCATTCTCCCGTGTAGCCTGTCCGTTACCCTGCTGTAGAAACCCTTGCAAAAATCATAATCGAGGCTCGGGCTCGTAACAGGATAACACAGCCTTGCAAGCATATCCCTGCTGTATGTAAGGATGTCGCAGTCATGAAGCGCAATGGTCTGAAATCTCTGCTGCGAAAGAACATAGCCGTAAGCCATCCATGCAGATCTTCCCTTTCCATGCTCTCCAGTTGGCAGGTCTGCCCTCTCAATTGTCTTATATATCTCACTTATCCTCGGTCCCGTATTCCAGATAATACTTGTCTTCTGCGGAAGCACTGAGAAAAATTCCTTTGCATTTCTGAATTCTTCTTCTGTTGCAGGTCCGAGAGTGACGACTATTTCGCTGATATATTTAACTTCCTTCAACTCCCTTACGATTCCCTTCAATGCCTCTCCTTCGAGCTCGCTGTAAAGCGAGGGCAGCACAAGGGCAATCGGCCTTTCATTGGCATACCACGATAGTTCTGCCTCTATCTTTTCGAGATTAATCCTTCCAAGCCTGTGAAAGGTTGCAACAACGCCTGTCTGATAAAAGTCTGACATCTCACACCTCCGTGAAAAATAATCGGGACAGTTATTACGACTAACTCCCCCCCACCCCCTCTTAATTTAAGAGGGGGCAAAGGGGGCGTTATTGGACAACTCGTAAAACCTATCACAAATTAAACACGAGGCGGTGAAAGGCCAGAGAACGATGAATAAAAACCATGTTGTGGGTCAGCATCTGTAACCCAGGCAAAAAGGGTTCCAGATTCTATTCGTGGATAATACACATCGAAAAGGGGAGCCTCGGATTCCGATTGCGCTACATTTACGGTGTTATTTGAGCTTAATACAGCCCTGCCCTTCTTTATAAAGAACCGTACTCCAGAACTGTTATCCTCAGCATCTTCCTTTTGGGCGAGCTTTGAGAGGATTAGTTCCCATATAACGCGGATGTTTTTTATATCGTATTTTGCAGCATGCATGATTGTGCTGTCTTCGCTTAATCCGTCTTCGGCATAACAGAGTGGAGAGACAACATAAAGGAGGAAATAAATGAGGAATAAGAATGTAATAATATATCTCTTCCTGCAGCTCATAGTCTATTTTTACCACAAAAAAAACATATAATGCAACCCTGAAAGAGTAAAAAATGGCTTAATTCCGCCTTCCAGAAGTATAATAAAATATGGAACAAAATATAAAAAAATTAGTTGCTGAAATATTTTATGCTGCATTGAAGGCTGTTGACCCTTATAATGCAGTAAGGCTTTATACAAATAAAATTCGTTCTGTTTATCAAGATGGTAACTTCAAAAGGCTCATTGTCGTAGGATTCGGTAAAGCAGCATGCACTATGGCAAAGGCAATAGAGGATAATCTTGGAGATTTGATTGATACAGGGATATTGATTACAAAATTCGGACATGCCATAGAGCAACAGAACAGGACAGCAGAGCAACAGCTAAATATGGAAAATAAATTATTCCTTAATAAAAACTACTGCTCTACTGCTCTTCTGCGCTTCTGCTCTATATTTGAGGCCGGTCATCCTGTGCCTGATGAAAACGGATTAAAGGGCACAGAAGAGATAATAAAGATACTGAGAGATGCTGATGAAAATACCCTTATAGTATGCCTTGTTTCGGGCGGAGGTTCCGCACTCCTTGTATCTCCATACGAAGGCATATCACTTAATGAAAAACAGGCAATTACAGAATTGCTTCTAAAGTCGGGTGCAGATATAAATGAACTCAATACTGTGAGAAAGCATATATCAAAAGTAAAAGGCGGAAGGCTTGCAGAGATTGCCTATCCCGCAAGATTAATCTCACTTATACTTTCGGATGTTATCGGTGATAGGCTTGATGTCATCGCATCGGGGCCTACAGCACCTGATAAGACAACATATAATGATGCATTAAAAGTTTTAGAAAAATACAGGTTGATTGATAAAGCTCCAGGAAGAATAATTGGAGTTCTCCAAAAAGGAGCAGAAGGCTTTATAAATGAGACGCCAAAAGAGGGAAACACAATTTTTGATGATGTAGAAAACATTGTTATCGCCAGTAACAGAAAAGCATTGGAAGCTGCAAAAGAAAAGGCGGAATCTCTTGGTTTAAAAACAGAGATAATATCGTCTGAAGTTACAGGTGAGGCAAGAGAGGTTGGGAAATGGCTTGCAGATATTGCCCGATCAAAACGTTCAGATTCAAACCGTTTAAACTGTTTAATTTCCGGAGGTGAAACAACAGTGACTGTTAAAGGAAATGGTAAAGGAGGAAGGAATACGGAGCTTGCCCTATCATTTGCAATAGAGATAGAAGGTATTGACAGAATAACCCTTCTTTCAGCAGGGACAGACGGTACAGATGGGCCAACAGATGCAGCAGGGGCAATTGTGGACGGAGAAACGGTTAAGAAAGCAAGGGCAATCGGGTTAAATCCAGAAGAATATCTGAATGACAATGATTCTTATAATCTCTTCAAGAAAATTAATGGACTATTCATCACAGGGCCTACAGGAACGAATGTCATGGATATTCAGATAATGGTGATAGAATGAAAAAACTCATTATATTCACAGACCTCGATGGTACACTCCTTGACCATTACACCTACTCTTTTGATAAAGCCATGCCTGCTCTTCAACTGCTGAAAGAAAAAAATATCCCTCTCATCATTTGCTCAAGCAAGACAAGAAAAGAGATAGAGTATTACAGGAGAAAACTGGATAATCGCCACCCATTCATATCAGAAAACGGTGGAGGGATATTCATACCCGAAGACTATTTTAAATCTCAAATTTTAAATCTCAAATCTGAAGAAAACGGCAAGTATCTAATAATCAGGCTCGGCGCAAGGTATTCCGATCTGCGAAAGGCGATAAGAGAGTTACAAAATGAGGGCTTTAATGTTAAAGGCTTCGGGGATATGACGGTAGAAAAACTTGCAGAAATAGCAAATATGAGCGTTGATGAGGCAGGGATGGCAAAGGAAAGGGATTTTGACGAGCCATTTGTCTTTGATGGCAGTGAAACAGATGAACAAAGACTCTTAGAAGCCATCATCTCAAAAGGATTCAATTATACTCAGGGAAGGTTTTTCCATATCCTCGGCAACAGCGATAAAGGAAAGGCTGTATCCGTTTTGATTGATATGTTCAAAAGAAAATTTGGTGAAATCATAACAATCGCCATCGGCGACAGTTCAAATGATATACCAATGCTCGAAAAAGTCGATTATCCGATAATCGTTCAGAAGCCGGATGGAAGTTATAACCGCAAAATGGACATGCCCAATTTGATAAAAGCTGATGGAATCGGGCCGGATGGCTGGAATAAAGCGGTTACGGAAATCATGAAGTCATACGGTTAGCGTGATGTGCTGACGGATAAGGACCTCAATGCCCTCGCAGCCTCATCCCTTATGTATGGATCGGCATCATTATCCAAAACCCGCTTTACAAAGGGGATCGCTGACTCATCCCCGATTTTCCCAAGCGCCATTATCGCACTTATCCTGATTGCAAAGCTCTTAGCGTTTAATGCAGAAATCAAATATGGCACGGCCTTTCTATTGCCGATCTCGCCGAGGGACTGTATTGCTGCCTCCCGCACATACAATGTCTTATCTGTTAATGCATCTATCAATACATTCACTACCTTTGAATAGTGTTTGTAATTGCCAAGGGCAAGGGCGGCATTCCATTTCAATGCAGGACAGTCATAGGTAAAGAACGGGTCATCTAATACTTTTATTAATAAATCTACTGCCCTGGGATTTTTAATTTCAGCCAACAGCTTTACTACTCTAATCTGAATCTTCCAATCCTCACCTTGATTTTCGATGACGCTCATGAGTGCCCTCACAGAATCATCATCTCCAATCCTGCCCAATTCTTCAATTGCTGACAAACGGATTTTAGGGTCATCATGCCGGAGCTTTACCAGTAATTTATCGATATCGTCTGCATAGACGTTTCCTTTTGTGATTAAAAACATACCGCATAAGGAAATCACAAATGCAACGACAACCATTGCTGACTTGAGCGAAACCGATATTTTTTGATAGCATCGTAAGCGAAAATTAGTCATGCTTGTTGCTTGTATCTCGATTTTGTTTTTATTACTGCGAAAACCTTTTCAGCGCTAAGAGTGCTTCGTTCTTTATAAGCGGATCCTTGTCATTTTCTGCAATATCCCTCAAATAGGGGAATGCCTGCGAGTCTCCGATCTCTTCAAGGGACTTTATTGCACCGAACTTAATTGCAAAACTCCTATCGTTTAGGATAGAAATCAAAAATGGCACAGTCTTTGAACTACCAACCTTTCCCATGGTTTTGACAATGGCCTCTCTGACCACCGGGTTGTCCTCAAACTTCGATGCATCGAGGAGTATATCGGCTGCCTTCTGGTCTTTAGTAAAATTGCCGAGGGCGGTGACCGCATTCCACTTTATGGCAGGGCAGTCGTGGTTAAGGAACGGGTCGCTCAGTATCCGCTCGAGGAAGCTGAGTGCCTTCTCCTTTTTGCTCTCACCGAGAAGCTGGATTGCCCTTATCCTGTATCTCCAGTTCAACATTTTGTTTTCTACCAGACCAATAAGGGCATCTGTCAGCCTGTCATCCTTTATGCCCTCTGCCCCGCCGTATAGCGGTAAACGATTCTGCCAGTCATCCTTCTGAATATCTGTTATCAAATTATCAATATTAATTTCGTATGCATATAGCCCTTTTACAGATGCAATAATTGTTGCAACAAAACACAATAAGGCAATTACCTGAATAAACTTTTTGCAAGTACTGAAAAGCATGCCTTCTCTCCTAATTTAAAATTTTTGATTCATCTCCCATTTAGTTGCAGTCCAAATTGAGCAATTCTAATCTATTGGTAGAGTAGAAAACAAGAGACCTAAAATAGAAAAAGCCCTCCATTTATGGTATAAATAGTTTTGACAAAAAAACAAAACCATAAAAAAGGAGGGCAATATGAACGTTGGGGTCAGGTCTTGTTTCTTGCATAAACCAATAAGCTCAATCCTCTTTGCTACAGGCGGAGCATTTTGGGAGGAAGAGTATATTTAAGAAAGTATAAACGTTATTATGGTAAAATAAACATGTGAGTCCTTCAATTTTCAGGGAAAAGGGATATAGATTTTATTTCCTTTCAAACGAAGAGGATAGGATCCATATTCATGTTACGTGTGAGGATGGAGAAGCAAAATTTTGGTTAGAACCAATTGTAGCATTAGCTGTAAATCATGGTTTGAATCCGAGAAAATTAAACGAAATTCAAAAAAATCGTTGAGGAGCATAAAAATGAAATCTTTAAAGCATGGCAAAGGCATTTCAGTAAGCGTTGAAAATATAACACCTTTCGGTATATGGCTGTACGTAAAAGAAAAAGAATATTTTCTCAGCTATAAGGACTATCCTTATTTTAAAGACCAGACATTAAGTTCCATACAAAATGTTCAATTGCTTCATGGCTATCATTTATATTGGCCTGAGCTGGATGTTGACCTTGAAATTGACAACCTCGAGAATCCTGAAAAATATCCTCTGAAATTTGAATCAAAGAAGCATCTAAAGAGTCGTTCAACGGGACGGCGAGTAGCCGCCCGTTAATTCTATCGTTAGGCTAATAATAGAAACTTTGTATAAATCAATATGGATATCGGCCTACAAGATTTTTGGTTCATCTCCCATTTAGTTGCAGCCCAAATTGAGCAATTCTAATCTATTTATTATGTTAGGTGCGGCAAAAGAGGCTTCTTTGAGCCGTACCTGTCTGCGTGCAACGCACAGGCAGGCCCGACATATAAAATATAAATCATTTCAGAAAAACTGAATTATATATTTTGCAGCTATCATAACTATAAAGACTCCAAGCATTAATTTTATAAATTTCTGCGGCACAAACTTCTGAAACCTTGCACCAAGATACATCCCGACGAATCCACCTATTCCGAATAGTATTCCCAAGGACCAATCCGGCATTGCAGAAACTCCATTCACTGCAGGGATAATGCTGAAAAACAGTGCGCCTGCAACCGAAGTTATGAAAGTCCCCATCAATGCAGCGCCTGCAATGGTATAGACAGGCAGGTGAAAAACAGCCACGCAGAATGGGGCAATTATCGAGCCGCCGCCGATCCCATAAGCACCGCCGATAATGCCCACAACAAGGGCAAGGATAAACATGCCGATAGTATTGAAAGAAAACCTTTCTCCCCAGAATTCGTATTCTACCTTTCTCAATGATACGGATACTGTCTTTACCACTGCCTCCTTAGGCAGACCTGATGCTATTTTTGCGCTCTGCAATCTCTTCGCCTCATCTATCCTTGCCTTGAACTTCTCTTCCAGAGTCTTTGCAGCAGAGGTCTTCTTCGACTTTACTATGATTTCCTTTAAAAGCCTGATGCCTATGTAAAACAGCACACACCCGACAAAGAATTTGAATGCCCTCGGGTCTGGTAGATAAAATACCCTCACATAGTATCCAAGAAAAACACCGGGCAATGTACCCGCAACCACTACACATGTCAATGGCCATGCCATGCGTCCTTCTTTAATATAACGGTAAACTCCGCTCGGAATTGCAACAACATTAAAGACATGATTTGTCCCGCTCACGGACGGAGCAGTGTAATTAAGTACGCTCATCTGAAAAGGAAGAAGGAGAAATGCACCTGAAATTCCCCCCATCGACGTGAAAAAAGAGATGAACATTGCTACCAGAGGAGGAAAGAAAATATTGGTTTTAACGCCCGAAATCGGAAAAATTACATTTAAAAAATCCATATGCTAATTATAGCAAAAACAAGTGATATGGATAACGAGAATGTTTCAGGTGTAAAGGATATTTTAAGAGAGTGATCTTCTGAAGGGAAACAAATACGGGCTTGCTTGCAGCAAGCCCTTTCTATTTTTCAAGCGTCCCCAATGGGATTCGAACCCATGTTACCGCCTTGAAAGGGCGATGTCCTAGGCCGGGCTAGACGATGGGGACATGAGCCGCGTTGGATTCGAACCAACGACCCACGCCTTAAAAGGGCGTTGCTCTACCAACTGAGCTAGCGGCCCGCAATGCCAAAAAATCGAAGATTTTTTGGCGGAAATAAGAATAAATAATATACAAATTACTCCTATTCTTTGTCAATTGTTCTAATTGGGCGCTGCTCAGCGTCTTACATACGGCAGAAGCCCGCCCTTTAAGATTAGTTCCTTTTCTCTATCATTGAGATTTGATATAACCTCAAAGGCATACCCCTTTGTCAGATTTTCAACCTTAAAGTTCTGGTCTCCTTTGATAGAGCCGATGACATCCCTTATTAAGAGTCTGTCTCCCTGTTCTATTTTCTCATAATCGCCCTCCAACTTGAATAAAAGCGGCAGAACCCCGAAGTTTATAAGATTAGCCCTGTGTATCCTTGCAAATGACTTTGCAATGACGGCCTGAAGCCCCAGGTACATGGGTGCAATGGCTGCATGTTCCCTCGATGAACCCTGTCCATAGTTCTCTCCGCCGATGATTATCCCGCCGCCGTTTTCCTTTGCCTCCACTGCACGCTTGCTGAATGTCCTGTCGATATTCTCAAAGGCAAATTCGGAAATTGCAGGTATATTTGACCTGAAAGGAAGGACTTTAGAGCCGGCAGGCATTATGTCGTCTGTTGTGATGTTATTTCCAAGCTTTAACAATACCTCTGCCTCTATGTTCTTCTTAAAAGGCTCTTTTACAGGCACCTCTTTTATGTTCGGGCCTTTTATTATCTTTATATCCTTTGTATCAGCCTTCGGAGGAATAATGAGATTGTCATTTATCAAAAACTTATCTGGCTCTTTTATTTCATCGATTTTAAGCCCTGCATCACGGGGATCTATAATCTCCCCCTTTACAGCCATCACAGCACAGGCAATGGGATTTGCGAGGTAAACAAAGGCATCCTTTGTTCCTGACCTTCCATGGAAGTTCCTGTTGTATGACCTTATAGATACATGACCTGATCCCGGAGCACCGCCCATTCCGATGCAAGGGCCGCATGATGCCTCAAGAATCCTTGCACCTGCAGAGATCATATCTGCTATGAGTCCTTCCCTCGAAAGCATTTCGTAAACCTGTTTTGAGCCTGGATTTATCAAAAGATTCACCCATTCAGGGACAGTATTTCCTCTCAATATGGATGCAACAGCCTTCATTGCCTGATAGGATGAATTTGTGCAACTTCCTATGCACACCTGATTGACCTTTTTGCCTGCTATCTCTTTAATCGCCACAACATTGTCAGGGCTGTGGGGCTGTGCGATCATGGGCTCAACAGTGCTTAAATCAAGCTCTATAACCTCAGCGTATTCCGCGTCGCCATCAGCTTTTAATTCGATCCAATCCTTTTCCCTTCCCTGCGCCTTTAGAAAAGAAAGGGTCTTTTCATCGCTTGGGAATATCGATGTTGTTGCTCCTAATTCTGCGCCCATGTTTGTTATGGTCGCCCTTTCTGTTACATTGAGGTCTTTTACGCCCTCGCCTCCGTATTCAAGTATTTTCCCCACGCCACCTTTTACTGTGAGCATCTTCAAAAGCGCAAGGATAACATCCATTGCAGTAACCCATGGCCTCTGGAGCTTGCCTTTGAGATTGACCTTCACAACCTTCGGCATATTCGTCTCAAAGGGTGCACCTGCCATAACTGTTGCAGCCTCAAGCCCTCCAACACCTATGGCTATCATGCCCATTCCTCCGCCTGTCGGGGTATGGCTGTCGGTGCCGAGTGCTATCTTACCGGGCGCTGCAAACCTCTCAAGATGTACCTGATGACATATTCCGTTCCCTGGCTTTGAAAAGTATGCGCCGAATTTTGCAGCAGCGGTCTGTAAAAACAGATGGTCATCGGCATTCATAAAGTTTGACTGGAGCATATTGTGATCAACATAACTGACAGCAAGGGGAACCCTTACCCTGTCAATGCCTATTGCCTCGAACTCAAGCCAGGCCATCGTTCCCGTGGCATCCTGTGTATAGACCTGATCGACCTTTAATCCTATTAGGCTCCCTTCCTTTATCTCTCCGGAAGCCCTGTGAGCATCAAATATTTTCTGTACAATGTTCCTTCCCATTTTTACCCCATTTTTGACTTTTTTCGCATATTATGTTAAAAAACATAAAAAAAATCAAACACAAAGGGACTTCATCCCTTTGAAATCAGAAGATAAATTTATTTTAAAAGAAAGGAGTTTGAGGGACTTTATCCCTCAAAAAAATTACATGCACCTCTTCCAGTATAAAAACGGCGAATTATACGCAGAGGACGTACCTGTAAGAAAAATCGCCAAAGAATTCGGAACACCTCTTTATATTTACAGCTACAACACGCTTCTGAATTACTTCAAGGCATATGAAACAGCATTTGACGGTTTTCCACACATTATTTGTTTTGCATTAAAGGCAAACTCCAATGCAGCCATAATAAAACTTTTTGCAAAAAACGGCAGCGGAGCCGATGTTGTCTCAGGAGGAGAACTCTTCAGGGCATTGAAGGCAGGCATACCGGCTAAAAAGATAGTCTATGCAGGGGTCGGGAAAACAGAGGAAGAAATAATATACGCATTAAAGAGCAAGATATTGATGTTCAATGTGGAGTCAGAGGATGAACTCAGGGAGATAGACAGGATTGCAGAAGAGATGAATACAAAAGCGCCAATTGCCCTGAGAATAAACCCTGATATAGACCCTGAAACACATCCTTACATCTCGACAGGGTTAAAGAAGCACAAATTTGGCATACCTATCGAGGATGCATTGGAATATTACAGGCTCGCTAATAGCCTTAAAAACATTAAGATTGTTGGCATACATAAGCACATAGGCTCTCAGCTCACGAAGATCTCACCATTTGTGGATGCATTAAAAAGGATACTGATACTCGTGGATGAACTTACAAAGCAGGGAATCGGTATCAACTATCTGGATATAGGAGGAGGGCTCGGAATCACGTACAGGGATGAATTGCCTCCGAATCCGGCTCAACTCGCAAAGAACATATTGCCATTACTCAAAGACAGGAAAGTAACCGTTGTCCTTGAGCCCGGAAGGTCTCTTGTTGGGAATGCAGGGATACTCGTCACAAAGACACTTTATTTAAAGAAGGGACAGGAAAAGGAGTTTGTGATTGTTGATGCAGGTATGAACGATTTAATGAGGCCAACCCTCTATGGCGCATACCACCATATCCAGCCGGTTATTAAAAATAAAAGAGACAAGATAATTGCCGATATTGTAGGACCAATTTGCGAATCAGGTGATTTTTTGGCAAAAGACAGGGAGATACAGAAGGTCAAAAACGGTGAATACCTTGCTGTAATGAGTGCAGGTGCTTACGGCTTTACAATGTCTTCCAATTATAACAGCAGGCCGAGGGCAGCAGAGGTCATGGTAAAAGGTAAGAAATATGAATTAATAAGGAAAAGAGAAACTTTTAGTGATATTATTAGAGGAGAGGCCGTACCGGAGTTTGTCTGATGGAAATATCGTTCACAAAAATGCATGGACTTGGAAATGACTTCATCCTTATCAACTGCATAGAACAGCCAGAGGTTACCTGTCTGGAGTTTGAAGACTTGAGTAAGACCCTCTGCCACAGGAGATTCGGCATAGGCGCCGACCAGATACTGCTCCTCTGTCCTTCGGAAATCGCTGACTTTAAGATGAAGATATACAATGCCGACGGCGGCGAGGTAGAGATGTGCGGTAATGGCATACGGTGCTTTGCCAGATATATATGGGACAGGGAACTTTCAAGAAAAGACATCCTTGAAATAGAGACCCTCGCTGGAATAATAAAACCCGAGCGTGCTGGAGATATGGTAAAGGTGGATATGGGAGAACCAATTCTGGAACCGGAGAAGATTCCAGTAAATATTAAGTCCTCACCACCAATAATAGACTATCCGCTGCAAATTAAAGACAGGGGCTTTAAAATAACATGCGTTTCAATGGGCAATCCCCATGCAGTAATCTTTCTCAGCGAAAACATATCGGACTTTCCCGTATCAACGTATGGTCCTCTGATCGAAAAACATCCTATATTCCCAAAGAGGACAAATGTGGAGTTTGTTAATGTGCAAAGCAAGACCAAACTATTAATGAGGGTATGGGAAAGGGGATCTGGCGAGACAATGGCATGCGGGACAGGCGCATCGGCAACCGGTGTGGCTGCAATATTAAAGGGATTAACAGAAAGGAACGTATCAGTACATCTCCTCGGTGGAGATCTTTTAATAGAATGGCATAAAAATAACCATGTCTATATGACCGGCCCGGCAGCAGAGGTCTTTCAGGGCAAAATTAATGTTCATTTAACCAAAAGTTCGTAGTAGAATAAAAGGAAGAGAGATATGCCTTTGACAGAAGATAAAAAGGAAAAAAGGAAGTACGAAAGGAAACCTTATGATGCCAAACTGGAATACTTCAGGGCCGGAAAGTCCGAGAATATGCTTCCGGCTGTATCCATCGATATAAGCGAAGGAGGCATCGGCCTTACCTCTGATTGCCCTTTAGAGCCCGGGCAGGTTATTATATTCAAAAGCAGGGAAAATCCATCTGTAATTAAGATAGCCATTATTCAATGGAGCATGAAGGTCGGCGAAAAATACAGAGCAGGTCTTATGTTTATTTAAAAAATAGTAGGAGGAATAAAATGTTTAAAGGCTCTATAGTTGCAATTGTAACACCCTTTAAAAACGGGAAGTTCGATGAAAAGACCTACGGTGATCTGATAGAGTGGCACATACAGCAAGGCACTCACGGCATCGTTCCCTGCGGAACAACAGGCGAGGCATCGACCCTCGGATTCGAAGAGCATTACAGGGTCATCGAGGTCGCTGTTAAGGCTGCAAACAAAAGGATTCCGGTTATTGCAGGCACAGGTGCGAATTCCACTGACGAGGCAATCGAGATAACCAAAAAGGCAAAGAAATTAGGCGCTGATGGTGCTCTGCTCGTCACACCGTATTACAACAAGCCGACACAGGAAGGGCTTTACAGACACTACAAGGCAGTTGCAGATGCGGCGAAGATACCCATTATCCTTTACAACGTGCCTGGAAGGACTGCTGTGAATATGCTTCCGTCAACAGTAGCACGCCTCACTGAATGCAAGAATATCGTTGGCATAAAAGAGGCCACCGGCGATATGAAGCAGGCAAGCGAGCTCATAAGACTCTGCGGGGACAGACTTACAGTGCTTTCAGGAGATGACTTTACAACTCTGCCGATGCTTGCCCTCGGCGGGCATGGGGCCATATCGGTTACGGCAAATGTCGCTCCAAAAGATTCTGCCGAGATGTATAATGCGTGGGAAAATGGCGACATAGCAAAGGCCAGAGAACTGCATTATAAACTCGAACCTATTAACTCAGCCATGTTCATAGAGACGAATCCAATACCAGTGAAAACAGCCCTTGCAATGATGGGAAAGATCAGGGAGGAATTCAGGCTGCCACTCTGCGAAATGTCCAAGTCAAACAAAGAAAAACTAAAGACCATATTGAAGAATGCAAAAATCATTGGATAAAAGCCAGAAGTCAGAAGCCAGAAGTCAGAAGCCAGACTTTAAAAAATTTTTCTTGTATATTGTCTGTTATCTGTCTTCTGTGCTCTGTCTTCTATCCTCTGCTTCCGCTCAGCCTCCTTCTCCTTATGCTGTCGAAAAGCTTTCGAGGCAGAAGGCGCCGGATTTTACCCTGAAGGATATTAACGGGAATCCTGTATCCCTTTCCTCATTCAAAGGCAAGGTAGTGCTCCTGAACTTCTGGGCAACGTGGTGTCCCCCGTGCAGAGCAGAGATCCCGTCAATGAATAAACTCCAGCAGATACTGAAGAACAAAGGGCTGGTAATACTCGCTGTATCAACAGACAGGGCAGTGATGGGTGTAAAGGATTTCCTCAAGAAGAATCCTGTCACTTTCACCGTAGTTGTGGACTACAACCTCTCTGTCTCGCGTTCTCTATATAAAGTATTTATGATGCCTACAACCTTTCTCATCGACAAAAAAGGGGTCATTGTTGAAAAGTACTTCGGAGAACAGGACTGGACAGACCCCGAGATAATAAAAGAGATAGAGGCCCTGCTGTAAGATATATTGATATATTAAACTGGATAATCAGAATATAAAAAATACCATCTCTGATATTAATACAGATGACATGATACAAGCCTACCGTCTATATCCTTTAATTCAGGCCCTACTTTATCGCAGATGTCAAACCTCCTTGGACACCTCGGATGAAACGGACAGCCGGTTGGAATATCGATAGGACTGGGGATGTCGGTTACGAGTTTAGAGCTAAGAGTTTTGAGTTTAGATCCTTTATCCATAACTCCAGACTCATCACTCTGAACTCTAATTTTAGGTGCGGATAAAAGTAATAGCTCTGTATACGGATGTTTAGGAGACTCGAATAAGTCCTCTGTCTTTGCCTTTTCAACAATCTTTCCCAAATACATAACCGCAACCTCATCGCTTAGATAGTGAACCACCTTAAGGTCGTGGCTAATGAAAATCAATGATATAGCCGACTCTCTTTTAATGTCCTGTAGCAGGTTGAGTATCTGTGCCTGAATCGATACATCCAGGGCTGACAGCGGTTCATCGGCAACTATGAGCTCAGGCGAAACAGTTAAAGCTCTTGCTATGCATATCCTCTGTCTCTGTCCTCCGCTGAATTCATGTGGATACCTGTTCGCTGCATCCGCATTCAGACCTACCTTCTCAAGAAGATTCAAAACCCTGTCTTTCATCTCATTCTTAGGCACTATCCTATGTATCTTAAATGGTTCTGATAACGTATCTATAATCCTCATCCTCGGATTCAACGACGCAAATGGGTCCTGGAATACTATCTGCACAGAGCGTCTGAACTTCTTGAGGGCATTGCCTGCAAGATAAGAAACATCTTCTCCCTTAAAATATATCTTTCCTTCTGTGAGCGGAAGCAGCTTCAACACAAGCCGTGCAATTGTTGATTTGCCGCATCCGCTCTCGCCAACAATAGCAAAGACGCTGTCTTTCTTTACCTCAAAACTGACGTTATCGACAGCCTTTAGCCATTTATGAGGCTTGCTAAAGCCTCCGCCTTTTACCGGAAAATACTTCTTGATGGAATCAACTTTCAAAATAACATTATTTCCCATAATATCTATCGCCTATTGCCTGATTTTTATACACCTGACAAGATGATTTTCAGAAATTTTTAGCAGTTCTATCTCAGACCTCCTGCATTCATCAGATGAAAGATAGCATCGGTCCGAAAACTTGCATCCTGCCGGAAGATTTTCGGGATTAGGTACAAAACCTGTTATTGGTTTTAATGCAACTCCTTTAGCCACGGGCAGGGATTGCAATAGGCCATGCGTGTATGGATGGAGGGGGTTTCTGAAAAGTTCATCCACATCAGCAAGCTCCATAATCCTTCCTGCATACATTATGGCAACCCTGTCTGCCTGCTCCGAGATAATGCTCAGGTCATGGGTTATTAAAAGGATAGCCATATCTCTTTCTTTTCTCAATCCCTGAAGCAGTTCCAGTATCTGCGCCTGTATTGTGACATCCAGTGCGGTTGTGGGCTCATCTGCAATTAAGAGAGACGGATTGCATGCAATTGCCATTGCTATCATCACCCTCTGTCTCATTCCCCCTGACATCTGATGGGGATAATCCTTTATCCTTAATTCAGGAGATGGTATTTTAACAGCATTCAGCAATTCCACAGCCCTGTCCATGGCTTCTTTCTTTGATATTGCAAAATGTGTAACCAATGCCTCTGCTATCTGATAGCCTATTGTAAGAACAGGATTCAGGGATGTCATGGGCTCCTGAAAGATCATTGATATATCTTTGCCCCTTATCCGGCGCATTTCATTTTCATCGAGAGTCAAAAGGTTTTTATTATCAAAAATAATCTCTCCCTCTGCTGATGCATTGTTCGGAAGGATTCCCAAAATAGACAGGGCAGTAAGGCTCTTACCACATCCGCTTTCTCCAACAAGGCCGAAGACCTCTGCCTTTTTAATGTCAAAAAAAAGGTTGGACACAACCTTGATGGGGCCTTTGTCTGTCTTAAATGATACAGAGAGGTTGTTTATATTAAGAAGCGAAACGGACATACAGTGGATGATAAGGGTTTGTCAGAGCGGTTGTCAATATATCTACTACCTAAATTGAGCGATTCTATATTCAGACCTGTCTGCGTGCAACGCACAGGCAGGACTGCCTTACAAAATCGCTTAACTTAGATACTATATAATCTTTCCTCTGATTATCGTTAAAAAGCTTTTCGCCCAAGATGTCGTCTCTCCTGCCTGCAATATGAGCACTTGCACTTGAATACGATTTTAATGTCAAGAAATATGGGATGTGTCCCTAATAAAATGACTATTTACCCTTATACCCATTTACTCATTAACTGAATTGAGTGCATTATGGAACGGCTTGCCGACCTTGAAGTGCATCACCCGCTTGGCAGGCACCTGAACCTTTTCTCCGGTCCTCGGGTTACGTGCTGTCTTTGCATTCCTCTGTTTAAGCCTGAAGTTCCCAAAACCCCTTATCTCTATCTTTTCTCCCCGTGCAAGTGCATCCTTCATCCCGTCAAAGATTGTATTAATAATTGTCTCCACCTGTTTCTTGGTCAGCCCTTCCAGCTTTTCCGTCACCTTCTCTATTAAAACCGATCTCGTCATAAAATACCTCCTATGGCATATACATATATTTCAGTTCTATTTTAGGAACAATCTTCGAAACACTTTCAGAAATTTTTCCATTAAGCAGTTCTAAAAGAGGAGACTTTTCCTTCTTTGTTACCACATCAGGCTCGCCCTTTATGCCGGCCATTTTTGCTGCTGTCTTGATTGCATATTCAAGGTCTCCAATCTCATCCACAAGGCCGATCTTTGCTGCCTGATTCCCTGAGAATATCCTTCCATCTGCTATCTTTCTTACATCATCAATGGGAATTCTCCTTCCATCGGATACAGCCTTGATAAACTGTTCATGGACGTCATTCATTACGCCCTGTATTATCTCCCTCTCTTCGCTCCCTATCCCCCTGAATACAGAAGCTATATCCTTATGTTTTCCGCTCTTTATGACCTCGGTCTTTACTCCGATCTTATCCATAAGACCCTTAATGTTCGGAACCTCCATGATTACACCTATAGAGCCTGTTATAGTGCCTGGATTTGCGATAATCCTGCTCGCAGGGGCCGATATGTAGTAGCCTCCCGAGGCTGCAACAGAGCCCATGGATACAATGACCTTTTTCTGGGCAGCAGCCTTCCTGACCTCTTCGTATATCTCCTGAGAAGGGACAACGCCTCCCCCGGGGCTGTCAACCCTCAGTACTATGGCCTTTATGGATTTGTCTTTTACATAGTCCTTGATTTCATCCACAGTGTGCTTTGCCTGGAGTATAGGACCCTCAACATTAATCAGCGCCACTTTTTCTTTCAGCGGGATCTCCTTCTGGAAAAACGTAAAGAGGGCGCTGATGGCTATGAGAATCACCAGAAATAGTATTATGAATGTGCAGGTCTTCTTAACCTTCATTATTCATCGCTCCACTGCCGCATTTTTCAGGTTCTTCATGCTGAGACCTATTTTTCTTTCCTCCACATTCACCTTTATAATCCTCACCCATATTTCATCGCCCTCTTTAATTTCCATGGAGGCATCAACTTCTGACGAATAAACGAGTCCTTCCACTCCTCCTTCAAGCTCTACAAAAATCCCGAAGTCAGTAATCCTTAATACCCTTCCCTTGAACTCATCCCCAAGCCTGAATTTTGCCGGAATTTCGCTTTGCCATGGGTCAGGAGTCATCTGTTTTACTCCAAGGGCCATCCTTTCCTTATCAGGTTCAAGGCTAAGGATGACAGCATCGATCTTCTGGCCCTTTTTCAATACCTCTGACGGGTGCTTTATGTGCTTTATCCATGAAAGGTCCGAAATATGTATAAGCCCGTCAACACCCTCCGGGAGCCTCACAAAGGCACCGAAATCGGTGACAGTCTTTACCTTTCCTGTTATTTTCTGTCCGACCTTGTAATTCTGGCCTACGAGATCCCACGGCCTGGGCTTCAATTGCTTGATGGTAAGGGATAATTTTCTCTCGTCCTTATTGACATTGATAACTGCTGCCTCTACCTCATCTCCGACAGAGACATATTTTGAAGGGTGCTTTGGCCTGGGTGTCCAATCCAGTTCCGATACATGGATAAGGCCTTCGAGTCCTTCCTCTATCTCAACAAAAACACCGTAATCCGTTATGCTTACAACCTTCCCTTTGAGCTTCATCCCGGCTTTATACTTATCTTCCACAGAAATCCACGGATCAGGCTTTTTCTGCTTGTACCCGAGTGTAACCTTCTCCGTATCCTCATCGTATTTAAGCACGATGAATTCCTTCTCGTCGCCTACAGAGAAGAATTCCGAAGGGTGATTAACCCTTCTCCATGATATATCCGATATATGAAGAAGGCCGTCTATACCACCGAGGTCGACAAATACGCCGTAATCGGTAATATTTTTCACAATGCCTTTCAGTAGAGCACCATCTTTCAACAGTTTGAGCGTCTCTTCCTTTCTTGCATGCCTCTCTTCCTCCATCACAGCCCTCCTGGATACAATCACCGATGCCTGATTACATAGAACATTGGCATACCCCCTCGGCGGCGTTATCTTGAGTATTCTCACGGCCATAGTTTGTCCTATATAAGAATCCATGTCCTTAACCGCCTTGATATCTATCTGAGAAGACGGAAGAAATGCCTTTATGCCCTTTATATCAACAAATAACCCCCCTTTTGTCTTTCCAATCACTCTTCCTTCCACCCTGACATTGCTGCTGTGCGCCTCGGTCAACATTTCCCATGTCCTTATCTTTGATGCCCTGTCCCTGGAAAGAATTACAACACCTTCCTGGTCGTTTATCCTTTCTACAAATACCTCTACGTTATCTCCCTCTTTTAAGTTCAAAATCTCATCTTCGGTAAACTCTGCAACAGGAATTATCCCCTCTGACTTGTACCCCACATCCACCACCACGACATCGCTCTTCACCGCAATGATTTTGCCCTTTGTGATACCTCCTCTCTCTACTCTATGCAGCGTTTCGGCATAGAGCTTCTCAAGGTCTTTTGTTTCTTCCTTTGTTTGTGTTTCCATTACGATCCCTCTCCTCCTATATCCCTAATTCTTTTTTCCACACCTTTTATGATCCAATCAGGAGTCGATGCCCCTGCAGTTATTCCGACTTTATCTGCATTTAAAAACCATTCGCCCTTTATCTCCGAAGCAGTCTCTATATGGTATGTTGGAATAGACATGGAATTACATAACTGCGCAAGCTGGGTTGTGTTGGCGCTGTTTTTGCCACCCACAACGATCATCACATCCACATTCCCTGCCATCTCCTTGGTCTCTTTAAGCCTCAGGGCAGTAGAATTGCAAATGGTATTGAACACCTTCAACTCCTTTACCTGTTCTACTGCCTCGGATATAAATTTCTTCAGGACGCTCAGAGGCTGCGTTGTCTGAACGACAAACCCAACCCTGCTTTTAAGATGGGGCAAGCCGTCGTCTTTATTAACAACAACCACATCTTCACCTGCATAGCTCATCAAGCCCTTGACCTCCGGATGTTCCTTATCTCCAATGATAATGACCTGATAGCCGTCTTCCTTTAGAAGTTTAGCATATTGCTGCGCCTTTTTAACAAAGGGACATGTGGCATCCACCACCTTATATCCCTTTTTGGACAGTTTGTCCGATACTTCTTGCTGAACGCCGTGAGTTCTTATTATAATGGTTTTTATCTTTGGGTTGTCTATATCATCTGTGGGCTGTACGCCTTCTGATTTCAGTTTCTCTATCACTTGGGGGTTGTGGATGATGGGGCCGAGGGTATATACATCGCAGCATTCTTTATCGCCTTTTTGGCCGTTTTTATTGGCAGCATCAAAGGCCATGTCAACAGCCCTTTTTACACCAAAGCAGAAGCCTGCCCGTTTCGCGGTAATTATTTTAAGACCGGTACCCATAATACAATTCAAATATAGGATACAGGATTGAACAGGCTATAGGCAATAGGCAATGGGTAACAGGCAGATTTTTCCCTATGGCCTATAACCTATCACCTATTGCCCAACATTGTAATTTTGCCCATTATATCCCTGCATATCCTTTCCTCAAACTCCTTTGCATCTTCGTTTTCTTTTAATTTTAAAGGATGCCCGAAATGCAACTCTATTTTCGCTGGCCGCAAAAACTTCGAACCAACAGGCAATGCCCTCTGCGTACCGTCAATAAAGGCGGGGACTATGGGGACACCGCTCATAGCAGCAATCAGTCCTATCCCCCTCTTTGCATCTATGAAACTTCCATTCAGGTTTATCCCCCCTTCAGGAAATATAACGACCAATTCTCCCATCTTAAGCCTCTTCACCGCCTCCTTTATAGTTGAAGGCCGAGTCCTGCCAGCATCAACAGGAATGGAATAAAGTTTCACTATATTCCCTATGATTGGCACAGAAAAGAGATACCTTTTTGCGATAAAGGTCGCCCTTCTCTTTAAAGCTATCCAAAGGAGAGGAGGATCAAGGAAGCTTACATGATTGGCAGCGATTATCACACCGCCCTTTTCAGGAATAAATCCCAGGCCGTACACCTTGAGCCTGAAAAATCCCTTGAATAAGAGATAGGCTACAGGCCTGATAAGAAGATGAAGGATTTTAATTGCCTATCGCCTCCAACACCCTTTTTAGAACCTCTTCGAGATTCAAATCCGTGGTATCTATATAAATGGCGTCATTAGCTCTTTTAAGCGGAGCAATATCCCTGCTGCTGTCCCTTTTGTCCCTCTCCTGCACGTCCCTCAATGCCTCGTCCATTGTTATCTCCATGCCTTTTTCCTTTAGCTGAAGATAACGCCTTCTTGCCCTTCCTTCCTCGGAGGCATCGAGGAAAAACTTTTTCCATGCAGTGGGAAATACAACAGTTGTCATATCCCTGCCTTCTGCGACAATATTATTGTTTATTGCCGCATCTCTCTGCGTCTGCAAAAGGAAGTCTCTCACAGCCTTTTTTGCAGAAAACACAGATGCATAATGGCCTGCCTCGGTTGTCCTTATCTCTTCTGAGACATCCTCTCCTTTTAAAAAAACCTTCCCATCTATAAACACTATTTCCACGCCTTTCAGTGCATTTGCAATTTCCTCATCAGAGCTATCCTCTTTTAGACCCTTTCTCCTTAAATGCAGGCCTGTAGCACGATACAATGCGCCTGTGTCGAGAAATTGAAAGCCCAGCCTTTCTGCTACAAGCCTCGATATTGTGCTCTTTCCTGCGCCTGATGGCCCGTCTATAGCTATTACCTTACCCATAATCAATAAAGTATTTTTAATCTAAATTGAATTCTATCTTCAAAACTTCAGCCTGTTATCCTCTTCAATTCCTCAAAAAATCCAGGGAATGATATGTCAACGCAGGATGCATTATTTATTGTCATTGTGCCTTCTGCTACAAGTGCAGCTATGGCAAGGGACATGGCTATTCTGTGATCATGGTAACTCTCTACTGTAGCGCCTTTTAAAGATGCCTTGCCTTTAATTGCAATACCGTCAGGATATTCCTCAAGCTCAACGCCCAATTTCTTCAGTTCCGTTGTCATTGCCTTAATTCTATCCGACTCCTTGACTCTTAGCTCCCCTGCACCTCTTATCTCGGTAACTCCATCTGCCTGTGTAGCGAGAACACAGAGTATAGGGAATTCATCTATAAGAGAAGGCATAATATCTCCGCTTATTTTAACTGCCTTTAAACTGCCTGCACTTTTGCAATATATATCAGCAACATGTTCTCCGGAGACATCCCTCATATTTTCGACCCTTACATCTCCGCCCATATTCTTAATCACATCGAGCAAACCTGTCCTTGTTGGATTTATACAAACGTTTCTGATTAATATTTCTGAATTGGGGATAATCAATGCACCTGCAATAAAAAACGCAGCAGATGAGAAATCAGATGGAATTGTTATATCAATTGGCTGCAGCCCCTTGCTCCTTGACCCTTGACCCTTCACCTTTATTGTAAGACCTTCAACTTCGATCTCCGCACCCATTGCCATGAGCATCCTCTCTGTATGATCCCTGGATTTCTGCGGCTCCGTGATAATGGTCGTACCGTCTGCATATAGCCCTGCCAGTATCAGACATGACTTAACCTGAGCCGATGCCACCGGCATATTGTAATTTATTGCCCTAAGCACTTTGCCTTTAATCGCCATTGGGAGGTATTTATCGCCGCTCCTTGCAGAGATATCCGCTCCCATCTCTTTTAAAGGATTTATCACCCTTGCCATAGGCCTCTGCTTTAAAGAATCATCCCCTGTAAGAACAGAGAAGAATGGATTTCCCGAGAGTATCCCTGATATAAGTCTCACAGTCGTTCCTGAATTGCCGCAGTCTAAGACATCAAACGGCTCTTTAAGACCATATAGTCCTTTACCGTGAATTATGAGTTCAGAGTTTTGAGTTTTGAGTCTTGAGTCTTCATTTCTGACTTCTGACTTCTGAGTTCTGGCTTCTGTTATCTCGATTCCCATAATCCTGAAGGCGTTCATGGTGCTTATAGGATCTTCTGCCCTGAGAAAATTTTTGACAATGCTTTTGCCATATGCAATGGAGGCAAACATCACTGCCCTGTGGGAAATGGATTTGTCAGGTGGAGGGATTATCTCACCTTTTAAAGATTTTGCCTTTGTTAGTTCTGCGATTTTCATTCACTATTTCAGCTTTTTCCTTAATGTCTGTGCCCTTAAAAACTCATCTTCGATACATGAGGCATTATTTTCCATGAGGCATTTCGTTATCTTATCAAGGTTTTCCCTGAACGCATCTATCATCTTTATGAGATTCTCTTTATTAAATATGGATATATCCCTCCACATCTCTGGAGAACTGAGGGCAATCCTTGTTGCGTCTTTAAAACCCTTTCCTGCATATCCTATATACTTTGAATCGACATCTCCGACTGTATTCACAATAGAGTAGGCAATAATATGCGGGAAGTGGCTTACTGCAGCATATATCTCATCATGTGCAAATGGGTCAATCACCTCTACCTTTGCGCCGACTGCCTCCCATGTCAATATGATCTTTCCCTTAGCCAGTTCGTCGGATTTTTCTGTAGGCGTAATAATACACCTTGCATTGTTGAATAGATCAGCCCTTGCATCATCAATGCCCGATTTGTCGCTGCCTGCTATGGGGTGCGAGCCGATATAATGAACCCCGTCCGGCATTAATGACTCTAATTCATGGACGAGTCTGCCTTTTACGCTTCCCACATCTGTTATAAGGACGCCATGCTTTAAAGCATCTTTTATCCTTTCAGCAATATCTCTGAATGCACCAACAGGTGTCGAAAGGAGTATAAGATCGGAATCTTCGCAAGCCTTTCTTACATCAAGGCTGTAATCATCTATTATCCCCCTTTCCTTCGCCCTTTTTAGATTATCCTCACTCCTGCCAAAGCCAATTATAGTCTTGCATAAACCTTTTTCTCTTAATGCAAGGGCAAAAGATGCACCGAGGAGTCCAACGCCGATGATGGATACTTTATTGAAAAATATATTTTCCCTGCTCTCCACTATCCACTATCCACTTTTCACTGCCTTTACATTTCCCTTCCGACTGCCAGTGCTATAGGCTTGAGTTCCTTCATAAGCTGCGCAAACATATCAGGCTTTAATGACTGTTCGCCATCTGAAAGCGCCTCTTCAGGATTTGAATGAACCTCTATAATAAGCGCATCAGCGCCTGCTGCAACTGCTGCCTTTGCCATCGGCGCAACCAGATCCCATTTCCCGACGCCATGGCTCGGATCAACAACTACAGGGAGGTGGGTCAGCTTCTTAAGCACAGGTACTGCGCTGAGGTCAAGGGTATTCCTTGTTGCTGTCTCGAATGTCCTTATCCCCCTTTCGCACAGCATGACATTCTGGTTTCCCCTGGACATTATGTATTCTGCAGACATAAGCCATTCCTTTATGGTTGCAGAAAGCCCGCGCTTCAGCAGTACGGGCTTGTCAACAGAACCCACCTCAAGGAGGAGTCTGAAGTTCTGCATGTTCCTAGCGCCTATCTGGATGATGTCCGCATACTCAACGATTACATCCATATCCCTGGGATCCATTATTTCTGTAATGATGGGGAGACCTGTCCTTTCCCTTGCCTCTGCGAGGTATTTGAGTCCTTCCTCGCCGAGTCCCTGGAATGCGTATGGAGATGTCCTCGGCTTATAAGCACCGCCTCTGAGAAATGCTGCCCCACCATCTTTCACCTTCTCTGCTATGTTCATGAGTATGGTCTTATTCTCCACTGCGCAAGGACCTGCCATCACAAGAATTTTTTTGCCTCCGATAATATTTCCCCTCACATTTATCTCTGAATTTTCCTTCTTGAACTCACGGCTTGCAAGCTTGTAAGGCTTAAGAATCCTTACCACATTCTCAACGCCGGTCATTGCACGGATGGCGTCTTCTTCCTCTTCCGTAACCTTTGATGTATCCCCAATTACGCCGATAATAGTCCTCTCTGTCCCCTGGGATACGGTTGCCTTCAGTCCTTTGCTTTCAAGTTTTTTCAAGACATGCTTTACATTTTCTTCCGGTGCATCCGGGCTCAGTACTATAATATCCATAAATTCCTCCTACTGTATTATTTAATTGCTCAACGATTTTATGACTATTTTTAATGCTTCAATGAAGCGCTTGTTTTCCTCTGGCAGTCCTATAGTAACCCTTATTTCCCTCGGCCCCACAGGTCTTACAATCACGCCCATTCTCAAAAGGGCGTCATACATGAGCTTTGATTCCACATGCAAAGGCATGTATATAAAATTTGCCTCTGTAGGAATATATGCAATTCCCAGAAAATCAAGCTCTCTATAGAGAAATTCCTTTCCATGTTCATTAACTTCAATAGTTTTTTTCAGGTGCTCATCATCCGTTAATGCATTCATTGCAGCCAGTTGTGCCAGTGTATTTGTATTAAATGGCTCTCTTATCTTGTTCATCTCTGCTATTATATCCTTTCTGGCTATGCCGTAGCCTATTCTCAGCCCTGCAAGTCCATAAGCCTTTGAGAATGTTCTGAGGATCAATACATCTCTTCCGTCCCTGAAAAATTTTAAAGTATCAGGATATTCCGGGTCTCTCACATATTCATAGTATGCCTCATCAACAATAATGAGGATACCATCTGGAACCTTCTCCATGAATTTTTCAAATTCATTCCTTTTGTTTATTGTGCCTGTTGGATTATTCGGATTTGCGATAAAGACAATCTTTGTCTTCTCTGTAATCGCATCAGCCATTGCCGCCAGATCGTGTCTGTAATCTGTAAGAGGTATCTCTAACGATTTAGCCCCAACAGAACTTGCCGCCATAGAATAAACAACAAACGACGGCGCTGCCATAATAGCCTTATCGCCAGGCCCCATAAATGTCCTGACAGCTATATCTATCAGCTCATTGGAGCCATTGCCAAGAATTATCTCGTCCGCCCCTGCACTTAGTTTTTCGGAAATTGCACTTTTCAAGTAATAACCTTCTCCTTCAGGATAACGGCTCAACTCGCTGCCGTTGTGAAGGAAGTCACGCAATGCCTTTAGTGCCTTTTGAGACGGGCCGAGTGGATTCTCGTTGGATGCCAGTTTTATGCTTCCCTTTATGCCCAGTTCACGCTCAAGCTCCTTAACAGGCTTTCCAGGCACATACGGCTTTATCCTGGATACATACTCCAGAGGAGTTATCTTATTCTTTGGCTTATTTTTAGGCACAGTGCTATTCCCTTTCAGTTCTTTCATCGATAGGATATGAGCCAAGATGTTTTAAATAGAGGCATGTCTCTTTTATTCCTTCTACTGCCTTTCTAACCTTTTTGTCTTCTATATGACCTTCCATGTCAACAAAGAAAATGTACTCCCATGCCCTCCTCTTTGAAGGCCTCGATTCTATTTTTGTGAGGTTTATCTTCGATTTTCTGAATGGAAGCAGCACATCATAAAGTGCCCCGGGCCTGTCCTTCACAGAAAACAGTATGGATGTCTTATCCTTACCCGATCTTGACGGGGAATCCTTTGATATCACCAGAAACCTTGTATAGTTGTTTTTATTGTCCTCTATATGCCTCTCCACAAACTGCAGGTCATAGACCCTCGCAGCAAGCTCGCTCGCAATAGCAGCGGACTCTGCGTCCTGCGAAGCAATCTCTGCTGCCCTCGCAGTGCTCGTGGATTCGAGTATCGGAATGTTTGGCATATTTGCCTCAAGCCAGATTCTGCACTGGGCAGTTGCCTGTGGATGTGAATATATCTTTTTCACCTTTTCTCTTTTCCCGCTTTTTGACAGGAGGTTGTGCGAAATCTCCAGAAGAACTTCTGCTGATATTTTCAGATCGTAATCCATAAACATGTCGAGGGTGTAGCTGACAACACCTTCATTGGAATTTTCTATGGGCACAACTCCATAATTCACCCTTCCGCTTTCTGTTTCATCAAACACAGCCTTTATACTGTCAACAGGGATATACCTGGCGGAAGAACCAAAATGCCTCATTGCAGCGAGGTTGGTAAATGTCCCTTCGGGCCCGAGATATGCCACTTTGAGGGGTTCTTCGAGGGAAAGGGATGCTGACATTATTTCCCTGAAAATGACCTTCAATGCATCATTGGGGAACGGCCCCTTATTTAATTCAGTGATGCGCTCAAGGATTGCCCTCTCGCGTTCAGGGGAATAAAATTTGAGGTTTGCCTTTCTCTTTATATTGGCTATATCTATGGCTATATTAGCCCTTTTATTTAAAAGCTCGATTATCCCCGCATCGATTCCGTCTATCTCTTCCCTGAGTTTTTCAAGGCTCGCGTTTATCTCTTTGTTTTCAGACATGGTTTTTAATGATACAAGAATATTCCTTATTTTTTCAATGGTTAGAGCCTGTGCAGCCTGATGATATTCGGCTTGCCTAAAAACGGAGAGCTTGCGACGAATACAATGCTGTCGCCTTTTTTGACCAATCTTTCTTTTACAAGGGATTTTTCTATCTCTGACATAAACTTCGCATCGAGGATTTCCATATCGCTGCGCCTTATCAATCTCGCGGATGCCCCCCAGTAAAGCGGAATTCTCCTCAAAACCGTTTCATCCGGAGTAAAGGCTATTACAGGCACATCCGGCCTGAGTTTTGAGATTAATTTTGCGGTAAATCCGGAACCGGTAAAAACAACAATCGCCTTTGCACCGATATCGTGCGCAGCCTTGCATGCACCGTCAGCAACGGCCTCTGAAAATGTATTTCCCATCATATATGAAGACACAGCCCTGCGGATGAAACTTGCCTCCGTGTATCTTATTATCATATCCATCATCCTCACAGACTCAACCGGATATTTACCGACCGTTGTTTCTGCAGAAAGCATCAATGCATCCGTACCATCCAGAACGGCATTTGCAACATCCGTTGCCTCAGCCCTTGTGGGCCGTGTATGCTGCGTCATTGACTCAAGCATTTGCGTGGCTGTTATGACAAGCTTGCCTTTTTTGTTTGCGAGGTCAATGAGCATCTTCTGGATCATGGGAACCTTCTCTGTAGGCATTTCCACGCCGAGGTCACCTCTCGCAACCATGATACCATCGACCATGTCCATAATCTCATTGATATTATCCAGCGCCTCCGGTTTTTCTATCTTGGCTATCATGGGAGGCAGTTTTACGCCCTTCCTTTTTGCCCAATCCATTATAAGCTTTATATCCTCTGCCGTTCTCACAAACGATATTGCAACATAATCAATACCCATCTTAAGTCCGAATTCGAGGTCCCTCCTGTCCTTTTCTGTAAATGTAGGCAGTGTTGTCTTTGAAGTCGGCAGGTTAACGCCCTTCCTCGATTTTACTTCCCCTCCCTCCAAAACCTTTGCGGTTAAGGCATCCTTTGTCCTGTCTGTAACGCCGAGCTTTATGAGTCCATCATCTATGAGTATCTTGTCGCCGGCTTTCACATCCTTTAACAGGGCTGGATAGGTAATGAACAAATTCTTTTTATCACTTGTCTCCTTTCCCGGACGGAGAAAGACCTCATCTCCTGTTTTCAGAGTCATACTCCCGCCCTCTATATCGCCCAATCTTATCTTTATGCCCTGCAGGTCCTGAAGGATAGATATTATTCTGCCCTGTTTTGATGATTCCTCACGAACAATGGATGCAACTTTTTGATGGGTTTCATGATCTCCGTGGGAAAAGTTCAATCGAGCAACATCCATGCCGCTTTTAATCAATTCGCTGATTACCTTCCTACTGCCGGATGCAGGGCCTATCGTGCAGACTATCTTTGCTTTACGCATTCTATAACACCGTCATCCCTTTCGCTAATTTTACCACCTTTATATGCCTCTGCCAGTTTTCGCCTCTTTCTTTAAAGTCAGTTCTGTAATGTGCTCCCACGCTGCCTTTTCTCTCCAATGCTGCTCTGGTTATCAAAAATCCCACGGTAAGCATGTTCTTTAATTCAAGCCCGCGCCTCGTATTGAAATCCGTTTCGAATATATGCTTCCATTCCGATAATTTCTCCATTGCTTCATTAAGAGAAACGCCGCACCTTATTATACCGACCTTTTCCCACATGAGTCTTCTGAGTGATGTCCTCACCTCTTCCAGAACAAAATCAGGTACGGATATATCAGGGGTTTTTCTTTCTTGGCAATTGACCTTTGACCCTTGACCTCCTTGCTGTGCAGCAGCAACTCCTGCCCTGTATCCATACACAAGCCCTTCAAGGAGGCTGTTGCTTGCAAGCCTGTTTGCGCCGTGAACGCCTGTGCATGCGACCTCTCCTGCTGCATACAATCCCACGATACTTGTTGCACCATTGAGGTCTGTTTTCACACCACCCATCATGTAATGGGCTGCAGGAGAAACAGGTATCAAATCCTTTGTTATATTCAGGTCATACTGGAGACATGTCGAATAAATCCTTGGAAATCTTTTTTTAAGGAATTCTGCTTCACGATGCGTAAGATCAAGGTATACATTGCTGCTGTTTGTCCTCACCATCTCCGATATAATCGCCCTTGACACCACATCCCTCGGTGCAAGCTCTGCATCAGGGTGGTAGTTCTTCATAAACGGTTCTTTAAATATATTTCTCAGAATTGCTCCTTCCCCTCTCATTGCCTCGCTCAATAGAAACTGCGGGGCAGCCGGCGCAAAAAGCACGGTGGGATGAAATTGTACAAACTCCATATCCTCAAGAATAGCTCCTGCTCTGTACGCAATAGCCATGCCGTCTCCTGTAGCAACAGCAGGATTTGTTGTCCTCGAAAACACCTGCCCTACGCCTCCTGTTGCCAGCAATGTTGTCTTCGCATGAACAGCAATAATATCGCCGTCCTTTAACGCATATGCCCCGAGACATCTTCCATCTTCAACAATAAGGTCAATTGCCATACAAAATTGAAGTCTCTGTATATTTTTGAATGTTCTGACCTTATTTATAAGCACTCTTTCCAGTTCTTTGCCTGTGGAGTCTCCGTGGGCATGGAGTATCCTCCTCCTTGAATGAGCTGCCTCTATGGTAAAGGAAAGCCTTGTCCCTTCCTTGTCAAACTCCGCACCCCACTCTATAAGCTCAAGGATCCTTGCAGGCCCTTCTTCCACAAGCACCCTTACTGCATCTTCCTTGCAGAGGCCGTCGCCTGCCTTTATGGTGTCTTCAAAATGGATGCCTACTTCGTCTTCATCGCTTAATGCAACTGCTACCCCTCCCTGAGCATACTCTGTGCTGCTTTCTGTGGGGATGTCTTTAGTGACAATAGCAACCCTGCCATGCTGGGCAAGCTCTATAGCTGCCCTAAGCCCTGCAACGCCGCTGCCGATGACAAGGAAATCTGTATCGATGATTTGCATATGATAGTTTACCTTACAGTTGCATAAAATCAAAGGTTACAGCAAGGACTAACATGCGTAAAAGACTTTGCCTGCGACACCTTATAAGATTTTCAATACCACCATATCGTATTCAGCATTGGATTCAAGTCTCTGTTAAAACATTTATATTCTGCATGAATACGGTTTCCTATCGCTTGTAAAGGCTTTGAAGCATGTTAGTCCTTGCTGTCTATGCAACATTAAGGTTTAGTTTAGTTTTGAAGGAGCAAAATGTATTTTTATAGCATTCAAAAAATCGTTCAGACGATTCACAACAGCACCTTTATCTTTATTTGCTGAAGCAGCATATGCAAATCGGATTTTTATTTTTTCCAAGAATCTATTTAATCGGTCTACAATCGCTTCTCTGTCTACAGAAGACAGACTTTCGGAGCGTAAACTGTGACTTCTGATTTCTGTTTCCTGCCCTCTGTCCTCCGATCTCTGGCTTCTGTCTTCTGTCGTAATTCCGAGCCTTTTATTTATCTCATCAAGCCCCTTGCGGGCAAAAATATTGTCAGGAGACTGTTTAATGACTTTTGTGTACTCCTTTTTCGCCTCTGAAAGCATATTGCTAAGAAGATACCATCTACCAAGGGTAAGCCTTGCAGCAATGAAATCAGGATGTCTCTTTATTCCATCAATAAGCACAGCTATTGCCTCATCCATCCTGTCCTGTTTCCTCAATTCCTCGGCAAGGGATAAGAAAACCTTTGAATCACGATTCTGCCTCAATCGCTCTTTAAGCCTTTTTATGTAGATGCTATCTTCCATTATCTTTTAATTCCTTTATCCTATCAAATAGGACCATAGCAACATCATCCTTGTACATCAGGGGAAGTCTTCTGTCGACCTTCCTGTCGATAATGACAACCTCGTTTGTATCCACATCAAATCCAGATCCAGCCTTTGACACATCGTTAAAGACAATCATGTCTATATCCTTATCAACAAGCTTTCTTCTTGCCCTGTCAAGCCTCTGCCCTGTTTCTGCTGCAAACCCAACAATAAAGGGCTTGTTCTTAAACCGGCCTGCTTCTTCGAGTATATCTACAGTCTTCACAAGATTCAATGAAAGCCTTTCCTTTTTATCGATTTTGCTTCCCTTCGTCTCTGAAGGCATAAAATCGGCAACAGCAGCAGCCATGATGAATATGGAAGACATGGACACATTGTCCATTACAGCAGCATGCATCTCGCCGGCTGTCTCGATATTTATAACCTCAATGCCTTCTGGAGGCTTTATTGATACAGGGCCGCTTATAAGCGTGACATCCGCCCCCCTCCGTTTGGCAATTTTTGCAATGGCATATCCCATTTTGCCCGATGATCTGTTGGATATATATCTTATGGGATCGATGTACTCCCTTGTTGGACCTGCTGTGACAAGGATATTTTCTCCTGCCAGATCCTGTTTTGAAAAGGCTGTTCGCACTGCCTCCATTATCTTCTCTATATCAGCCATTCTGCCGATTCCTTCCTCTCCACAGGCAAGGCTTCCCCTTTCAGGCCCCACGGTCTTGATGCCCAGCGAAACAAGATACTGGAGGTTTTTCTGGAAGACCGGATTTTCATACATCCTCCAGTTCATAGCAGGCGCCATGATTATCGTGCCTTTAAAAGCCAGCAGTGCAGTGCTGAGAAGGTCATCTGCAATGCCGTTTGCATATTTGCCGATTATATTTGCTGTTGCAGGTGCAACAACAAACAGATCAGCATCTGCAGAAAGGCTCACATGGGACAACGGCGAATCGAACATGTCGTTATAGACGCTATTGCCAGATGCCAATTCTATAGATAATGGCGTGATAAAACGTTTTGAGGCCTCTGTCATGATAACCTTAATAGAGGCCCCTTCCTGTCTCAAACCCTTAATTAGCTCAATCGCCTTGTATGCGGCTACACTTCCCGTAATGCCTAAAAGTATAGACCTGTCCTTTAACACATTGCTCTAATTCATAAGGGGGACTTTGTCCCCCTTATGAAATCTCCCTTTTAAACACGGTATATTCACTACTCCTGTTCTACTCTCCAGATTCTTCTGTTTCCTCGCCCTCTTCGGCCTCGGCAAAAAGCTCTTCCAGCGCCTTCTCGGTTGCTCCCTTTTCATGGAGATAAACCTTGAGGTCCTTTTCAAGCTCTGAGAGATCCTCTATGGGCTTTCTCTTCCCTTCGATGAGCTTCTTGTAATCGATCTTCTCTGCCTTTTCACGTGCGATAACCGCCTCTTCGCCTGTAATGAACTCTATGTTGCCTGAAATGGCTTCAAGAAGGGCGGTTGTGGTCACCTTTTTTGCCTTTGTCTGAACCTTCGGTGCTGCTCCAAGCGAAAGCTCCCTTGCCCTCTGTGCTGCTATTACAACAAGCCTGTATCTGCTTTCTATCTTTTTTTTGTCATACTCAACTGGAAGGGATATTATATCCATGTACTACTCCTCCTCTTTTATAAAGTTTTCTTTTACCCAATTTTTATCTATCTTTGATGTCCTGACCCTCTCAGCAATAATTATTGCAACAATCTCCTCAAGGGCATCATCAAAGACATCATTTATGATAACATAATCGTAATTTTTATACTCCTTGATCTCGTCTATTGCATTCTTAAGCCTCTTGTTAATCACATCTTCAGCATCGCTCATCCTGCCTGTAAGCCTCTTTCTAAGCTCATCCATTGACGGAGGCAGCACAAAAATCAGGACACTGTCGAGGAAATGCTCTCTTATCTGCCGTCCTCCCTGAACATCTATGTCCAGCACCACATCAAAACCCTCATTTATCATATCCTCAATTCTTCTCTTTGATGTACCGTAAAAATTGCCGTGCACCTGAGCCCATTCCACAAATTCTCCCTCTGCTATCATTGCACGGAATTCATCCTCATCCACAAAGGAATAATGAACGCCGTCCACCTCCCCTGCACGCGGTTTGCGAGTAGTGAATGATACAGAAAACTTTACATCAGGAACAATTTCCTTCAGCTTCTGACACAATGTCGTTTTCCCCGCACCTGACGGGGCGGATATTACAAAAAGGCTACCTTTTTTTTGTCTCATATACCCTCCGCAGAGGTTTTCTGGCCCGAAATCCGCTGAACTATTGTCTCCACCTGAATTGCAGAAAGTATTATATGGTCGCTGTCGGTGATTATTATAGAGCGTATTTTCTTGCCCTCGGTGGCATCTATCAGCTTGCCCCTCTCCCTCGCATCTTCCCTCAGTTTCTTGATAGGAGACGAGCCCGGGTTTACAACAGCCACCACCCTGCCTGCTGACACCACATTGCCGAAACCTATATTTACAAGAAAATTCTTCATTGCCCTACTGAATATTCTGAACCTGCTCTCTGAGCTTTTCTATTTCTGTCTTTATCTCTATGGACAGATTTATAATCCTCACATCGTCCATCTTTGATGCAATAGTGTTCGTCTCCCTGTTCATCTCCTGCAAAAGAAAGTCGAGCTTCCTGCCAATAACATCTCCATTGGACAGGGCAGACTGAAACTGCTGTACATGGCTTCTGAATCTCGCCATCTCTTCTGTAATATCGCTTTTCTGGGCTATTATGGCGACCTCCTGTGCAAGCCTCGTCTCGTCTATTGATAAGTTTGAAACGAGTTCTGCTATCCTTTTCGAAAGAGTCTCTCTGTAGTGTGCTACCAGTCCGTGCGAAAGCCCTTCTATCTCATTGCGCATGTCTGCAAGCCTTTTCAGGCTGGATTCCATCTCTTTCTTTAAAGTCTCTCCCTCTGTCCTCCTCATCTGTTCTACTTTTGATACAGCATCGTTGAGGGCATTATACAGGGCATCTGCATCGCATTCCGGCTCTTCTGTCATCAGGAGTTCTCTATAGCCTGAAAAGAAGTCTATAGTCAGAGAGCCTGGCAGGGTCAACTCCTTCTGTAAATCAGAAAAGGCATCGTAAATACCCCTTGCAAGCTCTCTATTAATCCCCATTTTCATCTGCCTTTTGTCTGCAAATGATATATTAACATCAAATTTACCCCTCGCAAACCTTCCTTTAATAATATTTCTGACAGGTATCTCATGCTCCATCAAAACAGAAGGCATCCTGACAGAAATCTCGATATACCTGTGATTTAAGGAGCGCACCTCCACCTTGAATCCGTCCCTTTCTGCTGCACCAAAGCCTGTCATGCTCTGCATTACAGATTGACTCCTTTTATTTCCACGGTCTTATATCTGGAAGAACCACCCTTCACTATCTCGATATTGCCCTTTTTAATACTCAATGCCTCTGACAGAAGCTCTATAAGCTGCTCATTGGCAGTGCCTTCCACAGGCGGCGCCGTGAGTTTAATCTTTATAGTATTACCATCAACTCCGGCAATCTCTTTCTTTGATGAACGCGGGATAACCTTCACCTGAATAATTATGCTGTCTTTGACCTTAGTGTGCGGTAAATCCATATCTTTTGTAGAATTTATAGTATACTTCACCAATGGCTATCGTGACAATAGTCAACAGTATGCCTCCAATCACATCCACCGCATAGTGGTACCTTAGATACACTGTCGCAAAAATCAGAAGAGCAACAGGGGACAGCATTATCCAGAAGAGTCCTCTTGCGTATCTGTATGCCAGAAGCAAAACTGTAAGGGCAATTCCAGTATGTCCGCTTGGAAATGCATCCCTCTTAACCCCTTCAAGGAGATTCAATATATCCTGAATAGGTTTGGATACAAGGAAGCCGCTTATCTGTCTTTCTTGAAGATGCTCCATCGCATACCTCGGGCCGAGGGCTGGAAAGAGTATATAGCCCACATATGATAGATAAAAGCAGAGGAGTATTAAAAACAATGATTTTTCAAACTCCTCATTTTTCTTTTTTATCTTCAGCACAACGCCAAGTATTATAGGCAGAAAATAGTATGTGGAATAGGCGACCTGCAATACATCTGTCAATACAGAATTCATGATCCTTTCCATAAAAATGGTAGGATAGCCTCCAAAGATAATATAATCAAGCCTTATGAGAAGATAGTCAATATCCTGAGGATTGATGTTGTGGACAATCAGCCCGAGGCTGTCAAAGATTATGAGAACGCTTATGACAGGGAATATGATATCCCTCGTCAATACAAAAAATGGGTTAAGCCTGCTCAAATAAACAAGTATCAACTGAAAAAATATTAATGATGCATATATGAGAATTAGATAAGGGGCAGGAGGGATTTTGTTATAAAAAAATACAGTCAGAACTAAAAGTAGAAAGCTGAATAAAGCGGTGATTGTATCGGCAGGTCTAAGCTGTCTCAGCATTATCTTGTTGCTCTTTTCTTGCAAGATACCTGTTTGTTGCATCTAAAAAACTCTCAAATAACGACCTTGATTCTGATATAAATCTTTTTATTGAAGCCCACCTTATATCAAGGTATTCATGGGAAATAATATTTCTGAGCCTTACCCATCTCGAAAGCATTTCCATATTTTCTTTGTTAAAATCTGCCAATACTGCAAGTGAATTTACGACCTCTTTATAGGTATAAGGCAGAGGAAGTCCTTCAGCGGTTAATATTATTTTGGCAATGTCTATAGATGAATTTATGATATTTTCAATCCATCTCTCAACATTTCTTCTTTTGTTTCTATCTGCATTGTACTGTTCCCATGAAAGAAAATTGAAAGCATCATAATCCTGCAACTCGCTTTCGAGAAAAGTTATGTGCCTAATAAGTCTGACCTTAAATTCCTTTTGCAAGATATACCCTTTCTTTATAATTAGTTATAACAAAGTCCATAAAATCATCAGCCTCTGCTGTAATAACCTCCATAAAGTCAAGATACAAACTCCAGTCATTTATTGCAAGAGTAACACCTCTTATTGCAGTAGCTGCAACAGTTGAAGAAACCCTATTTAAAACAATCAGTTCAACATCTTTTTTTACAATCTGCTCAATATCAGTCCATATCTCATCTTCTGCCTCATAGTATTTTTCTTCTTCATATTCTACCGGATGCATTTTTTCAGGATAAAAATACACTGCTATATCCACATCAGACAATTTAGTAGCAGTTCCCCTTATCTGCGAACCGAATAAAAAGGCAAAGGCAATATCAGAGCGGTTTTGGAAGTAATGCTGTAGTACTTCTATATGTAAGTCAGTAATCATTGCTATATTAATATATGGCTTATTCCCATTTAGTTACAGCCAAAATTGAGCATGTAGGGGCAATTCATGAATTGCCCCTACAAACTACAAACTATACAGAACCTCTCCCCGCGCTGTCACATTGCGGTTCTGCCGCTATATAGCACTGTCGTTCTGTTGCATCTGTCTATGTTACCATCCTTTCTTGGTGAGGATTTAGAGGGCATAATACCTTTCAAGATGCAACAATTTCAATAGTAGGGGCAACCCTTGCGGTTGCCCTCAAAAGGGCAGGGGCAAGCCCTGCCCCTACTTGCACCATATTCCGTGAAGAGCCCATTTAATTAATAGTTCATATCCCATTTAGTTACAATCTAAGATGAACCATAAATAATATATCCACGACCTAAATTGAGCGATTCTATATTCAGGCCTGTCTGCGTGCATCGCACAGGCAGGCCTGCCTTACAAAATCGCTCAACTTAGATACGAATAATCTCACATGCAAAAATAAAAGAGAAAATTCTCTTTATTTCTCCACTCACTCACTCATGCGTGTCATCTTATAGACATAGAGGATTCTCTGAATTGCGGTGGCATGGCTGAAGAAAAATAGCATGACAATTATTGGAAATAACCATCCTGTTATGCATCCAAAGGCCAGAAGCACCACCCTTTCAGGCCTTTCCATGATCCCGATGGTGCATTCAACCCCAATTCCTTCGGCCCTTGCCCTCACATAGCTTATAAGCAATGTCCCCACGAGGCTGCCCGCAGTGAATATAACGCCCGCAAGATCGTCTATATTGAAAAAATACCATGCAACAGCAATAAAGATAAGGGAATCAGAGTATCTATCGAGGGTTGAGTCTAAAAGCGCACCGAATTTAGTGATCTTTCCATTTGTGCGGGCAACGATACCGTCGAGCATGTCAAAAAGGCCTCCTAATAGGATTAAAATACCTCCGAGCATTAGGCTAAATGGGATAGTGACGGCAGCGGCTGATGTAATCAGAAAACCGAGTATGGTAAGGATATTTGGACTTATGGATATTTTCTTTGCTATAGGTGCAATGGGTTTATCGAGGAAATGCCCCAGTTTAGCACTTATCACGCTATCTCTCCCTCTTACCTGTTATAAATTCCTCCACCATTTCCCGGGCTTCTTCGTCAGAAAACTGGGTTCTCGGATGCTTCATAAAATAAGCAGAGGGGGAAATGAGGAGACCCCCTATACCCCTGTCCTTTGCAATCTTACAGCACCGTATGGCATCTATCACAACCCCCGCACTGTTGGGAGAGTCCTCAACTGATAATCTCAACTCCAAATGCATCGGGATACTGCCAAAACCTTGTCCCTCTATTCTCAAAAAACATACCTTATTGTCATTCATCCACGGCACATAATCCGAGGGGCCTATGTGTATATCGTCGTCAGTCAGTCGGTGCACAACCTGCGACTGTACTGCCTCTGTCTTTGATATCTTTTTTGACTTAAGCCTGCTGTGGTTGAGCATGTTGAGAAAATCCGTATTGCCTCCAACATTCAACTGATATGTATGGTTTATCTTTACCCCCCTGTCCATGAAGAGCTTTGTCAGGGTCCTGTGAATGATGGTTGCGCCTATCTGTGATTTTACATCATCTCCGATTATGGGTATGCCCCGTTCCTCAAAACGTTTTATCCATCCGTCTTGGGATGCCACAAAAACAGGGATGCAGTTAATAAAGGCAACACCAGCTTCAAGACAGGCATTTGCATAATATCTTGTAGCGTTTTCCGACCCTACTGGCAGGTAGTTGATGAGCATATCCGCGCCGCTGTCCTTCAAAACCTTCACAACATCGCACGGAATTTCGTCAGACGCAATAAACCTCCTGTCATCAGGATAATCGTCCATATGAGGCGATATGCCATCGAGGACTTCAGCCATCTGAACAGTTACATGGTAATCTGGAAGTGCAGGAAAAAAAACCTTTGTGCAATTGGGTTTTGCAAAAATAGCCTCCTTCAGAGGCTTATTTACCTTTCTGACATCCACATCAAAGGCAGCCACCACCTCTATATCTCCCGGCAGGTATCCGCCGAGATCATAGTGCATTAGTCCATTTGATATTTCGGGGGACCTGTCAGTGCTGTCTTCTGTCAATGCCTTGTAATAGGCTATTCCTTGAATCAGAGAGCTTGCGCAATTACCTACGCCAGCAATCGCAATTCGTATCCTCCCTGCATTTCTTTGGCTTGTATTATCTTGTCCCATAGTATTGCAATCTCCTAAATTATTTTATCTCTATATGCCTCGGCAGGTCATTAACCTTCTTGGGAAGGATTATCTTAAGAATGCCGTCATTAAGAACTGCTCTTATACTCTCATGATCTACATCCGAAGGCAGGTGGAATAACCTCGAAAATGTACCGTAAGCCCGCTCCACCTGATAATAGGTCCTTCCCTCGCAATGAAATTTCCTCTCACCGCTTATTCTGAGGACATTTCCTTCAACCGTGATATTAAGGCTGGATTCGGAGACTTCAGGCAGTTCTGCCTTTACCACAAACCCTTCCGGTGTTTCATAAATATCAACAACCGGCACCCATGCGGGTGAATTGGTCAGCCCCCTGCCCGTCTGAGAAAACTCAAAGAGTTTGTTTATCCTTTCCCTTAGTGAAAAGGGATCCCATTTTTCCATCCCTGTCTAACCTCCCTATCCGGCCACACCGACCTGTCAACCATAAACAGATTTTTATAAATTAACTCATGCCCTTATGTCAAGCCATACTCCGTAAATCTATTTTGCCGATAGAACTTGAAAACCTTTATTCTATCAGTCATTGCGAGCACCCGAAGGGTGCGTGGCAATCTCATTGCAAAAAGGCGAGATTGCTTCGCTTCGCTCGCAATGACGGCTTTCTATCGGCAAATCAGGG
>CALGPO010000006.1 GCA_937960465.1 uncultured bacterium
TATCGGATTCTGACACCTTTTCCATAAATCATTAAATCGCAATGTATCCATAACTGTCTGTGTGATTTTCAGGATTATTTCTCCACCTGTCTTTACAATCTTTGCTGCAAAGTCTAATGCCTTCCGCCTGACTGTCGTCGCATAGCTCGCAATAGGTATAATCTCTTTTAATACATCTTCCTTAAATGTTTCAAATAAAAAAAATGCTATCACCATACAGTAATAAAATGCGCTGTTGGCTGAAAATCTCTTAAACGGTAGTTCTTCAAATCCAAAGTCCTTTATACCACGATGTGGTAATTCATCCGCTCCACGCTGATGATGACTATTTATGATAGCCTCTGCTTTTATTAATTCTTTTTGTTCCTCAATGTTGAGGTTAGCCGTTACTTTAGGATTTACTCCTATGTTTGTCAGTATGATATTGTCGGGACGAGCAAAATCCAATAATCGCTGATCCTCTTCATATGCTGGTTTCGTGTATAACGCCCTGTAGAATCTATTCCAACTGTCATACCGATAGCCAAACTCTATATAGTCCCACTGCTGATGTCCATTATCATATTCCTGCCAACTGTCTTCAGGAAGTCCCTGTATGTATTCCTTTGTCTTTTCATATATCTTGCCAGTGCCTATAAACCCTATATTCAGATTGTTGAATGTCTCAAAATTTGCTTCACTAAAAAAGCCGCTGTCCATCCTGAGTATTATTGCAACATTCGGGTCGTATTCCTTTCTTATCAGTTTTACAAGACCAGTTACCATATTAACTGCTGTGTTGCCGTAATTGCTGTGCTTCTTGCCTCCACGAAATATGGCATCCACTATCTTGCGATTCCAGATTATCTGTAATGGTTGAAACCCCAATACCCTCTTGTATGTTGGCTCTACCCCATGCCGCTCCTTAGCCTCATCATTGTCCATTACCATCGTGTCAAGGGTTAAGTTGATTACATCAGGCTTCTGTATCTTTAATCGCCATATGAACAAACGCCTTAATATCTTCCTGAATACTCCTCCTGCTATCCATGAAAATACCCTGAAAAATCTCTTTATTTGATGCGAACTGAGCATCTCTTCCTGCCTGTTCTCTATTACTGCCGCATATCCTTCATCTTTCTTTAACTGATCAAAATATACCAGATGCCTGCTTGTCCCATCATAGAAATAACAGAATATCTGCTTGAATATATTCCATACAGGTTCTCCCTTCATGCTCCTGCGTATGCCACTAAAATGCTCAAGTAACAGTGCATAAATGTTGATGCTGAATAAATAACGCACAAATAAGGCCAATCCCCCTCTGCCTGTTAATGTATCTGTGGTTACTTCTACTTTGGTTATTTTTTCCTTGCTTTTGTATTCTTTTTGTTTCATAATTTCCTCACTTATTGGGTGGTAGATTTTGTTTCTTTTACAATTGTATTATAACAAATATCTATCGCCCTTTAAGTGATTTTTTTTAGTTTCTCATAATTGAAAATCGCTCAACTTGGGTTAAAGACATTATGGAAAAAAGAACAAAGGGAAAATTGACCGTGAACTATCGCCTAACAACAGGCTAAAAAATAAAGACTGAGCAGGCAAATGCTATCGCACTTCCGCCAGCCGCAGCTCCGTTAGCAGACATATGACCAATTTGATATAATGTTCATAGGTAGCAGACTATATGAAATTCAGCGAACTGATCAGATTATTAGAGGAAAATGGATTCAGGCTTGTGAAAGAAAAGGGTTCTATTAGATACTATGGGAAGTCGGGTTGGAATAAATTAATCAGAGTTGACTACCATGGGGCAAAAGAAATTCCAACAGGTACCTGTCAGGCAATTTTAAAGGCTGCAGGTATAAAGAAAGGAGAGACAAAATGATTGAATTACCATATTCTTTAATAATTGAAGCCACGGAAGAACCAGATTATTTTGGATTTTATTCTCCAGAGTTAGAAGGATTTACAGGGATAGGACATTCTGTTGAGGATTGTATCTACAAAGCAAAATGGGGGATGATAGAGCATGTCAATATGTTAAAGGAAACTGGATTACCCATTCCCCCTAAAAATCCAAATCCTAAAGTTATAGTTCAGAACGAAGAAAAATTAGTTGCTGCTTAAAATTGGTCACACTACTTTTAATTTACTATCATTAAAACAGTTTTAAAAAAATGAAATTTAACAAATAACGGCCTTGGGCCGTTAATCACGAAGGAGGTGATTGCGATGAGTGTGCCGAGAAAGGGTATTAGTTCTTGTTGGTGACCTGTCTGCGTGCAACGCACAGGCCGGCCTGTCTTACAAAATCGCTCAACTTAGATAATAACAAGATCAAGAGGCTAAAGCGCATGGCTTACTGCTACAAAGATGTAAAGTACTTCCTACTGAAGATTCATCAACATTGTGGACTGCTTGATCCTAAGCTTTCAACTTAAATACGAATGAGGGATAATTTTTATAGGTTTATCCATTCTGACGCTCCCCTTCACCCATTCACCCCTTCACCCATTCACCCCTTCACCCATTCACCCATTCACCTATTCACCTATTCACCCATTCACCTATTCACCTATTCACCTATTCACCTATTCACCATTCCTAACCTTATAATAAACATGCCTAAATTGTTTTCCATTTCCCTGAATTTAAAGTTTCTGTTATATTATAGAGCATCCCCTGTTAATTTTGGAGGTTTAATCCGATGATGAATGTCTTTACAACAACAGGCCTGTTTTTATTAACTGCAGTTGCCGAAATCATAGGATGCTATCTGCCATATCTCTGGTTAAAAGGCCGCGCGCCTGTTTGGGTTTTAGCGCCTGCATCCGTATCTCTCGGCATATTTGTTTATCTGCTCACGCTTCATCCAACGGATGCCGGCCGCGTTTACGCGGCATATGGCGGCGTTTATGTAGCTGCCGCATTGCTCTGGCTCTGGCTTGTTGACGGAGTCCGTCCGCATATGTGGGATATTGCAGGCTCGGCAGTAGCGATAATAGGAATGGCTATCATCATGTTTGCCCCGCGGGCATAAGCTTTAAACAGATGAACTTTTTTTAGAAAAATGAATTAAATCTTTTTAGTCTTTGTTTTATTCTTTGCCCTGCTGACTTTTTTTGCAGATTTTTTGTTTGAAGTGCCGGATTTTTTCCCGGATATTTTCTTAGTATAAGAAACTTTTTTTGCAGATATTTTATCATCTATGTCAGCATAATACTTCCCTTTCGGGGGTATCTTTATCTCTTCTCCTGTATTTAGGGCTTCTATGCCTGACATGGAATTCATTGCAAGGATAACATTAACAGGGACGCCTGCTTTTTTCGCTATCTTCTTCAGATTGTCCCCCTTTTTGACCCTATATGTATCTATGCTGAACCTCTCTTTCTCAGGGATCTCATTGAGATTTTCAATAAAGATGTCCTTTCTCCCATGAGGTATCCTGATAGTATAATTCTGGACATTCGGCGGCGTGCTCCATCTCCTCAGTTCGGGATTTAACTCCCTGATCTCCTCAACAGTGGCCTCAGCACATTCTGCTATTATCTCTATATCAACAGGCGAATTAAGGACAATCTCATCGTATTCCAGCGGTTCGTGATATACAAGATCCCGAAATCCGTATTCCTCTGGTGTAGATGCTATCATAGATGCAGCAATATATCTCGGGACATACTCCTTTGTCTCTTTCCTTATCTGTTTTGTATTAAGAAGTGCCCAGTAATCTTCTGCGCCTGTTCTTTTAAGAGCCTTCGTGATCCTTCCCTCACCCGCATTATATGCAGCAAGGGCGAGCTTCCATGAGCCGAACATCTGATACAGGTCCTTGAGATACTCTGCTGCTGCGTGCGTGGATTTCACAGGGTCTTTCCTCTCATCCCTCCACCAGTCAATCACAAGACCGTATCTCTTGGCTGTGGAGGCAATAAACTGCCACGGCCCAACTGCCCGTGCAGGCGAATAGGCATTCAGATTAAATCCGCTTTCCACTATGGGAAGGAATACCAGTTCCTCTGGCATACCCTTTTCTTTCAGTATATCTTGCATTATTTCTATATACTTTGCTGACCTTTCGAGCCAGACAGAGAATCTCTTTTTAATCCTGTCTTTAAATAAGGCGATATTCTTCTCTATTGCCTTTATTGCCGTCTCATTGGATTTGTATGATATACCAAGAGGAGAATTTGCATTGGGCGGTATCAGTGAAGTCTGTCTTTCTTCGACATTAGCTTGTGATTTATCGGTTTTAGGCTGACTAACCCTCTCTGACGATTCAGTGCTTTCCTGAGCAGATAATGGCAGGTCTGCTGATGCAATTAAGGGATTATCATTTATTTGGACATCTGTTCTGGCATATGTTTGTATAGGCTTCTGGGTTTTTAGTTCAGAATTCTGATTTGAGTCGGCACCGCCGTTAGTTATATTGGCATAAGCCGGAACAACAAGAAAAAAGAAAAGAGAAATAAGAATGCTGACCCATTTCATACAGGTATATTTGTAACCTATCTTGCCCAAAATGTCAAGGATTTTCTTTACTTTCAGGCTGCCTCTGCCTTCTTTTTCTTTGCTGCAGCGGCTGCAAAGACCTCTGCTGCATTAAAAGTGCCGTCAATTGCCTGTACAGGACACTTTGCAGTACATATCCCGCAGCCAATGCATTTGTTGGAGTCTATTGAATGTATTTTCTTGGGCTCTCCGCTCGCTGCATTTACAGGGCATACCTTCATGCATATCTGGCACCCTATGCATTTATCAGTAATGAATGCCTTTGGCCTCTGTGGTATAAAATCCACAATGGCGTTTGTGGGACATACCCCAACACATAAGCTGCACACCCTGCATTTATCAATATCGATCCGTGAAAGGTTGTTGGAAAGGGAAGGTGCATCGAATGGACAGACCTTCACACACTTGCCACACGCAATGCATCCAACCTGACAGTGCTTTCTTACATCTATCCCTTTATCCTTTGAATGGCAGGCAACAAGGACAGCCTTTGAAGCAGGCAGCACCTCTATAACCTTCTTAGGGCATGCTGCCTCGCACTTTCTGCATCCTGTGCATTTTGTTATATCGACAACAGGGAGATGGTCATCATTCATAGTTATTGCTCCAAATGGACAGACCCTTGCGCATGTCCCATAGCCAAGGCAACCGTATATACACGACTTGTCGCCTCCGCCTGCCAGAACCGATGCCCTGCAGTCTTCGACTCCTTCATATTTGAATCTCTTTGTTGACTTGCTCCATCCCCCCTGACACATTATCCTTGCGAATATGGGATCTCTCGCCTCAGCCTTTTTGCCGGTAATCAACGCAACAGCCTCAGCGCCCTTTGCTCCTGCTGGTATGCAGAGATTTGGCGGCACATCAGGATTATTAACAACAGCCTCTGCATACTGTTCGCATCCTGCATAGCCACACGCACCACAATGCGCATGTGCAAGAACTTCTTTTACCTGCTCCACTCTCGGATCGATCTTAACAGAAAATCTCTTTGCAGCAAATGCAAGACCGAGACCGAATATTGCTCCTATGCCTGCAAGAAAAATCAATGTGAATTTCAGAAGAGGCATCAGTTCAACATGCTCTTTTGCCTCGACCCCTCCACCTACACCTGCATAAAGGGCAGAAGAACAGAGCAATAGTATTACTACAGCAAACAAAGTTGCTTTTTTTATTGCCGAAGTATCGATCATTGTTATCGTTGCTCCTTCCTTATAGTTGTAGCTTACTTTTTTTATGTCAAAGTGTAATCAATCCTGAAAAACCCGTGAATGCAAGGGCAATCAGGCCTGTAACAACAAATGCCATCGGCAGACCCTTAAAAGGTGCAGGGACTTCTGCAAGCTCCAGTTTCTCTCTAATGCTCGCCATTATTATCAATGCAAGGGCAAAGCCGAGACCCGAACCGAGACCGAAGGCAAGACTCTGTATAAAACTGTATTTCTCTCCTGCATTAATCAAAGGAACTGCAAGAATGATACAGTTTGTCGAAATAAGTGCAAGGTAGATGCCGAGCTTATAGTAAAGCCCTGGCGCAACCTTTCTCATGATGGTATCGGATGCCTGCACCAGTCCTGCAACGATTCCGATGAAAACGATGATCTTTAAAAATGTGATATCCATAGGAACCATCACATAATTGAAGATGAGCCAGCTTAATGATGCGCTTATCATCATAACCGCTGTGAAGGTAATGCTCATGCCCACAGCGGTCTCCATTTTTTTGGAAACGCCAAAGAATATGCAGAGACCGAGGAATCTCGTGAAGACAAAGTTATTTATCAATGATGCCGATATGATCAACTCAAAAAGTTTTGTGAATTCGCTACTCATTTATCGCCTCCTCTCTCAGTGGTGCGCTGACGCGCCCTTTTTGAAGAACTTTACATCTATCCAGTTGAAAAAGGCCATCAGTATTCCCACTGCAAAAAAACCGCCTGCCGGCAAAATCATTATCAAGAGGGGTTTAGTATGCACTATGGGCATACCCCATACCGAGCCCTTGCCTATCAACTCCCTGAAGAAACTTATGACTGTAAGTGCAAACAAAAATCCGATTCCCATTCCTATGCCGTCTGCCATGGATGGTGCAATCCTGTTCTTGCTTGCAAACATTTCTGCCCTTGCGAGAATGGATGCAAAAGCGACGATAAGCTGAATGTAAAGCCCCATCTGCTTATATACATCCGGAACTGCTGCTGCCATGCTCATATCAGTGATCGTAACCCAGCCCGATATAACAAGCATGAAGATCGGAAGTCTTATCCTCGGATGTATTATTTTCCTCATCAACGAAATTGTTATATTAACCATGACCTGAACAAATAAAACAGCCACTCCCATCAATACACCATTCTTCAGGTTGTTTGTCACTGCAATGGAGGGGCAGAGGCTCAATGCAAGTTTGAATATGGTGTTTTCTTTTACGATTCCATTTGTTATAAGCTCAATGTAATTAACCTTTCCTGTCTGCGCTGCCATTTGCTGCACCTCCCTTTATGGTCTTCATGAGGAAGCCCACACCATTCTTTACAGCATCCTCTGTAACCGCCCTGCTCGAAATGGTTGCTCCGGATATTGCCTGAATGTATTCTGTTGTTTCTGTTTTCAAGACCTTTAAATGTTCAAAATCCTTGTTTTTAAACTGTCCTTTAAAGGACTCTGTCTCTATCTCGTCTCCAAGTCCGGGGGTTTCCGCATGATGAAGGATATTTATCTTCTGTACTTTAAAATCCTTGTCCACAGCAACAAGGGTATCGATGTAACTCGAATAACCCTTTCCAAAGGACTGAACAACATAGCCGATAATGTCATTTCCCTTTTTGGCTACAAAATATTCCGCATGCTTTTCGTGTATTGTCCAATCACCCATCTTTTTTATATCGTCAGCATCGGGCATAAGGGCATTGAGCGCCTGCTTCTTTGCCTCTTCATTGTTTTTAAACATTATGGGCGAGGTCTTTGCATAAACTGCTGCAAGAATTGCCCCCCCGATGAGATATACGATAACGAGATTCAGGGTTATCTTTATAATGTCCTTGCCTGTCATTTCTTGATCTCCTTTGTCTGTTTAATTGCTCCGAAGACCTTAGTCTTAAAGCCGCGGTCAATGAGGGGCGAAAAGCAGTTCATTATAAGTATTGCAAACATGACGCCTTCGGGATAGCCTCCCTTCAATCTTATAAGCATGGTGAGAAATCCGCATCCTATGCCGAAAAGTATCTGCCCTTTTTTAACCGATGGACATGTCACATAATCCGTTGCCATGAAGAATGCGCCGAGGAGCATACCACCACTCAAAAGGTGGACAACGGGGTCTCCAGCGAACAATGCACCTTTTCCACCAAATATCCATGCAATTATGGCGGCAGTACTGAGAAATGAAACGGGTATATGCCAGGAAATATATCCTCTGTATAAGAGAAACACGGCACCTATTAAAAGGGCTATTGCAGATGTCTCTCCGATGGATCCTGCCCTGTGTCCAACAAAAAGCTGTGTATAGAGGTTAATCTTGTCTCCGAAGACCTCCATCAGCTTTGCTACTCCCTCTTCTTTCAGTATGCCGAGGGGTGTAGCTGTGGTTTTTGCATCAAGCTGTACAAATGCCGCCGTGGGCTCCCTCCATATGGTCATAAGCTTGGGAAAAGAAATAAGAAGGAATGCCCTTCCGATTAAAGCTGGGTTGAATACATTGAATCCGAGCCCCCCAAAAAGCTGCTTTGTGATGACTATCGCCACAAAAGAGCCTATTATAGGAATGTAAAAAGGAACAGATGGAGGCAGGTTCATTCCAAGCAAAAGCCCTGTAAGTACTGCACTGCCATCGCTTACTGTAGTCTTCTTGTTAATCACCTTTTGAAATATATACTCTGAGAGCACGGCAGTTATTATTGAAATGGCTACTGTAAAGATTGCCCTTGGTCCAAAGAAATAAGCACCCATTATGGTTGCAGGAAGAAGTGATGCGGTCACGCTCCACATAATCCTGCTCGTGGTCTCTTCGCTCTTTATGTGGGGACTTACAGATACTATTAATTGATGTTCCTTTTTTGCTTCTGCCAATTTAACCTCCAATTAAGGTTTTACCAGTGATTTGGCAAGTCTTATAAATTGTACTATTGGCCTCTTTGACGGGCACACATAGGTACAGGAGCCGCATTCAAAACAGTCAAAGAGATTGTAGTCCTTTGTCTCTTCGTAAAAGCCCTTTTCAGAAAGCACACTCAGCATTGATGGCATTAATCCCATGGGGCATATATCGATGCACCTTCCGCATCTTATGCACGGGCCAAAACCTTCGGCATGGATAACATCATCTTCGGGAATGACGAGGATCCCTGATGTACCTTTGGTTACGGGCACATCCAGAGAATACATTGCAAAGCCCATCATCGGGCCTCCTGATATGACCTTTGCTGTCTCTGACTTGAATCCTCCGCATTCCTCTATTAAATCAGACACCAGTGTGCCGATTTTTACCATAAGATTCTTCGGCTCTTTTACTCCCTCTCCGGTTACGGTAACAACCCTCTCGATGAGGGGCTTGCCATACCTTGCTGCCTCATAAATCGCCACTGCTGTACCGATATTCTGTACAACAACACCAACATCCATGGGAAGGCCTCTCGGCGGCACTTCTCTGCCGGCAATTGCCTTTATAAGCATCTTCTCTGCACCCTGCGGATATTTTACTTCAAGGGCACACACCTGGATATTCGGCTCTCCCGATGCAGCCTTTTTCACGGCCTCAACAGCATCTGGTTTATTATTCTCTATCCCTATAAAGCCTTTATTAACACCAAGAATCTTCATTAATATTTTCAGGCCTTCCACAACATCATGGGGCCTTTCTATCATAAGTCTGTAGTCGGCTGTAAGATAAGGCTCACACTCGGCGCCATTGAGTATAACCACATCTACAGGCTTTTCCTTTGGAGGCGACAGTTTGACATGGGCAGGAAATGCTGCCCCCCCCATTCCTACTATTCCTGCATCTTTTACCTTTGCCTTTAATTCATCAGGGGAGAGCTTCATATAATCGGGATTGTCCTTTAATGATGTCCACTCCTCCCTGCCGTCGTTTTCGATTACAACAGATGTAACCATCCTGCCGGTGGCAAGGGGAAAATCTCCAATGGCAATCACTTTTCCGGAAACAGATGAATGAACAGGAGCGGAAACAAATCCCTCAGGAGTGCCTATAACCTCGCCCTTTTTTACCACTTGCCCCACATTGACAGATAATTTACACGGTGCGCCTATATGCTGAACAAGTGGAATAACAACTCTTTTGGGTGGCTTTGTCGGGGAGATATTCTTGTCTTTGGAAAGCTCCTTCTTGTCAGGCGGATGAATTCCTCCTTTAAATGTTGCAAGGGCCATTGAAGGTTCCTCCATACGCGTTATGCGTTATAACGTTTATTGCGTTATAGGTTTACTTTCAATCTATGAACTCTATAACGCTGAACCCTATAACGTTTTAGGGCTAAAAAAGCCTATAAGTAATAACACGAGATAATAAAATATGTCAAGTCTGAAATTTAGACCAAATAAGTCTTTTTAAGGATGAATTAAGGCGGGATTGATTAGGCCTTTCTTACCAGTTCAGCCATCCTGCTTCTCTCCATCAACAGCTCATTGAGAACTTCCCTCATGAGGGCGCATGCCTGAACTACTTTAGGGTTGGCTATGCTGTAATAGATATTCACGCCATTCCTTCTGCTCTTCAGTATGCCCTTGAGCCTCATTACAGCAAGATGCTGGGATACATTGGCCTTCGGGGTTCCCAGAATATCCACAAGCTCCGTAACAGTCTTTTCCCCATCCTTCAATGCGCTGATTATTTCTATTCTCTTGGGGCTAGAGAGTATCTTACAGATTTCTGCCTGCAACTCATATATTGATTTTTCTCTTCTCATACATAGACATTTTATTGCTTTAAAAACAAAAGGTCAAGAACTTTTTTATTAAGAAACCAGATAACTCTTCACCCCTTCCACCCATGTTCTCCCACAAGCGGAACAAAGACGCACGGAGTATGGTACTCTTCGATGAGCATGCCCTTTTCTTTTTTACCCTTTATCAATATCTGCGAAAACCTCTCTCCAACAGGCGCTACAATAATCCCGCCATCCTTCAGTTGATTTATCAGAGGTTCAGGGATTTTTGGAGCAGCAGCAGTAACTATAATCCTGTCAAAAGGTGCCTTATCCTCCAGACCCTTTGTACCGTCGCTAACTATTACATAAACATTTTCGTATCCGAGGTCTGTCAGTCTCCTTCTTGCTCCATCTGCAAGAGTGGAAATCCTTTCTACTGTATAAACCTCTCTTGCCAATTCCGCCAATAGTGCTGTCTGATAGCCAGAGCCTGTCCCGATCTCCAGCACCTTTTCATCTCCCCTCAGTTCCAGCAACTCTGTCATCACTGCAACCATATATGGCTGGGATATTGTCTGGTCATCGCCGATTGGAAGTGCCATATCGTCATATGCGCTGTGCCTTATAAAATCGGGCACGAATAAATGGCGTGGAACCTTTCTCATGGCTGCAAGAACGCGCTCGTCCTTTATCCCCCTCGGGATTAATTGATAATCAACCATCATATCCCTGAGTATTTTAAAGTCGTCCATGCCTTTTTAATATTTCCCTTGCTGCTATTACTCCTGAAGCCGATGCCTGAATGAGTCCCCTGCTCACACCAGCACCATCACCAATAGCAAAAAGATTTTTTATCTCTGTTTCAAGACTATCAGTAAGCTTGATCTGCATCGAATAAAACTTCACCTCCACGCCGTAAAGAAGCGTATGCCTTGAATTAATGCCCTGAGCAACTTTGTCCAAAGCCTCAAGCATCTCCATGATGTCTGAAAGATAACGGTATGGAAGAACAAAACTCAGATCTCCCGGAGTTGCATCCTTTAACGTAGGCTCTACTATCCCTTTTGATATCCTCTCATGCGTTGAACGCCTTCCCTTTATGAGATCACCGAGCCTCTGAACAATAACGCCTCCTCCGAGGAAATTGGCAAGCCTTGCTATATATGTGCCGTATGATATGGGCTCATCAAATGGCTCTGTAAAAAAAGTGCTTACGAGGATTGCAAAATTGGTATTGTTTGTTCTCCTCTCTGCATAACTGTGGCCGTTCACAGTCCATATGTCTTTTATATGCTCCTTCACGACCTCTCCGTATGGATTAACACAGAATGTCCTTACCTTGTCATCAAACTTCTTTGAATAAAATATCAGCTTAGGCTCGTAAGTAATACTCGTAAGCAGTTCAAGGACAGGAGCAGGCACCTCTACCCTCACTCCGATGTCCACAGGGTTTTTAAGCAATGTAAGCTTAAGTCTTCTGGACTCTGTTTCAAGCCACTTGGCCGATGCCCTGCCCGGCGCAAGGATAACATAATCCGAGAATATTTCCTGTCCGTCTTTTAGTTTTATTCCCACAGCCTTTTTCTTTTCCACAATTATATGCTGTACATCTGTCTCAAATACTGCTGAAACCTTTCCATTGACAGCCTCCCTCATATTCTTCAGCACATCCCTGCACCTGTCCGTACCTATATGTCTTATTTTTGAAGGAACAAATGTGAGGTCATTCTTTGCAGCAATGTCCTTTATCCTTGAAATCTCTTTTTCATCGCCTCCGTAAAGTTTCTCTGGAGCACCATGCTTTACATATATACCATCCACATAATCTATCAACGACTGAAGGGTTGCTATATCAACATATCTCGAAAGGAATCCACCTATTTCCGAAGAGAGATTAAGTTTGCCGTCACTGAATGCACCGGCACCGCCCCAGCCGCTCACAAGCTCACATTCAGGGCATGACATGCACGGCACGCCCTGTGTATCCATAGGGCATTGCCTTTTGTTGATGTCTTTTCCCTTCTCGACAATTAGAATCTTTAACTCAGGAGACTTTTCCATAAGCTCCAGAGCAGAAAATATTCCAGCAGGCCCGGCACCGACTATGATGACATCGTATTTCATAATTTTTTACCAAAATCGAGCGGTTCTTACACTTCAAATGCACGTTAAGTGCGGCTAAAAGACTTTAAACCCGCACTTGCTGGATAATACACTTATTATCCATACATACACACTTGAATCAACCTTACAGTTGCATAAAATCAAAGGTTACAGCAAGGACTAACATGCGTAAAAGACTTTGCCTGCGACACCTTATAAGATTTTCATACCACCATATCGTATTCAGCATTGGATTCAAGTCTCTGTTAAAACATTTATACT
>CALGPO010000007.1 GCA_937960465.1 uncultured bacterium
GAGATGGTAATGCCTGGAGATAATATAACATTAATAGTGGAACTGATAGCACCTATAGCTATGGAGAAGGAACTGAGGTTTGCAATAAGGGAAGGCGGAAGGACAGTAGGTGCTGGGGTTGTTACTGAGGTGTTGGAGTAAAAGGTGAACCAAAAGATCAGGATAAAATTAAAGGCTTACGACCACAGATTGCTGGATCAGTCTGTAAAGGAGATAGTGGATACAGCACAGAGGACGGGTGCGCGGATTGCAGGTCCTATACCCTTGCCGACGAGGATAAGCAAGTTTACTATCCTGAGGTCGCCACATGTGGATAAAAAGTCCAGGGAGCAATTTGAGATAAGGACGCATAAAAGGCTTATAGATATATATGATCCAACCCCTGATACAGTCGATGCATTAATGAAGCTTGAACTCGCTTCGGGGGTAGATGTGGAGATAAAGCTATGACAGGTATTTTAGGCAAAAAGCTCGGCATGACCCAGATATTTACAGAGGATGGCAGGCTCGTGCCTGTTACGGTAATAGAGGCAGGGCCGTGCTGCGTAGTTCAAGTCAAGACACCGGATAAGGACGGATATGAGGCCGTAAAGGTCGGTTTTATCGAGGCAAGAAAAGAAAAGAATGTGACTAAACCCCTCGCTGGCATATTTAAAAAGGCAGGAACACCTCTATTCAGGATATTAAAGGAGTTCCATATTTCAGGTCTGCATGTGGGAGAAATGATCAGGGCTGACAGCTTCAGTAAAGGCGATAAAGTAACGGTCTCTGGAATATCAAAAGGCAAAGGATTTCAGGGTGTTATGAAGAGGCATAAATTTAAAGGAGGCCCGGATTCACATGGCTCCATGTTTAACAGGGCACCGGGCTCTATTGGTGCAAGTTCATTTCCTTCAAGGGTTTGGAGGGGACAGAGAATGGCAGGGCATATGGGTAACAATAAAGTTACAATAAGGAATCTTACTGTTATCGATGTCCGTCCTGAACAGAATCTCATACTGATAAAGGGCGCTGTACCGGGAGCTACAAACTCGATCGTGGAGATAAGGAAGGCTTAAATACAGGTCAAAAATATGGAGAGTGACATGCTTGAGATAGAGGTTAAAGACATAAATAACAATGCAAAGGGCAAAATAGTCCTTTCAGAGACAATATTCAACAGCACTGCTTCTAAGTCGGTGGTGCATAACGCTGTTGTAAGCTATCTCGCAAACCAGAGGCAGGGGACACATGCCACAAAGACAAGGGGATTGGTAAGAGGTGGAGGCAAGAAGCCATGGAAACAGAAGAAGACAGGAAGGGCAAGACATGGCAGCATAAGGTCTCCAATTTGGAGAGGCGGTGGTATTGTATTCGGACCTCAGCCTCGTGACTATTCTGTTAATCTGCCGAAGAGTATGAGAAAGACTGCATTATATAAGGCACTGACCATGAAGCTCTCAGACGGCGAGATTGCCGTGGTTGACTCCATCCCGATGGATAAGCCCAAGACAAAGGATATGGTCAGGATATTAAGCAATTTAGGATTATCTAATAAGACAGTGCTTATAGTTCTTCCTGAAAAGGATGACAATGTAATACGTTCTGTCAAGAACATCCCGATGGCAGATGTTGTCAGGGTATCGGACCTCAATGCCTATCAGGTGGCAGCATTTGACAGTGTTCTTTTTACTGCAGATGCCGTATCAAAGCTGCAGTCCAATTTGGAGGTTAAGGCGGAGGCGGCTGTATGAAGATAATTTACGATGTGATCAAAAGGCCTCTTTTCACTGAAAAGGGCATGGATATAAAGGAGAGGGAGAACAAGATTCTTATAGAGGTAAATCCCGACTCGAACAAGCATGAGATTAAAAAGGCTGTGGAAGATATATTTAAGGTAAAGGTTGCAAAGGTTGCAACAATCAATGAAAAGGGCAAGATGAAAAAGTTCGGGAGGTCGGTAGGCAAGACTCCGGATAGGAAGAAGGCAATAATAACATTAAAAAAAGGCGAAAAGCTCGATTTCATCGAGACCTAAGAAGGAAGACAGAGAAATGGGTATAAGGAAATATAATCCGACATCACCTGGAAGGAGATTCCAGAGTTCATCAGACTACAAGGACATAACAGCCGATAGTCCCTACAAGCCTCTTTCTGCACCTTTAAGGAAGACAGGCGGAAGGAATAACACAGGACAGGTTACAGCATGGCAGAGGGGCGGAGGAAACAAGCGCATATACAGGATGATAGATTTTAATCGCGATAAGATAGGAATACCGGCTGTTGTTAAAACAATAGAGTATGATCCAAACAGGTCCGCGCGCATAGCCCTTCTTAAGTACAAGGATGGCGAGCACAGGTATATACTCGCACCTGTGGGACTTAGCGTCGGAGATACGATAATGGCAGGACCGGATGCAGAAATAAAGCCGGGGAATGCAATGCCGATAAATGCCATTCCCCTCGGCACAATGATCCATAATATAGAGTTAAATCCAGGACAGGGTGCAAAGCTTGTAAGGACTGCTGGTGCAGCCGCCCAGATTGTAGCAAAGGATGGCAAGTTCGCGCAGATAAAGATGCCTTCCGGAGAAGTGAGAATTGTCATGACCTCATGCATGGCAACCATTGGGCAGGTCGGAAACGTCGAGCACGAGAATGTCACATACGGCAAGGCAGGAAGAAAAAGATATCTGGGCAAGAGGCCTCATGTCAGGGGTGTTGCTATGAACCCTATAGATCACCCATTGGGTGGCGGCGAAGGCAAGTCTTCAGGAGGCAGGCCCGCATGTTCTCCATGGGGCAAGCCGGAAGGCGTCAAGACAAGGCGTAACAAAAGAACAGACAAGTTTATAGTAAAGAGAAGGAAGTAAAGGAGGAATAAGTGCCGAGATCCTTAAAGAAAGGGCCTTATGTGGAGCCAAAGCTGATAAAGAAGGTGGAGGATATGCTTTCGTCAGGAGAAAAGAAGATGATAAAGACATGGTCTAGGAGATCAACGATCATACCTGAATTTATAGGCTTTACATTTGCAGTGCATAACGGAAGGAAGTTCATACCAGTGTATGTTACAGAAAATATGGTTGGACACAAGCTTGGCGAGTTTGCGCCAACAAGGACATTCAAAAGCCATGCAGGCTCAGAAAAGACAACATCGGTGAAGGGCTAATAGAGGATATTGATATGGAATCAAGGGCAATTTTGAAATATGCAAAGATTACGCCGAGAAAGGCGAGAAGGGTTGTAGACCTGATAAGGGGTAAGAGGGCATCAGAGGCTTTGACAGCCCTCAGGTATATGCCATACAGAGGTGCAGGGCTTATTGCGAAGCTTTTGAAATCGGCAATGTCAAACGCCGAGCAGAAGAACAGTCATGTGGATATAGATAGATTAAAGGTAAAGACCGCCCTTGTCGATCAGGGGCCTGTTATGAAGCGGATGGAACCCCGTGCCATGGGCAGAGCAAATGTGATTAAGAAGAGGACATCTCATATAACAATTATCCTGTCGGAGGAATAATGGGACAGAAGACGAATCCAATAGGCAACAGAATAGGAATAATAAGGACGTGGGAGTCCCGGTGGTTCCAGAAAAAAGGCTATGCAGACAGTCTTATCGAGGACATAAATGTACGCAGTATGATTAAGGAGAAATTATTCCATGCAGGTGTTTCGAAGATAGAGATAGAGAGGCCGGGTCAGAAACTGAAGATTATAATATATACGGCAAGACCCGGAATAATAATAGGTAAGAAGGGTGCTGAAGTAGAAAAGCTGAAAAAAGAAATAGAAGATATAACAGGCAAACAGATTACCATCGATATAAAAGAGGTAAGAAAGCCGGAAGTAAATGCACAGCTCGTTGCAGAAAATATAGCGCTACAGCTCGAAAAGAGGGTTGCATTTAGAAGGGCATTAAAGCGTGCAGTATCCTCTGCCCTGAGGTTTGGTGCTCTTGGAATAAAGGTACAGTGTTCCGGAAGGCTTGCAGGCGCCGAAATAGCACGTTCAGAGTGGTACAGAGAGGGAAGGGTTCCCCTCAGCACATTCAGGGCAGATGTGGATTACGGCTTTGCAGAGTCGAGGACAACCTACGGCAAGATAGGCATAAAGGTCTGGATATACCACGGCGATGTGCTCTCTGAGCAATCAGGAACTTCGCCATTAGGAGAGTAATACATGTTAGCGCCTAAGAAAGTTAAATTCAGAAAGATGATGAAGGGCAATATGAAAGGCAAGGCTTACAGGGGATCTGATGTATCCTTTGGCGAGTTCGGCATAAAGGCCATGGAGCCGGGCTGGATAACAAGCCGCCAGATAGAGGCTGCCAGGGTAGCCATAACAAGGCATGCCAAAAAGGGATGCAAAGTCTGGATAAGGATATTCCCTGACAAGCCAATAACCAAGAAGCCTGCCGAAACAAGAATGGGTAAGGGAAAGGGCAATCCCGAATACTGGGTTGCTGTTGTAAAGCCCGGAAGGATACTGTATGAAGTATCGGGAATAAGCGAGGAGGTTGCAAAAGAGGCATTTATACGCGCCTCTCGGAAGCTGCCGGTTGCAACAAAATTTGTAAAGAGAGAGGAGGCTATATCATGAAGCCTTCTGAGATTAGAGGACTTTCAATAGAGGAATTAAAGCAGAAAGAGATGGATTTGAGAAAGGAACTGTTCAATCTGAGGTTCCAGCTTTCAAAGGGAGAACTATCAAATAATATGAGAGTGCGCGCAGTTCGCAAGGATATAGCACGAGTACTTACTGTAATGACTCAAAAACAAAAAGGGGTACAGGAAAATGCCTAAGAAGGTTTATACAGGTGAGGTAGTTAGCGATAAGATGGACAAGACCGTGGTTGTTGCCGTAACAAGGACATTTCAGCATCCATTATATAAAAAGACGGTTAAAAAGATTACCAAGTTCAAGGCGCACGACGAAGAAAATAAATGTAAGGCTGGAGATACGGTTCAGATAATCGAGAGCAGGCCGATGAGCAAGGATAAAAGGTGGCAAGTAATCAAAATAGTTAAAGGCGAGGGCAGATAGATATGATACAGCATAGAAGCATTCTTGAAGTAGCAGACAACTCGGGAGCCAAAAGGGTTCAGTGCATAAGGGTGCTTGGTGGTTCTAACAGGAGATATGCGAGGCTTGGCGACATCATTGTCGTGAGCGTGAAAGAGGCTATTCCGGAAGGCAATATAAAGAAGGGTGCAAAGGCAAAGGCCGTTGTTGTTAGGACAAGGAAAGAGACAAGGAGACCTGACGGCTCGTACATAAGATTTGATCAGAATGCAGTCGTTCTTATAAATAACCAGATGGAGCCCATAGGAACGAGAATATTTGGTCCGGTTGCAAGGGAACTGAGATGGAAGGAATTCATGAAGATCATATCCCTTGCCCCGGAGGTTCTGTAGGAGGATAATGTGGGTTTAAGGATTAAAAAAGGTGATATGGCGCTCGTTATAGCAGGAAAGAACAAGGGAAAGAGCGGAAGGGTGCTTTCTGTCCTGCCGACAAAGGAGCGTGTTATTGTTGAAGGCTTAAACATCGTAAAAAAACATATGAAGCCGAGCAAGCAATATACACAGGGCGGGATAATCGCCAAAGAGGCACCGATACATATATCTAATGTCATGCTTATGTGCCCGAAATGCAATAAGCCCACAAGGATAGGAAGTACGGTATATGACGACGGAAGAAAACTGAGGACATGCAAGAAGTGCAAGGAGGTCATAGACTGATAATGGCACCCAGGCTGAAGGAAAAATATACAAAAGAGATTGTGCCGGCAATAATGAAGGAGTTCTCATATAAAAGCATTATGCAGGTTCCGAGGCTCGAAAAGATTGTAGTTCACGTTACACTTGGAGAGGCAACCCAGAATATCAAGCTCCTCGATGCTGCAGAAAAAGAGCTTGCTGCAATTACTGGACAGAAGCCTCTTGTAACAAAGTCAAAGAAGGCAATAGCAGGCTTTAAATTGAAAAAGGGAGTTCCACTTGGATGTAAGGTTACTCTGAGGGGTGAGAGGATGTATGAATTCTTAGATAGGCTCATCAGCCTTGCATTGCCGAGGATAAGGGATTTCAAGGGACTTTCCGGGAAGTCTTTTGATGGAAAAGGCAATTATACCTTCGGTCTTAAGGAGCAGTATATATTCCCCGAGATAGACTATGATAAGGTTGAGATGGTGCATGGTCTTGACATCACCATATGCACATCTGCAAAAACAGATGAAGAGTGCAAGGCATTGCTGAGGCAATTCGGAATGCCTTTTAGAAGGTAAAGGAGGACTTTGTGGCAAAGACATGCATGATCGAGAAGTCTAAAAGGCCGCCAAAATTCATGGTAAGGGCTCACAATAGGTGCAAGGTATGCGGCAGGCCAAGGGCATATATAAGGAAGTTTGGCCTTTGTAGAATTTGTTTCAGGACGCTTGCCCTTAAGGGTCAGATACCCGGGGTAACAAAATCAAGCTGGTAAGACCAAGGAATTAAGGAGTAAGGAGGATAGATGCTCACCGATCCAATTGCAGATATGCTGACGCGAATGAGGAATGCGATTCTCATAAAGAGCGAGAAGGTTGATATACCTGCTTCCAAAATGAAGGTTGAGATAGCAAAGATATTAAAGGAAGAGGGGTTCATAAAGTCTTATAAGATCATCAAGGATAAAAAACAGGGCATTTTAAGGGTGACCCTTAAATATACTTCTGAAAACGAGCCTGTGGTATCAGGGCTTAAGAGGATAAGCAAACCCGGAAGAAGGATTTATGTTGGAAAGAGCGACGTGCCGCGGGTAATGGGCGGGGTCGGAATTGCAATTATCACAACGCCGAAGGGCATATTGACCGACAAGGGATGCCGGAATGAAGGCGTTGGCGGCGAAGTGCTGTGCTATGTATGGTAGAAAAGCCAATAGGCAAAAGGAGAGATAGATGTCAAGGATAGGCAAACAACCCATAGAGATACCTCAGGGTGTAAATGTCGAAATCAAAAATGATATGGTCAAGGTAAAAGGCCCGAAGGGCGAACTGAGTTACTCCCTCCCTGAAGGCATTAAGGCCTCCCTTACAGACAGCAAGCTCCTGTTAGAAAGAGGCTCAGATACAAAGGTGGACAGGGCGCTCCATGGACTTGCACGCAGTTTGCTATCCAATATGGTGAATGGTGTTTCAAGAGGATATGAAAGGGTGCTTGAGATAACCGGTATCGGCTACAGGGCACAGGTGAAGGGCAATAAGATTGTATTTACACTTGGCTACTCCCATCCTGTTGAATTTGAGCTACCTGCCGGTGTTAGCGCAAAGGTTGACGAAAAACAGACGACAATTACCCTCAGCGGTATTGACAAGCAGCTTTTGGGGCAGGTTGCGGCGAACATTAAAGAACTCAGGGCACCCGATGCTTACAAGGGCAAAGGCATCAGGTATGCTGGCGAGAGGATCAAGCTGAAGGCCGGCAAGACAGGAAAGAAGTAATTGGTGATTTGTGATTGCAGATTGCAGATTTGAAAATCATAAATCATAAATCATAAATCATAAATCGGAGGAAGTTGGTGAATATTAAGGAACTGGCAAGGGAAAGAAGACATGCGAGAATAAGAAAGAAGGTCTTCGGGACAGCTGAGAGACCGAGGCTCAGTGTCTTCAGAAGCCTTAACCATATATACGCCCAGATCATCGATGATACGAAGGGACATACCATAGTCTCTGCCTCAACCCTCGATAAGGAGTTCAAGGAGGAAAAGGGGCATAATAAAGGTAATGTGGCAATGGCAAAAAAAGTCGGTCAATTGCTTGCATTAAAGGCATCAAAGTCCGGAATAAAGAGCGTAGTATTTGACAGAGGCGGGTATAAATATCATGGCTGCATAAAGGCCCTTGCTGAAGCCGCAAGGGAAGGCGGACTGGAGTTTTAGGAGGTTATGGTGAAGAGTGAGAGGATTGACGCCGAGGGGCTTAGTTTAAAGGACAAGGTTGTGTACATAAACAGGGTTGCCAAGGTTGTGAAGGGTGGCAGAAGATTCTCATTCAGCGCCCTTGTTGTGGTCGGAGATGAAAACGGGATCGTCGGCGTTGGCAAAGGCAAGGCAACAGAAGTTCCAGAGGCCATAAGAAAGGCCGTGGAACAGGCAAAGAAAAGACTTATGAGATTTCCACTGAAGGAAGGAACAATACCCCACAGGATTATCGGGCGGTACGGCTCGAACTCTGTGGTTATGAACCCTGCAAAGAAGGGTACAGGACTGATCGCAGGTGGTCCTGTTCGTGCTGTCTTTGAGGTGGCGGGAATACACGACATCGTTGCAAAGTCCCTCGGCAGTCATAATCCGTTTAATGCCGTGAAGGCAACACTGGATGGGCTCGGAAACCTGAAGAACCCTGATGCTGTTTTAAAGCTCAGGGGCAAATCAGAGGAAGAGCCTGCAGCAGAAGAGACAAATGAATAATAAACAGTTTGAACGGTTCGAACTGTTTAAATAGTTAAAGCAGGAGGTTAGAAAAGATAACCATGAAGATACAGGGTTTAGCTCCGGCAGAGGGCAGCAGAAGGCGGTCTAAGAGAATAGGTCGTGGCCCAGGCTCAGGACATGGAAAGACAGCCACAAAAGGGCATAAAGGACAGAAGTCTCGTTCCGGAGGCACAAAAGGGCCTTCATTCGAGGGCGGTCAGACGCCTTTGCAGAGGAGATTACCAAAGAGGGGATTTAAGAATGCTCCCTTTAAGAAGGTGTATGTGGTTTTAAATCTTGGTGATCTGGCAAAACTCAACATTGATATTATAACTCCCGAGACGCTTTTAGAGAAGAGAGTTATAAAGGATTTAAAGGATGGCATAAAGATACTCGGTGAAGGTACTATAAACAAACCATTGACCATAAAAGCCCATGCCTTTAGTGCTTCTGCAGTATCAAAAATAAATGCTGCCGGCGGTAAGATCGAAATACTTTCGCCTTCAAAAATACTTTCGCCTTCAAAGGTGCTTTAACATTGAGAGTCCTTGCAAACATTAGAAATATATTTAAGATCCCTGAGCTCAAAGCCAGGGTTCTTTTCACACTAAGCCTCCTCATTGTTTATAGGATCGGAGCACACATACCAACACCGGGGATCAATGGGGATGCCCTGAGCAAATTCCTTACGGAAAGAGGTGGAGCCCTTATGGGTTTTTTCGATATGTTTTCTGGCGGTGCATTGTCCAGGGTTACCATTTTTGCCCTCGGCATAATGCCTTATATCAGTGCATCCATCATATTCCAGCTTCTGACAGTTGTCATTCCTGCACTTGGAAGGCTTGCAAAGGAAGGAGAGGCAGGCAAAAAGAAGATCGTTAAATATACGAGGTATGCCACTGTTGTCATAGCCGCCATTCAGTCTTTAGGTATAGCAATCGGTATTGAAGGCATGTCAGGCGGCCAGTTTATACAGAACCCCGGATGGTCGTTCAGGCTTCTTACCATGATTACCCTGACATCAGGTACTGCCTTTCTGATGTGGCTCGGCGAGCAGATAACTGAGAGGGGCATTGGCAATGGCATATCCCTGATAATATTTGCAGGAATAGTCGCCAGATTCCCCAATGCAATAGTCAGCACATTTAACCTCGTGAGGGCAGGCGAGCTTTCCGTATTCTTTGTGCTTATACTTGCCGCAATGATGTTTGCAGTTGTTGGCGGGATTATATTCATAGAGAGGGGACAGAGGAAGATACCTGTGCAGTATGCAAGAAGGGTTGTGGGCAGAAAGGTCTTCGGCGGACAGACAACCCATCTGCCTTTAAAGATCAATACATCGGGAGTTATCCCTCCCATATTCGCATCATCCATAATAATGTTTCCTGCAACTGTTGCAGGCTTTATCAGCATACCATGGGTTCAGGGCATAGCAAAGCAATTATCACCCGGCACCGTAATGTACACAACGCTGTATGTTGGACTTATATTCTTCTTCAGCTATTTTTACACAGCAGTAATATTCAATCCTGTGGATATCGCAGACAACTTACAAAAACATGGCGGTTTTATTCCAGGGATCAGGCCCGGTCAGAAGACCTCGGAGTATATATACAGGGTGCTTACAAGGCTTACCTTTGTCGGTGCGGTTTATCTGGCCGTTGTATGCGTCATGCCCGAGCTTTTAATAAAAAAATTCAATGTGCCTTTCTATTTCGGAGGCACATCCCTTCTCATAGCTGTTGGAGTCGCTCTTGACACTGTTTCGCAGATAGAATCCCATCTGGTAACAAGGTCTTATGAGGGCTTCCTTAAGAGGGGAAGGCTAAAGGGCAGAAGAGGCTGAAACATTAAGCAGTAAGCAGATGTGATAATAATCAAATCTCAGTCAGAAATAAATAAGATCGCCGCTGCATGCCGTATAGTGGCAGAGATTCTGGAAGGTCTCAAAGCCTTTGTTAAGGCAGGCATATCCACTGCCGATATAGAGGCGTATGTGGACAGGGAAATAGATAAGAGGGGTGCAATCCCTGCCTTTAAGGGATACAGAGGGTATCCGTCAAGTGTATGCATATCTGTAAACGAGCAGGTTGTGCATGGGATACCATCCAGGGCAACAAGACTAAAAAGCGGTGATATTGTGAGCATAGATTTAGGGGCGATACTGGACGGATTTTATGGTGATGCGGCCTTGACTATTCCTGTTGGAGATATAAGTCCTGATGCATCACGGCTTATCATGGTGACAGAGGAAGCCTTCTACAAGGGAATTGAAAAGGCGGTAGCCGGAAACAGGGTTTCCGATATATCTGCTGCAATACAGGATCATGTGGAGTCCAATGGTTTTTCGGTGGTGAGGGCATTTGTCGGGCACGGCATTGGTCGTTCGCTCCACGAAGAGCCGCAGGTTCCTAACTTCGGAAAGCCGGGACAGGGACCGAGGTTAAAAGAGGGTATGACCATAGCAGTTGAGCCAATGGTTAATGCCGGAGGCCCCGACGTTAGGATACTGGATGACGGCTGGACAGCGATTACTGCAGACGGCAGCCTGTCAGCCCATTATGAGCATACAGTTGCAATAACAAAGAATGGCGCTAAAATCTTGACTAAACTCTAATAAGATAGGTATAATTATAAGTTTAAAATATGTCGAAAGAAGAAAATATCGAACTACAGGGAACTATCGTAGAAACCTTGCCGAATGCAATGTTCAAGGTAGAGCTTGAGAACGGGCAGGTGATACTTGCCTATGTATCCGGCAAGATGAGGATGCATTTTATAAAGATACTGCCTGGAGACAAGGTTACTGTGGAGCTTTCTCCATATGACCTTACAAAGGGACGCATTACTTATAGATTTAAGTAGGGTATGTGACCCCATACGACTTATATGACCTATATTACTGTGGAGGGTTTGTATGAAGGTAAGGCCGTCTGTAAAGCCTATATGTTCTAAATGCAAGGTTGTCAAGAGAAAAGGTGTTGTAAGAATTCTCTGCGAAAATCCAAGACATAAGCAGAGGCAGGGATAATAAAAATCTCAAATTTGAAATTTCAGATTTCAAATTAAAATAAAGAAGGAGTTTTTATGGCGAGAATAGCTGGTGTTGACCTGCCGAAGAGTGAACGTGTGGAAGTAGGACTTACACGCATATTCGGCATTGGAAGGTCTTTATCCAATAAGATACTTGCAGAAACAAATGTAAACCCGAACACGAGGGTGAGAGACCTTACCGATGAGGATATTGTCAAAATAAGGAGCCTTATAGAAAGGGATTATAAGGTAGAGGGTGACCTGAGGCGTGAAATAGCGATGGCTGTAAAGAGGCTTATTGATATCGGTTGCTATAGGGGACTTAGGCATAAGGCCCACCTGCCTGTGAGAGGACAGAGGACAAGGACCAATGCGAGGACACGAAAAGGTCCGAGAAAACTTGCGGTCAAGAAGAAGTAAGCCAGAGGAAAACATAAAGAAGGAGGAGTTTATTTGATGGCCCAGAAAAAGAGAGCAGGTAAAAAGGTTAAGAAGAATATACCCAGTGGCTCGGCCCATATACAGACCACTTTTAACAATACAATAATTACCATAACCGACCAGGGCGGCAATGTGATAGCATGGTCGAGTGCAGGAAGTCTTGGTTTCAAGGGGTCAAGGAAAGGCACCCCTTTTGCTGCGCAGATGGCGTCTGAGACAGCAGCGAAAAAGGCAATGGAGATGGGACTCAAGCATGTGGATGTTTATGTAAAGGGCCCAGGCGCTGGCAGAGAGACGGCAATCCGCGCACTTCAGGCAGCAGGGCTTGAGATAACATTGATTAAGGATGTTACCCCTGTCCCGCACAACGGCTGCAGGCCACCGAAAAGGAGGAGGGTATAATGGCAAGATATACCGGTGCATTATGCAGATTGTGTAGGAGAGAAGGAGAAAAGCTCTTTTTAAAGGGCAGTAGATGCTACACTGACAAATGTGCGGCTGAAAAAAGAAAATACGCCCCCGGACAGCACGGACAGAGCAGGGGGAAGCTTTCTGACTACGGCATACAGTTGAGGGAAAAGCAGAAGGTCAGAAGGATATACGGCGTGATGGAGAATCAGTTCAGGATATATTTTAAAAAGGCATCACGTATGAAAGGTGTGACAGGCGAGGCCCTACTGCAGTTGCTTGAGAGAAGGCTTGATAACGTTGTCTATAGAATGGGATTTTCGACAAACAGGAGAGAGGCTCGGCAGCTTGTGAAGCACGGGCATTTCCTTGTCAATGGCAGAACAGTCGATATACCCTCTTATCTCCTCAGTCCCGGCGATGTGGTCGAGATCAGGGAGGCCAGCAGGCATTTGCAGGTAATATCCGATAGCCTGTCAATGGCGGAGCATAAGGGATTTCCGGAATGGATAGAGGTGGACATGCAGAATATGAAGGGTAAGTTTGTCAGGATTCCTTCGCGGGAAGAGATGCAACTGCCTGTCCATGAGCAGCTTATAGTAGAGTTTTATTCGAAGTAAGACTTTTAATCTCAGGATACCGGGGATAACCGACTCGGTTTTTATTTTTAGGAAAAATTAAAAGTGCAATTTACAGGCATAGGAGGCCTTACATGGATCTTGTCAAAAAGGGCTTTCAGTTACCCAAACAGATTAACTTTGATGAGGAAACCCTTACCGATTCTTACGGCAAACTGGTTGTAGAGCCGCTTGAGCGCGGGTTCGGTACTACCATAGGAAATTCACTGCGAAGGATCTTGCTTTCCTCGATAGAGGGTGCTGCTGTTACTGCACTGAGAATACCGGGTGTTCTGCATGAATTTTCTAGCATAAAGGGTGTAAAGGAAGATGTTGTCGATATTATCTTGAACATAAAGAAACTGAGGTTCAAGGTGTATGGGGATGGAAGGAAGACTGCAATTGTGAAAGTAAAGGGACCAAAGGTTGTAACAGGCGCTGATATCGAGACAGACCCCAGTGCCGAGGTTTTGAATAGAGAACATCATATCGCTACAGTTGACAACGGCGTCACACTGGAAATAGAGATGTACGTGAAAAAAGGAAAGGGCTATGTGCCGGCAGAGATCAACAAAGAAGAGGGTCTTCCCATCGATGTGCTTGCCATAGATTCTGTATTCAGCCCTATCAAAAAGGTGAACTTCTGGGTTGAGAAGACAAGGGTGGGAAGGGCTACGGATTATGACAGGCTTATCATGGAGGTGTGGACCGACGGAAGCATAACCCCTGAGAAGGCAGTGAGCGATGCAGCATCGATACTCATGGACCACCTTGACCTGTTTATTTTTGTAGAGGAAGAGGAGATAACCGAAGAGACAGCAGGATCCATGATTGCATCTGCATCCAATCCATCTTTGAATGAGAACCTGCTGAAGAGCATCGATGAACTGGAACTCTCTGTCAGGGCATATAACTGCCTCAAAAATGCCAATATAAAAACAATTGGAGACCTTGTCCAGAAGACAGAATACGAAATGCTCAGGACAAAGAACTTTGGCCGCAAATCCCTGAATGAGATAAAGGAAATACTTATAGGCATGGGATTGAATTTCGGCATGAGAATAGATATGGATGAACTGGTGAGGGGAGGTAAATAATGCGTCATAAAGTAGCAGGCAGCAGTTTCAATAGAACAGCGAACCAGAGAAAGGCATTGCTGAGGGGACTCGTATCGTCCCTCTTCGAGCACCAGAGGATAGAGACAACACTGGCAAAGGCAAAGGCGATTAAAGGCATAGCAGAGGAGCTTGTTACCTTTGGCAAGCGCGGCGACCTCCATTCCAAGAGGATGGTAATGTCCTATATTCCTAACAGGACTGTTGTGGCAAAGCTCTTTTCGGATATAGCTCCGAGGTTTGCAAACAGAAACGGCGGTTATCTGAGGATAGTCCAGACAAGACAGAGAGTCAACGACAGAGCGCCAATGGCTATTATAGAATTTATCGATTATCAGGACATAAAAGAAAAAGATCAAGGCAAGGGTCAGGAAAAAGAAGGTAAGAAAGAATGAACGACATACTCATCGGAGCAGGAATAATCCTGATATGGGTGATTCTTCAATTCTTTGTCTTTCCAAAACTCGGGGTACCCACCTGAGCGGTGCAGCAAAAGGGTTCGGGGAACTCAAAGAAGTGTAAACAAGGCGATGGGGTCAGGTCTTTACTTTTACTATTTATTATTTACAATCCTGCTTATTGTTGTATAATACAAGCCAAGATAATCTGCAACCTCTTTTTGGCTGTAACCATATCTGTTAACCGCCTCTTTTATCTGTTCGTTTCTGCCT
>CALGPO010000008.1 GCA_937960465.1 uncultured bacterium
GATGCATCATCCATCAAGTATCCAATGTAGTAGATGACGGATACAAGATAAATGTTAATACAAGTGCGGAGTTTAAAGTCTTTCCGCAGCACCTGCCTTACAAACCTGCCTGTGCGTTGCACGCAGACAGGTCTGAATATATAATCGCTCAATTTAAGTCATAGTTCATTGCATATCTTTCACTATGAACCACGAACTATGAACTTTTTTAGTGCCTCTCTGTATGTCATCGGGACGAAACCGAAATTCCTTTCCACAGAATCCATATCGCAGATGTTATCCGCCTGCAGAAGACTGAGTTGTTCGCCTGTAACTATAGGTATTTTTTTGCCGAGCAGGCTGCCTATCTTACGAGATATTGCTGAAAAAGGCAGGCTCAGTTTTATCAGCTTTACAGGTATATGCACCAATGGTTTGTGTATCCGCATTGCCTCCATAAGCTGCAGAACTATTTCATTGTATGTGAGATGTTCAGGACCGCCAAACTCGTAAATCTGTGAACCATAAACCGTGAACCGTGAACCGTTTGAAAATAATGTCAAAAAACATTTCACCCAATCTTCCACATATATGGGCTGAAGTTTCCCGTTGCCGCTGCCCGGGATCGGGACAAAGGGTCCGAGACGGACAAGCTCTTTGAGTTTTTCTGTAAAACCATCACCCTTTCCGATGACAAGGGATGGTCTAAATATAGTGTAGGGAATGCCGCATGTCCTTACAATATCTTCTGCCTTTGCCTTTGTCTTGTAATACTTTGCCCACGAGTCTATGGAAGTGCCAAGTGCACTCTGATAAAAAATATGTTTTATGTTTGCCCTTTTTGCCTCTTCTATAAGATTTCTTGTCCCTTCAACATGAACATTCTCAAATGTCATATCACCCTTTTCTTCGATAATGCCAACAAGGTGGACAACTATATCGCAATTATCGAGTTTTCCTCTCAGGCTTTCCCTGTCTGTAATATCGCCTATGGTTGCTTCAAAGCCCGCCCTTTTGCAAACTGCAGCCCTCTCCTCTGTCCTGACCAAACACCGACAAGCATATTCCCCTTTGCTAAGGGCAGCCACCAAATGGCTGCCAATAAAACCTGTCCCGCCAGCAATAAAGAATCTCATTCTGATTCCCTTTTTTCTAAAAACAACCTTTTTAATTTTGTGAGGGATATTTTTTCTATGTCTTTGTGCAGACTATTTCCAGCGGCATCCATAGTGACTATTGCTGGAAAGTCCTCCATCTCCAGTAACCACATTGCCTCTGGTGCACCGAATTCCTCTATCTTCCACCCATCTCTAACATTCTTGATCCTGTCTGCAAGATATGCTGCTGCACCGCTAATTGTATGCAGATACACGCACCCGTATTCCTTTATCGCATTCAGGGTCTTTTCGCCCATTCCGCCTTTTCCTACTATACCTCTAATGCCGTATGCCTTAATGACATCTGCTTCATACATCTCAACCCTCATGCTCGTTGTAGGGCTTGCAGCTATTAATTTATAAGTATCGTCCACCTTTTTGATTATAGGGCCGCAGTGGTAGATTATCCCGCCATAGAGTTCAAAGGGGATGTCTTTCTTATCAGGCTTTTCATGAGCAAGGAATTTGTGAACCTTATCCCTTCCTGTAACAACCAGACCGTTTATTAACACCATATCGCCAATCTTAAGATTCAGAACATCATCTTTTGATAATGGTGTTTTTAATGTTCTGGCTTCTGTCTTCTGACTTCCGTCTTCTGAACTTACCATATCAGCCTTCCCCTTCTGTTTGCCCAGCATGAAAATGATATATCCACAAAATATGAAGCAGGGTGCCTGTGGGCTGTTGCGATTTTTATACCAATGGCTGTGGTTATGCCTCCTAATCCTGCAGTGCCTATGCCGAGTCTGTTGATATCGTTCAGGATTTTATTTTCGAGTTCGGCTATTGCAGCATTAGGGTGTATGTCTGGAATCCTTCTTATCAGTTGTTTTTTTGAGAGGAATGCCACCTGATCCTTTGCGCCGCCTATAGCAACACCAATAGTATATGGCGGACATCCCCTGCCCTGAGCCTTAAAAACAGCGTCTAAAATACATTTCCTCACTCCGTCAAAATCGCGCTCAGCTATTGCTTCTTTGTCTCCGAATGTTAAAACCGCTGGTAGCTTATATGTCTGCCCCAGATTCTCGCATCCTCCTCCCTTTAACATGAGATCAACAATAAGGGACTGCTCTTCTGTCTCCTCTGTATAGACAAAAGGGAAGTAGTCCCCAACATTGTCCCCCGTATTTTTCTCGGTTATTACATCTACGGCATTGGGCCTTAATGGTATTTTATTTGTGGCAATGCGGGTGGCATCCATTATAATATCCCTGACAAGCTGATGACTTAATCCCTTTGGGACTTTAACATAAAACACAGGGAATCCTGTATCCTGACATATGGGACGGGATGTTGTCCTTGCGATCTTGATATTCTGAAGAATTATATCCAGAGACTCTTTTGCGAGGTGTTCTGTCTCGTTTGAATAGGCTGTCTTTAACGCATCTTCCACATCGCCAGGAATGGATGTGGCAACCTTTTTATAAAGCTCTATTATACCGTCACGGAGTTTAAGCATGGCTACAGCACAAGGGGGACTTTGTCTCCCTTGTGATAACCCCCTTTATGAAATATCAGCAGGCGAAAATACCACCTCGTCCCTGAATGACCTTATCAGATATACGGTCTTCATTACCTCTGCGTCCGTTACATCCACCATGGCAGCATCCAGTCCTGCTCCCGCAATGTAGCAGAGGAATCCTGCATTTACATGGGATTTTAACTTTTTGGGCAGTCCTGTTGATACATTGGATATCCACGCAATAGTGTTTATAGGAGGATCGACCATTTCATTAAGGGCTATTATGCACTCGTGGGTATTAAGGAGATGTTCCTGTCCTATACCCCCGCCTATATGCACCACGGACGGGTCTGCAAACAACCTTTCATTGGGAATATCGGCAGCATTAGCCTTTTCTATCAGATCCTCCAGAATAAGGAGCTTGGCCTCAAGGGTTGTGGGCACAGTCCCTTTTAATGCCCTGATTATGAGATTTGCCTTGTATCTGTTTACAAGGGAAAGGATTTCATCGGCATTTTTTTCATCTGCAGAGAGATAATTTATCAAAGGAGGCTCTTTACATACAGTTAGGGTCTTTTTCAAGGCCTCTGCATTCCTCGAATCAAGACAGAGCGGCAGTTCTGCTGCCTTCTGAACAGCCTCTGCAACCAATGGAAGCATCTCTTCATCGCCGCTGCCGTCAAGGGAGCACTGGACATTGATTATGTCAGCGCCCTTTTCAGCAAGTGTTTTAGCAAATGATTCTATGGTCTTTTTATCGCGGTTCTTAACAGCCTCCATGTAAGCCTTATTCCTCACATTAAGATTTTCAGCAATTACAAGCATGGGACACCTCCTTATTGTGTAAAAAAAGTATATCAAAAAGATAAAGGTTTGGGAAGAACCCTTGAATTTGAGTATTACATCCTCTCTGTCAAATGCCTCTATAACCTTATAGCCAAACCTTTGTCTTGTTTGTGGATCAGGCTATCGCTACAAGCTCTATATCGAATGTTAAATCCTTGCCTGCCAGGGGATGATTTGCATCTAAGGTGATGCTCGACTCATCCATATCTGTTATGACTACATTTATTACTCCGTTTGGCTGTCTTATCTGAAGGTTCATTCCGATTGACGGTGCAATGTCCGGCGGAATCTGAGACCTCTCGATATGAACGACAAGATCGCTCCTGTGAGGGCCGTATGCCTCATCAGCAGGAATGTTTATCGTCTTTTGCTCTCCAACCGACATTCCTTCTACTGCGCTCTCAAAGCCCCTGATGAGATGACCCTCCCCCAGTTTGAACTCAAGAGGCTCGCGATCCTTTGAAGAATCAAAAACTGTTCCATCAGTCAGCCTGCCTGTGTAATGAACTTTTACGGTGTTTCCTGTACTTGCCTTCTCCATTTTCTCTCCTTTTTTGATTTATTTGTTGTTAATAAAGAGGGAAGGTTATTCCCCTCTGTCCTGCTATCCGAGGAATTTCCTTATATGGGCTGCTTCCACAAGCATGCCTTGCAAATTGGAGCTGTCCTTGTCTCTGACGGCTTTGACGATTCTTGATGTAATGGCTTTATGCTCGGAATTAATCTTATAATCGCCCCAGTCCAGTTTTAGAGACGATTTTACTTCATCAGGCAATATTGTGAGCACATCCTCATTGAAGTATGACATGGCAGTTTTCATATCGAACATAAAATTGACATGCATATCCTTCATGCACGCAATATCTTCAGGGGTAAGCACATTTAATCCGAGGATTTCTGGCGGAAGCCCTATAGAATAGCATGCAGTACAGAAACTAATAACCCTTGGCAGTGTTACCTTCCCTACGCTTCTGGCATATCCAAACAATCCCACATGAAGTTTACGCATTCTTCTTCTGGGGACAAAACCTGCCACATAATTAATGATTGGAGCAAGATGTTCTATAACCCTTTTGTATTCCACTGCCACTTTATCGATAATCTCTATGCACTTGCCTTCATCTATATCATAGCCTCTCATCATCCGGGATGCCTTGAGTTTATTGACTGCAGAGATTGCAGAAGCAACAGGGTGGTCGTATTTAAATGCCGACTGTATGGTAAATGTCTGGACATCGGGATACTCCTCCAATATCATGTCGATTGTGTCCGGTGCAAGATGCCCTCTGAAAGGAGCAGAGCCGGCGCCCAGTATCGGGTATATCTTGACCCCTGTTTCTTCAGAAAGCCTTCTCAATCGCTGGAGGGCAATCTTGTTGCAAAGGATGGCGCTTACCATCCCATAGTTCATGGCAGGGTCCGATCTCGCTATAAATACCCTCTGATGCTTGATGTCCTTGCCTTTTAGATATTCTCTCATTATATTGTGCGCCTCAAGCTGATGCTCCTTGTCTTCAAAGAGCGGGATTACATTGATCTTCTCAGGCTTGCACTCACCAATCCATTCGGATATAGTTATATCCCCCGGATAAAACGGCTGATTTTGCTTGCCGACAACAAAGTCCTTGTAGTAATAATAAATTCTGTTCAGGCTTTGCGATGACATTGTCATGGGAAGGATCACCTCAAAGATGGGAGGGATATCTTTGCCGTAAAAGAGCCTTGCTGCATCGCATGAGCGGGGTATGCTTTCGAGGGTCTCGATGAGCACTTTTGCCTCTTCCTTTTCCACATCAGGGTTTGGAACTCTCAATGTAAGGAATACATCTTCGCCGAGTTTTGTTTGCTGGAAGAAATGCTCATATTTGGTGAGGAGTTTTCTTACAACAAAGTCGTCGACCTCCTTGCCCTCGCAGTCCCACATCTGCTCGTCGCATGCAAGATGTGAAAAGGCATAGTATGCCTCCTGAATTTCATCATCACCAGACATATCCTGGCTTTCTGCAAAGAAGGGCAGAAGGACATTGTCGGGATGCTGAGTGGACATGACCCTTGGTATTTTCATGTGTTATTTTATCACATATCATCTATTTTTTTTATCGCATGTTTTTATTGCATGTCTCAGAATCACAGCCCGGACAGTGCCCTTTTTTCTTCCATACGGAGCGGTATAAGAGATATACCGCTCCTGAGATGATTACGGCCATTAATGCTATATCTACAAATCCCATCTTAACCTCCTCAATTATCCCAATCCGATTATTTTTCCGCCTTGATATATTATGAACGCCACAATCCATGCCAGCGCCATCTGATACACGAACGCGATCCCGAACCACTTCCATGTCCCGAACTCCTGCCTCATCGCTATAGCAACCACGACGCATGGCATATAGAGCAGGACGAATGTAATGAAGGCGTAAGCGGTTAGCGGCGTGAACTGTGTTTTAATCATGTCCCTGAGAGGCGTTCTTTCCTCGGTCTCTTCAGTAGATTCCTCGCTGCTAAGGCTCGTTATCCCGAAGGTCGAAAATATGTTCGCAACCGAATCTTTTGCTGCGCCCGCCAATGATGTTCCGATCTCCTTAAGATCGTCAGTCAGTGACGGTTTTTCTTTCTTGTCGTCATCCAGCTTTTGGACATATATCTCTCCCATCGTCCCGACAACTATCTCTTTGGCGATAAGACCCGAAACCAGCGACGAGGCTGCTTCCCAGTTGCCGAAGCCGAGAGGCTCAAGTGCGGGAGCTATTACCTGTCCCATTTTTCCGAGGTACGAATCCTTTTTGTTCTCTATTCCCCACGGCAGGTTCAAAAGGAACCATACAAGAATTGAGACAGCGAGGATATACGTTCCTGCCTTAATAAGAAAGTGTTTTCCCTTTTCCCATGTGTGTATCATAAGACTCCTGAATGAAGGCATTCTATATGGAGGAAGTTCCATTATGAACATGGGAGATTCTCCCTTAAAGAGGGTTCTCTTGAATATAATCCCCATTAACACCGCAAGCGCGATTCCCATCACGTACAATGACCATAGAACTGTTCCTGCATAAGCCGTGAAAAAAGCTCCTATAAAAACTACATAAACAGGAAGCCTTGCACCGCAGGACATCAGCGGAATGAGCAATGATGTAAGCGCCTTGTCACTTGGATTTTCAAGCACCCTTGTTGCATAGATAGCAGGCACATTGCATCCGAATCCGAGAAGCATCGGAATAAACGACTTGCCGTGCAGTCCAATCGCATGCATAGCCCTGTCCATAACAAAGGCAGCCCTTGCCATATACCCACTTCCTTCGAGGAAAGTGATGAAGAACATCATGGCAAAAATCACAGGGACAAACACAATGACAAACCCAACCCCTGCGATTATTCCGTCAGTTGCAAGCGAGAC
>CALGPO010000009.1 GCA_937960465.1 uncultured bacterium
TTTCATACCACCATATCGTATTCAGCATTGGATTCAAGTCTCTGTTAAAACATTTATACTCTGCATGAATACGGTTTCCTGTCGCTTGTAAAGGCTTTGAAGCATGTTAGTCCTTGCTGTCTGTGCAACATTAAGGTCAACACTTTTTAAAGTCTTGTAGCAGTGCCTGCCTTACAAAATCGCTCAATTTAGGTCATAATTAAACAGATAAAACGCTATAAACTTTGTTCTTTCAAAGCCGTATGCTCCGCTATAAGCTTAAAATGCTTATCGGAATGAAGCAATGAGCATTTATAATGTAAAGCTATTGACGATATTAAAATATCCGCCAAAGGAACGTTAACGCCCTTTTTCCTAAGTTTATAGGACAATTTATAAGCGACTTCCCATACATCCCCAGTGAGTTCAAGGATTGGAATCGCAAACAGGTCTTCGTAAAGCATATTGTATTGTTTGTCTGATTTTGCGCCTCTTAGCAATTCAAGCGCTATAAGTTCAGAAATATAAATCTTTTTGCCGATAACGAGAGAGGAGATGTAACTATGAAGAGCGCTGTCTGTCTCTCTAAAACACTTTATCCATAGCGATGTATCAATAATAAACTTCTTATCGCTCATCTTTTCTGAATTCCTCTAAATCTTCTTGTGTAATATCTATGGGTGATGCGCCAAAAAGACTTATTAGATGCTCCAGCCGCTTTTGCCTTATTATTTCAGAAAGAGAAACTTTTATCAGCTCTTTCTTGGTTTTAATCTTTGTAATCTGCTTTGCCTCATTAAAAAGCTTTTCATCTATATCTACAGTAGCTCTCATTTTGTGCCTCCTTTTAGCACATTATATCGCATTTATATACACATACACAATACGCACAAACTACTTAGCATTTGCTATTATTTCTCCATCATATGATACTAAATAGGTAATAACAGGTATGCCGGACGCTATTTCCTCAGCATATTTTTGGGCTGTTTTACAAAGCACTGCGAGCGCTAACGGCTGATGACTGATTGCTGAATCAAATATCTCTCTGGCGGTGTTAAACTGCATATCATTAGGAATTACAATACCGAGAGATTTTAAAAACATTACCGCTTTTTTGGTATCAAGCGCTCCATGCCTCACGTGAGTCTGGGGTGTTGACATTGCGATTTTAAGCATTTTTGCCCATTGGGCGCATAGGTGTATTTTTTTAAATCCATGCTTTTTAGCGTCAACAAGAGCGAACTCAAGATAATCTCCCATCATCACATAACATTCTTCAGGAAACTTAAACCTTTCCATATGCGCTTTCTCTGATGCCCGCCCTGCAGATAAAACTATCTCATTATGCCCCATAGCCTTTGCAACATCCATCGAATATGTTATAGTCGCAGTCCATGCCTCTGAGGATATAGGTCTTACAATGCCGGTTGTGCCGAGTATAGAAATGCCTCCGATGATGCCCAAACGCGAGTTTAGGGTTTTTTTTGCAATAATCTCGCCGTCTTTAACAGATATAGTAATTTCAATAGCTGATGCAGGAAACTGTGCCGGTTTTATAGATGCGCCTGTAAATCTGGGACAATCCCCTCCTCCTAAATTTGAAACCGCTTCCATCACTGATTCTTGGATCATCTTTCTTGGCATAGGATTTATCGCCGGCCCGCCTACAACAACAGGAAGCCCCGGCTTTGTTACTATACCTACGCCCTTACCGCCTTTAATAATTAACTTCGGTGTATGGTATAGTCCCGACTCTATGGCCGCGCCTGCAAATCTCTGATGGTCTCCTCGTTGCTTAAGCTGCTTTATGATTCGCACTGCCGCAATAATTTCCGCTCCATTTGTCACATCAGGATCGTCCCCGGCGTCTTTTATCACAGATGCAAATGCCGAGTCGTCATCGGCATTGAATCCTGAACTATGAATTTTCAATGCAATCCTTGTTCTGTCAGGCAATGGAATCTCTACGCTGCCGACTGCCGACTGCCAATTGCGGACCGCTAAAATTGCTGCTGCTTTTGCCGCAGCGGCTGCGCAAGCGCCTGTGGTATATCCTGAGCGAAGATGTCTCTTTTTATTGCTTATTCTCACAACTCTATGCCTTTTCTTGCCTTTACTCCTCTTTTATAGTAATGCTTTATTTCTTTCATTTCTGTGACAAGGTCTGCCATTTCTATAATTTTCTCATCGGCATATCTGCCTGTAAGAACAATCTCTATGTTCGAAGGCTTTGAATTTAACATATCCACAATGTCTTGGACATCTATGAGTTTATGGTGTATTGCGACATTTATCTCATCCAGTACCACCATGTCATAGGTTTTGGATAAAATTATGCCTTTCACTTCCTCAAATCCTTTTCTGGCAGCTTCGATCTCTGATTTCGTAGGTCTTCCACCCTTTATAAATCCTGTTCCGTACTGTTTGATAGTAATCAGGTCTTTAAATCTATCCAGTGCCTTGTGTTCGCTGCATTTCCTCTTTTTAATAAATTGTGCAATGAATACCTTGAGTCCTGCGCCTGCTGCCCTCAATGCAAGACCAAGGGCTGCCGTAGTTTTTCCTTTGCTATTGCCGGTGTAGACCTGTACGTACCCTTTACGCATACAACCTTGCTATCTCTTTTCTTGCCCCACCGATGGTGAGGGGAATTTTCTCAAATGGCAGGTTATCTTCATGCTTTAGTCTGTAAATCAGTTCTGCAATCTGAGGTAGCCTGAGTTTTACATTTGACATGTCTTCGGGTGCTGTGAAGACATCCTCTGGAGTGCCTCCTCTTGCAACACGCCCCTTGCTTAAAATATAGAGCCTGTCGAGGAATAATGGGACAAGGTCAACGCTGTGTGTGGCCATGACAATGGTTACTCCATTTTCCTTGTTCAGTTTTGTAAGGAGATTCATCATTTTATACTCTCCCATTGGATCTAATCCAGCAGTTGGCTCGTCAAGAAGCAGTATCTCATGTCCCATAGCAAGAAGCCCTGCAATACATACCCTTTTTTTCTGTCCGAAGCTGAGATTGTGAATGGATTTTTTTGCATATCCATCCATCTCCACTTGTTTAAGGGCATTGCTAACTCTATTAATGACGTCGTCTTCTGAAAAACCCATATTTATGGGTCCGAATGCTACATCTTCAAACACTGTAGCAGCAAAAAGCTGGTCATCAGGGTTTTGAAAGACAAGACCAACCTTTCTATATATCTCCCTCGGCGAAAGTTTTTTTATATTCATGCCATCAAGAATTACACTGCCTTCGAAATCTTTTAGCAGTCCATCCATTATCTTTAATAATGTTGTTTTTCCTGAACCGTTTGAACCCAGTATGCCGATGAATTCTCCCCTTTTTATCTCAAGGCTTATATCAGACAGGGCTACTGTGCTGTCAGGATATTTAAATGAATTAATATTTACAGATAGTCTTATCTGACTGTTTTTTATATTTTCCATATAATCCCTATTGCTGTTATAGCCAGTGCCGAGACGGCAACCTCTGACAGTTTAAATGGCTTATGTTTTAGGGCGGGCATATTGCCGTCATAGCCCCTTTGAATCATTGACACTGTTATATTGTGGCTGTGCTCAAATGCCTTAAGCATTAAGGATCCGGCGAGGGTGCCGAATGAGCCGAGTCCACGCCTTATGCTTGAGTAACCGAGGCGGTTTTTCTGGGCATTATAAATGACCATAGCGTCTTCAAGAAGAACAAAGATATACCGATACGCAAGCATGAGTATTTCTATAAAACTTCTGGGGAATCTCATCCATGATAGTGCTGCCATAATTTCGGTAAATGGCGTTGAAAATCCAAGTACAGCTATGATGGATACTGCGCCCAAAATCCTGCAGGCTATCTGCAAGCCGTCCGTTAGGCCGTCTTTATATCCAGTTATTACAATGCCGAATATTTTTATGGAAAACATTGCTTCCTGCCCTGAGAACAGGAATTTAAGCAATATTATGACAGATGCGATAAAAACAGGTTCTGAAAATCTTAGGAGAAACATCCTCATCGGAATTTTTATCCTGACGCAGACTGCAAGGCTTACGCATAATATCAGCAAGGGAAACACAATCCCCTTATAGCTCAAAACCATAGCTAAGACAAACAGGCTGACGCCAAGTTTTAACCTGGCGTCAACCTTTGAGAGCATATGGTCTTTTTTAAAATGTTCGCTAAATATTTCCATTTGTCCGCTGCTGTTTTCTGTTTGATGTTAATTCCTTCCAGTAATATCCTGCGATAAAACCGCCGACTGTTCCTGCGAGGAGAAAGACAAATAAAAGCAAGTCTCCCTGATCCGTATTTATAAAGGGTTCCCTTGCCTCCCGGCCATGCTCCTTAGCAAACTTTTCTACCACTGATTCGTCAACACCCGGCCATTTGTCAGATGCAAAGGCTAAAGTGGGTGAATAGGTGAATAGGTGAATAGGTGAATGGGTGAATGGGTGAATGGGTGAATAGGTGAATAGGTGAAACTGAGGACCGAGCAGGACAATACAGCAGAAAAAGACCAATCCTAAAGTTTGAATCTTGAACTTTGAACTTTGAACTTTCATGCCGCTACCTCCTCAGCCTTTAATACCCGCATCTTTACAAGCAGGTCAGGTCTCTTTTTATAAAGCAGAACAACCATGCCTGCCGTCATTGCGCCTTCTAAAATCCCCAGTGGAAGCTGTGTCGGTATAAAGGCTATGAGTATCTTCCAGAAAAGGGGCATGAAGGGGGAATCTCCTCTTATGCCAGAGGCAAGCTCAACAGATGTGGTCAGGTATGTTGCCCAGTCTGCGAACAACCCTGCCATGAATCCCGAGACAGCCATATTTATTTTCAATGAGCGCAATGCCCTGAAGGTCAAAAAACCTGCGAACGATCCCATCACACCCATTGATATAATGTTCGCTCCCCATGTAGTCAATCCGCCGTGAGCGAGGAATAGCGACTGAATGAGAAGGGCAACGGCTGCTATCAATATGCTGATTGCAGGCCCGACAAGTATCCCTGATATTCCTGTGCCGCACGGATGGGAGCATGTGCCTGCCGTAGGCACCGGTATCGGCATGCATGAGATGATAAACACTACCGCCGCCATCAAACCTACAAGCGGCTTAAATGAAAGGTCAACTGCAGAAAGCTTCTTCAGTCTGTATAAGCCCCATGCGACAAACGGAATCGCAATCAAAGACCAGAGCAATGCCCAGTTAAATGGCAATATGCCCTCTGAAATGTGCATGGCATAAACATCAGTGGCAGTAAAGAGTGATGAGCAAAAAGCAGCAATCAATAAAATAAATTTGAAATTTGCAATTTGAAGTCTCATTGGTCAGCCTCCTAAAATTTAAACGCGATTCCAGCAAGGAAAGTTAAATCCGTCTCAGGCTTGTTAAGTCCGCCTTTAACGCCGAAATCAACTGCGATGTTATCAGTTATAGAATAAATCAGGCCGCCGAGTATAAACGCGGGATGGGTATTTGATGTCTTATCCTGATTCCTCTCAACCCCGACATTGGCGACTGCCTTGAGGTCTTTAATAACCTCTACCTCAGAAGCAACGGATACATGCCATATGCCCTTTCTGTTTGCGTTTTTATCTGCCTGAAGCTTGTATTCGTTGTTTGTGTAACCCAGATTGAAATGAAACGTAAAAGGCGCTATCTCTTTGGTTGCGATGAAAACAAGACCATATGATACTTTTCCGTTGCCGAGTCCTTTGTTTTCATCTCCTGTCGGAAGTGTAACTCCAGGCTTTATTGCAAAGCTCAGGCCGTTGTTTTCGTAAAATCTCCATTTGGCCTCTAATGACATATCAGCTATACCGTCCCCTTGTTCGGCTTTATCTGATGTTACAACACCGTCTATCTTTGTCTTTTTCCATTTATACGGAAGACCTAAAATAATATCCACATTATCGGTTATGCCATAAGAAAGAATGGTTGCCAATTCTCCTCCAGTTTCCTTTTTCGTCTCCCATTTTTCCTCATCGGTGTTGTACTGCCTCTCCTTTTCGCGGGTGAATTCGCTGTTCACCTCAAGCTGATACTTGCCTTTACCCTGTGTGCCCGTGTCATCAGTAATAAGAGGATGGGCGGCAAATGCCGATCCTGACCACAGTAGAACGATCATTGTTGCAATAATTTTTTTAAACATGTCTTTCTCCTTTCTCATCGAAGTTTTGGCAATGAGAGGTCTTCCGGCTCAGGGCATTTTGAGCGCCGATGAAATTCGTTTTCAGCGCCGCTCGTTTCTACTCACCCGCCTTCCCAGAGAAACCGTTCAAACCGTTCAAGCAGTTCAAGCAGTCTTACTCCAGTGGCTTCATTGGGCTTTCGTTCCCATTACGGCTGCGGGACAGCAGGGGATTTCACACCCCTTTCCGCTTCATCATTACCATGTTTTGACAATTTTCGTTTTTCATTCTATCTGCCCAAATATGTGTCTGTTTTCATGTATCACCCCCTTTTGCCATTTTTAGTAATGCGTTTACAATCGCTACTGCTACTGGCGTACCGCCTTTCCTGCTAAGGTTTGTTATGAACGGAAAATTCTGTGCTGCAAGCAGTGCCTTTGATTCCAATGCCTTAACAAATCCAACAGGCACCCCTACTACAAGAATGGGTGAATGTTTACCCCTCCCTGTCCCCCCCTTACTAAGGGGGGGACAGGGGGGGGTAAACATTTCAATAACCTTCAACAATGCAGTTGGAGCGTTGCCTATGGCTATTATTCCGATGTTGTTATTCTCTTTAAGGGCTTTTTCAACTGCTATCTCCGAGCGTGTCTTTCCTGTCTCTTTGGAGAGTCTTATAACATCCTCATCATTGATATTGCAGATAACCTTTCCGTTATATGGCTCAAGCCATCTTTTGATAATTCCAGTTTTTACCATTTCAACATCTGTGAGAATATCCTTGCCAGACCTGATGGCGTTTATCCCTGTTTTTATTGCATCTGGATGAAAAACAAGCGTGTTTTTAAATTCAAAGTCCGCAGTAGCATGTATGACTCTTTTTATAATGGGCAATTGTTCCGGAGGCATATCGCTCAAATCCAGTTCCTCAGAAATTATTTCAAAGCTTCTTTCCTCTATGTCCTCTGGTTTTAACCCATTTGCTGAATGTATTCTTTCCATTATTACATGCACCAATTTTTCGTGGATGCCGAGTGGCTCTGTGTAAATGAATTCCCTGTCAGGATATATATCTTTTGCCTCTTTTATTATCTCCGGTATATCTTTTGTGACATGCATGCCGCTGCTTAAAAAATAGGGATGGATAATTATTCTTTTTGCCCCGTTAAGAACACATTCCTTGATTGTGTCAGCAATTCCGGGCTCTGCAAACTGAAGGTATGCGACCTTTACGCAATTGTCATTGCAATTTGGATGTATTGCGCTATGCAAAAGCCTGCCTGTGAGTTCGATGTTGTTGGCGTCTTTTTTAG
>CALGPO010000010.1 GCA_937960465.1 uncultured bacterium
TCAGCGCTTTTTGTATCACAAAAGGAGACTCGTCTTCGTCATCGAGAAGTAATCGTGTAGGGGCGAAAAATTTTTCACTCCTACACTAAAGATAATACAGAGATGTTCATCACATAGGCATCTTTAGACCATATCCTTACCTTTTGCACCATAATCCAAGATAAGCTTATTTTATTAACCGTTAAGGCCAGATATGGCAAGGACTTTTCAAAGGAGTAGATTATGAGAATAGAATACGATCCTGAAAGAGACCTGTTGTATATAAGTTTTGTCGAATCCGAAGTGAAAGCGGCAGAGACTATTACTATCACTCCGGGAGTTCACGCTGATTTTGACAGGGATAAACGGCTTATCGGCATAGAAGTAATAGACGCGTCGGAAATTATGGGCAAGAAAGTTGAATTCAAGTTGCCCGAACTTTCAGCGGTATAAATGATCAAGGAGGTTGCGGCTTAATGCTTATCGTTCAGAAATATGGCGGCACATCTGTTGCGAATGTGGAGAGGATAAAGGCTGTTGCAGAGCGTGTTTCGAAGGCTGTGAAGCAGGGGAATAAAGTCGTTGTAGTGGTCTCTGCAATGGCAGGAGAGACAGATAAGTTGATAAACCTTGCCCATCAGATATCATCTAATCCAAGCGAAAGGGAGATGGACCTGCTTCTATCATCAGGAGAGAGGGTTACCAGTGCCTTGACAGCAATGGCTATTGAAGAGTTAGGGCATAAGTCAGCAGCATTCACAGGAAGGCAGATGGGCATATTTACGGATGCGGTTCATACAAAGGCAAAGATAGAAAGGATTACAGGCGAAAGGGCAAGGAAGGCACTTGATGAAGGATATGTTGTTGTGGTTGCAGGCTTTCAGGGCATAACAGAGACAGAGGATGTCACGACCCTCGGAAGGGGAGGCTCTGACCTTTCTGCAGTGGCTATAGCACATGCACTAAATGCCGATCTATGCGAGATTTACACGGATGTCAACGGTGTGTATACGGCGGATCCGAGGATAGTCCCTAATGCAAAAAAACTGGATAAGATATCCTATGAAGAGATGCTTGAGCTTGCAAGTCTGGGTTCGAAGGTTTTACAGACACGGTCTGTAGAATTTGCTATGAAATACAGTGTACCTGTGGTTGTAAGGTCGAGCTTTAATGATAACCCTGGAACCCTTGTTACAAAGGAGGATGAGGATATGGAAAAGGTCGTAGTTTCTGGCATTGCCCACGATGTTAATCAGGCCAAGATTACTGTTATGGGGGTGCCTGACAAGCCGGGCATTGCTGCAAGGCTCTTTAAGGCAATTGCAGATGCAAATATAGTCGTTGATATGATTGTCCAGAATATAAGCAGCGATGGTAAGGCTACAGATATATCGTTTACTGTGCCGAAGACAGATAGTAAAAAGGCATTGAAAATCACAGAAGACATAGCTAAGGAGTTAGAGGCAAGGGCAGTTGACCTCAGGGAAGATATTGCAAAAATATCAATTGTGGGTGTTGGCATGAGGACCCATTCAGGTGTTGCTGCACAGATGTTTGATACGCTTGCAAGGCATGGGATAAACATTATGGCTATCAGTACATCGGAAATAAAGGTATCATGCCTTATAGATGCAAAATATACAGAGCTTGCGGTAAGGGTGCTGCATGACTCCTTTGAACTGGAGAAGGCTGCATAGCGATGCGCATTGCTAAACGCGGGATGAATCATGCGTAAGATCGAGATATATGATACGACCTTGAGGGACGGCTCGCAGGCAGAGGATATTGCTTTCTCTGTTGAGGACAAGCTGCGCATTACGGAGAAGCTCGATGAGCTTGGTGTGCATTATATTGAGGGGGGCTGGCCTGGCTCTAATCCAAAGGATGCCGAGTATTTCAAGAAGGTCAGGAGGCTATCCCTTTCGAATGCCGTGGTTGTTGCCTTTGGAAGCACTCACAGGCCAAAACACGAGGTGCAGGATGATGGCAATATAAAGGCCCTTATTGATTCAAAGGCTAAGGTCGTTACCATCTTTGGCAAGACATGGGATTTTCATGTAAAAGAGGCATTAAAGATTTCCCTTGAGGCAAATCTGGATATTATTCATGACTCCATTTTTTATCTTAAAAAGCATGTGGAAAAGGTATTCTTTGATGGAGAGCACTTTTTTGATGGGTACAAGGATAATCCTGAATTTGCAGTTAAATGTCTGCTTGCTGCTCAGGATGCAGGTGCAGACTGTATAATACCATGCGATACAAATGGAGGAACACTGCCTCACGACATAAAAAAGATAATGCAGGATGTGGTCAAAAAAATTAAAAGGCCTTTGGGAATTCATGCGCATAATGATTCTGAATGTGCAGTGGCTAATTCGATTATTGCTGTTGAGATTGGCGCAGTGCAGGTGCAGGGGACAATAAACGGACTTGGCGAGAGATGCGGCAATGCAAATCTTTGTTCAATTATCCCGAATCTCCAGATAAAGCTCGGATATAAATGCCTGAAGGATGAGAACCTGAGAAAATTAAGGGATGTGTCGAGGTTTGTGAATGAGATATCAAATCTCAGACATTTTAAGAGACAGCCTTTTGTTGGTGATAGTGCGTTTGCTCATAAGGGCGGCATACATGTGAGCGCGGTTCAGAAAAGGCCTGATACATATGAGCATATCAGGCCTGAGCTTGTAGGCAATTCACATAGGATTCTGATATCGGATATGGCTGGCAAGAGCAATATCATCAGGAAGGCAGAGGAATTCAAAATCCATATAAAGCCGGACTCTCCAGAGGTTCAGGTTGTGCTGGATGAACTAAAGAGCCTTGAACATCAAGGCTTCCAGTTTGAGGGTGCAGAGGCATCGTTTGAACTTCTTCTGAAAAAAACGCTTGGACTTCACAGGAGGTTTTTTGACCTCATCGGATTCAGGGTTATCGATGAAAAGAGAAAGGAAAATGAAGTACCTATCAGCGAGGCTACAATAATGGTGAAAGTGGGCAAGCATATTGAGCATACTGCTGCTACGGGCAACGGCCCTGTCAATGCCCTTGACAATGCATTGAGAAAGGCCCTGGAGAAATTTTATCCTGAACTCAGGAGCGTAAAACTCCATGATTATAAAGTCCGTGTTCTTGCGCCAGGGAAAGGCACATCTGCAAAGGTGCGTGTCTTGATTGAATCAGGGGATGATGAGCATAAATGGGGCACTGTCGGCGTCTCTGAAAACATCATCGAAGCCTCATGGCAGGCACTTGTTGACAGCATAGAGTATAAGCTTTTGAAAGAAAAGGGCTAATTAGCTTATTTCTGTCTATATTTTTCGAGGGAGTTTTTATTTCCCTATCATGCTCTTCCATGCTTAGAAAATCATCCTCAGTTTTAGGCAGCAGTGTTGGTTGTAAGACTAAGAAAAGAACGCCTTAAGGATAAGAGATAAAATGCCGGCTATTACGACGCCTAACATCCACTTAATGACCTTTAGATCAGATTCTATTTTCGCAAGCCGATCTTCCTGTCCAACATCCGCTACCGCTTTAGCTGCTGCTGTAGCTTTATCATCAGGAACGCCTGCTATTTTAAAGGCCTCATAGATTTCTATAACTGCCTTGCTCATATATTAACTATGCCATATTTTACTTGTTTCTGCAACAGAAATCCTGCTTGCTACCAAGTTTAAATCACTACCTTCCCGTGTAACGTCTCACCCCTCATCCTGCTCCTCTCCCACAATGGAGGAGGGAAAATAACTTTTGACAATGCTACAGGATAATGTGGGAGGGGACTATATAAGTTTCTTCTTGCGATGAATTTTAGGCTATAATAAAAACCGCTAACAACCTGATGGTGTTCATTTTCTGATTATGATATATTAGATAGGTCAATGGAAGAGACCGGAATCGTAAAGGAAATTATCGGGCCAAAGGCCATTGTAACTGTTCAAAGGCAGAGCGGGTGCGACTCATGTCCTGGTGGTTCTATATGCAAACTAACTGGCAACGAGGCTGAAATAGAGGCAATCAACGAGGCAAAGGCAAGGGCAGGGGATACTGTCAGGATTGCATTTAAGCCATATACCTATCTGAAAGGCACTATCTTTATTTACGGCATACCGTCCATAATGCTCATAATCGGTGCAATTATTGGGAAGGAATATCTGAGCAGGTTTTTACCAAATATGGATTCTGACATTGTATCAGCCATCGGTGGATTTGGCCTTTTTGTAATGAGCTTTCTTTTTATGAAGGTCTGGATGAAGCGGTATGAAGGCAAAAAGGAATACATGCCGGTGATAGAAGAAATAATAGGTACGAGGGGGTAATTTTATGGCAAGATTGGATGTGGAGAAAATCAGGAATGTGGCAATAATAGCCCACAGCGGTGCTGGCAAGACCTCATTGTCAGAGGCTGTTCTTTTTAATGCAGGCGCCATTGACAGGATGGGCAATACCGAAGATGGCAACACCACAATGGATTATGAGCCCGAGGAGGTTTCGAGGAAGATAAGCATTACATCTGCAGTTGCATATTGTGACTGGAAGGGGCACAGGATAAATCTTATAGATACCCCCGGCTTTATCAATTTCATAGAAGACACGAGGGGTTGTCTGAGGGTTGCTGACGGTGCAATAGTCATTGTGAGCGCTATATCGGGCGTAAAGGCAGAGACAGAAAAGGTTTGGAAATACGCCTGCGAATTCGAGGTGCCGAGGATTGTATTTATAAACAAGATGGACAAAGAGACGGCAAATTTTTACAGGGCACTGGGCGAGCTTGAAAAATCCTTTGAGTCAGAGGCTATACCTTTGCACATACCTGTTGGAGAAGGCGAAAACTTTAAAGGTATAGTTGACCTTATATCCATGAAGGCATACATAAAGAGTCAGGAGATACAAGAAACCGAAATTCCTGCTGATATAAAAAATACTGCTGATGAATACAGAAGAAAGCTTGTGGAAAAGATTGCGGAGTCAGACGACTCACTTTTGGAGAAATACCTTGAAGGTGGAGAATTAACAGCAGATGAAATAATGAAGGGGATAAAGGAAGGCTCCCTCACCAGAAGGTTTATTCCGGTAACATGCGGTGCTGCTACCATTAATTCAGGGGTAACTCAGCTTATGGACGCAATGCTTCTCTGTCTGCCTTCTCCTGTTGAGATGAGCAGGATTTCTCCCATAAGAGGGATGAACCCTAAAGAGAAAAAGGAAATAGAAAGAAAGCCTGTGGAAACAGACCCTCTTACTGCCTATGTGTTTAAGACTATTGCAGACCCTTATGCAGGCAAATTTTCCATATTCAGGGTATATTCAGGTGTATTAAAAGCGGATTCCACTGTTCTGAACGCTAATACAGGCACAAAAGAGAGGGTGGGACAGGTATTTTATCTTCTTGGAAAGAAACATATTCCTGCACAGTCTGTTGGCCCTGGCGAGATTGCTGCGGTTGTGAAGCTAAAGGATACAAATGTTGGAGATACATTGTGCGAGGAACATCATCCTTTGATTCTCGAAAAGGTTAAGTTTGCAGACCCCATAATCTCTTATGCCATTGCACCAAAGAGCAAGGGCGATGAAGAAAAGGTGAGTTCAGGACTGCACAGGATTTTAGAGGAAGACCCCACAGTCCATTTTACAAGGGATGAGGAATCAAAGGAGATGATCCTCTCAGGGATGGGTCAGGTTCATCTCGAAGTAGCTCTGGAAAAACTTAGGAGAAAATTCGGCGTTGAAGTCGTGATGAAGACGCCAAAGATTCCTTACAGGGAGACAATAAGGGCGTCTGCAAAGGCGCAGGGCAAATACAAGAAGCAGTCCGGAGGACGCGGGCAGTACGGTGATTGCTGGATAGAGATCGAGCCTTTGCAGAGGGGTGGAGGATACGAGTTTGTTGATAAGATTGTTGGCGGCGTTATTCCCCAGCAATACAGGCCTGCAGTCGAAAAAGGGATAATCGAGACAATGAAAGAAGGGGTCATTGCAGGGTATCCTGTGGTTGATATGAAGGTTACATTATACGACGGCTCTTATCACTCGGTTGATTCCTCGGAGATGGCATTCAAGATAGCAGGCTCAATGGCTTTGAAAAAGGCCTTTCAGGATGCAAAACCCGTACTTCTTGAGCCCATAATGAAGGTAGAGGTGATAGTTCCGGATGAAACCCTCGGCTCTGTAATCGGCGATCTGAATTCGAGGCGTGGAAAGGTTCAGGGTGTCGAGCCTCAGGCAGGAGGAAATCAGAAAATATCGTGTCTTGTTCCGATGGCAGAAATGCTCACATACGCAAACCAACTCCAGAGCATTACATCTGGAAGGGGGCTATATTCCATGGAATTTTCGCATTACGAGGAAGTGCCGGGCCATATATCACAGAAGATAATCGCAGAGAGGCAGAAGCAGAAGACGGAAGAACATTGATATGAAAAAACTCTGGGCAGGAAGGTTTACGGAAAAGACAGTGAAAATTGTAGAGCAATATACTGAATCGATATCTTTTGACAAAAGGCTCTGGAAATATGATATTGAGGGAAGCATTGCCCATGCAAAGATGCTTGCAAAGCAGGGAATAATTCCAAAGAAAGATGCTGACAAGATAATAAAAGGTTTAAAGGAAATTTACAGAGAGATAGAAGATGGCAGATTCAAATTCAGGGAAGAGTTTGAAGATATTCATATGAATATCGAGGCCGCCTTAATCGAAAAGATTGGCGATATTGGAGGGAGGCTTCATACTGCAAGGTCAAGAAATGATCAGGTTGCGCTGGACATCAGGCTTTATCTCAGGGCAGAGGTCAGAGAAATAATCTCCCTTTTAAAGAACCTTGAGACTGTTTTTACAGACATGGCTGAAAGAAATCTCGGTATTATTATGCCCGGATATACGCATCTTCAGAGGGCGCAGCCGGTTCTTTTATCGCACCATCTCATGGCCTATGCACACATGTTTGACAGGGATAGGACAAGGTTTGCGGATGTGTTAAAGCGCATGAATGTCTTGCCGCTTGGCTCATGCGCACTTGCAGGGACAACCCTTCCAACAGACAGGCATTATGTTGCAGAGCTTCTTGAATTTGATTCTGTTTCTGAAAACAGTATGGATTCAGTATCCGACAGGGATTTCTCCCTCGAATTTCTTTCGTGTTCTTCAATCCTTATGATGCACACGTCGAGAATGGCAGAGGAGTTGATACTCTGGTCTTCCGAAGAGTTCTCTTTCATCGAACTTCCAGATGCATTTACAACAGGCTCAAGCATCATGCCTCAAAAGAAAAATCCTGATGTTGCAGAGTTGATGAGGGGAAAGACAGGAAGGGTCTATGGCAATCTAATGGCCATGTTTACCACAATGAAAGGCATTCCGCTCACTTACAATAGGGATATGCAGGAAGATAAAGAGCCTGTTTTCGACACAGTTGATACAGTTAAACTTACGCTGAATGCCCTTATTCAGATGGTTCCAAAAATAAAATTCAATGAAAAAAGACTGAAGGATACAGCGGATGCAGCCTTTTCAACCGCCACAGACATTGCGGAATATCTCGTGAGGAAAGGGATTCCATTCAGGACTGCTCATGAAATCACCGGCAAGATAGTTCGATATTGTATTGATAATGACAAGAAGCTTTCTGATTTGAGTATCTCCGAATATAAATCATTCTCAAATGTAATCGGCAGTGATATCTATAAATTCATCAGCACATCGGAATCTGTAAATGCAAAGAAATCATACGGAGGCACATCCACTGAAATGGTGAAGGAACAGATTAAAAGGTTCAGGAAAAGGCTGAAATGAGATTTACTCAGCGAATTTTATTGGCATTTTTTCTGATCTGTAGTGCTTTGTTCATCATTTCCTGCGGCAAAAAGGGAGATCCAACCCTTAAGACCTTTGAAAAACCAATACCTGTGAAGGAAATAAGAGCGGTTCATCGGGAGGATGAGCTTATAATTTCATGGTCATATCCTGCACCTGAAAGAGCTAAGATTAAAGGTTTTTATATAGAAAAGGCGGAGATAAAAAGTCAGGAGTCAGGAGTCAGGAGTCCAGAGTTTAAAAACATTACATTCTTGAAGAATGAAGTCTCACAGTTTGTTGATAAGGATTTCAAAACAAGGCAGGAATATTTTTACAGGATACGTGTATACAGTCTGAGGGATATTATAAGCGATGAGTCTCCTATTCTTAAAATAAAACCATTGCCTCTACCTGACAGGCCAACGGGTTTGAAATATTCTGTGACTAAAGATTCCGTTGTAATCAAATGGGACTGGGTCTGCGATGAGTTTAAATACAATATTTATAAGAGTTATGAAAAAGGGAAATATCCTGCATCTCCATTGAACAATATCCCGATAACTGCAACCTCCTTCATTGATAAAATTGAAAAAGACAAACCTGTCTATTACACTTTAAGGGCATTGCTTGATACGAATATTAAGGATGAAGGCTATCCATCAGAAGAATTGGAGGTTAACCCTGAAAGCTTTATCCCATCGCAACCGCATAATCTGAAATATGTTCCATCAGAAAAAAAGGTTTACCTCATGTGGGATGAAAACCCTGAAGTCTGGATCAAGGGATACAGGATATACAGGAAAAAGGGAATGGAGACAGAATTTAAATTAATAGGAGAGTCAACTTTGCCTGCCTTTACAGACAATGAGCCCCTTTCTTCAATGAGGCTATATTACATAACTGCTGTTGGACCCGGCAAAGAAGGCATCCCATCAGAGATTGTAGAGGTTCATCCCCTTATAGAAAGGTAGAATGGAAAAGATACTTTTAGGTCATGGAAGCGGCGGCAGATTGATGCATCAGCTTATCAGGGAATTTTTTGTTCCTGAATTCGATCTGAAGGAACTCAATGATTCTGCGGTTATTAATTTCTCCGATTCACCGATTCAGCAATTCATCAATTCACCAATAAGGCTTGCATTCACTACAGATGCATATGTTGTCTCTCCAATATTTTTCCCTGGTGGAAACATCGGCGAACTTGCAGTAAACGGTACTGTAAATGACCTATCAATGGTTGGTGCAATGCCCCTTTATCTATCGGTAGGATTTATCCTTGAAGAGGGATTCCCAATGGATAATTTAAAGGTAATCCTCTCATCAATGGCAGAAGCTGCCAAAAGGGCTGATGTAAAAATAGTTGCAGGCGATACAAAGGTCGTGGATAAAGGCAAAGGAGACGGTATATTCATCAACACAAGCGGTATTGGAATTATCCCTGATGGTATAGAACTTGGAGCAAAGAATATCAAGGCAGGAGACAGGGTGATAGTAAGCGGGCTTATAGGGAATCATGGTATAGCTGTTTTATCCGAGAGGAATGGACTGTCTTTTGAGCCGCCTGTTAAGAGCGATACAGCGCCATTGAATGGTCTTGTGCAATTGATGTTCGATGTTGTATCTAAATCCGCCTCCATGAATCCGCATTCTGCAATCAAAATGATGAGAGATCCCACAAGGGGAGGCGTTGCCACTACATTAAAAGAAATGGCCGGTGATTCAGGACTCTGCATTACCATTTATGAAAATTTGCTGCCTATATCATCAGGTGTGAGGGGCGCATGTGAACTGCTCGGCATGGATCCTCTTTATGTTGCGAATGAAGGCATTCTTATAGCTATTGCAGATCCTGATTTAGCCGACCTTCTTGTGCAGAAAATGAGATCACATCCACTGGGGAAGGACGCAGCAATTATAGGCGAGGTTGCCGGCAGCGAACCACGAACTAACGGGACAGTTTTGCTTAAAACCTCAATCGGCGGGACCCGAATTATAGACATGCTCGCTGGAGAACAACTGCCGAGAATATGCTAAAATAGCTGTTAGTTTATAAATAATGCATCATCCATCAAGTATCCAGTGTAGTAGATGACGGATACAAGACAAATGTAATTTACAAGTGCTGAGTTTAAAGTCTTTTCGCAGCACCTGTCTGCGTGCAACGCACAGGCAGGCCTGACATATATTTTTAGATTAGAATCGCTCAATTTGGGTGGTAAAAAGGGAGGTTTGAAATGATTAAAAAATATAGTTTGTTGTTTACTGCTTACTGCTTATTGTTTACTGTATTTGGCTATACAACTGTTGCAAATAGCGCCATTCTGCTCGATAAGGTCATGGCTATAGTGAATAAAGAGGTAATAACATGGAGCGACCTTTATAAGGCAATGGAATTCGAGGCGGCTGATGAGATAAAGGCAATGAAGGATGAGGAGAGGCGGAGATTTTTTAAAGAGAATGAGTCAATGTTTCTGGAAAGCCTGATCGATATGAGGCTCCAGCTTCAGGAGGCAGCAAAGGCGGGTGTTTCTGCGAGCGATGAGGATGTGAACAGGGCCATTGAAAGCATAAAGAAGAAATACTCCATGACGGATGAGGCATTCAAGGATGCAATCGGCAAAGAAGGCTTTACCCTTACCGAGTACAGAAAAAAGCTTTCAGAGCAGATAACCATAAGCCGTATTGTAGAGCAGGATGTGAAAAGCAAGGTTTTGGTAACAGAGGACGAGATTGATAAGTATATTGCAGGACATAAAGAGCTGGAAAAAGAGAGTGAAGGCTTTAATATAAGCCATATCTTTTTGAAAAAAACAGATGACAAAAGGCAGCTTGAAGAAAGGGCAATGGAAATCTACAAAAAGATAAAGGCAGGAGAGAATTTTTCAGACCTTGCAAAACAGTATTCCGAAGATGCAAGCGCAAGGAGCGGAGGTGAGCTTGGCTTTGTAAAGAAATCTGATATGTCGGTAGATTTCTTGAATGTTCTTTCAAAAATGAAGGTCGGCGATATTAGTGAGCCATTCTGGAGCGGAAACGGTATTCATATAGTAAAATTGAATGATAAACAGGAAGTTAAAAGCTCCCATGAATTGCGTGAGATAGTACGGCAGAAATTGCTGGATGAGAAATTCAACAGGGAGTATAAAAACTGGATTAAGGGATTGCGCGAAAGGGCATATGTGGAAATCAAGATATAAGTGGGAAGTAGGAAATGGGAAATGGGACTTCCTATTTCTTGCTTATTGATATGGAGCAGAGAATTCAAAAAATACTCGCTCAGATGGGAATAGCATCGAGGAGGAAGGCAGAGGAGCTTATTATTGAAGGCAGAGTAACAGTAAATGGGAAGATAGCAACCCTCGGGATGAAGGCAGACCCTGCAAAAGATCACGTAAAGGTTGACGGAAGGCTTTTAGTAAAGCCGGAGCCAAAGATGTATTTAGTGTTCAATAAGCCTGTTGGAGTTGTTACATCGCTCTCAGACCCTGAGGGAAGGCCGACTATAAAGGATTTTCTGAAGGGGATAAAATATAGGGTCTTTCCTGTAGGAAGGCTCGATTACGACTCTGAAGGGCTTTTGCTGATAACGAATGATGGAGATTTTGCCCATTCAGTGCTTCATCCAACAAAGAAAATACCCAAAACCTATGTTGTTAAAGTGAAGGGGATTATTGATGAAGATGCAATGGAGAGGCTAAGGCGCGGAGTGAGACTGGAGGATGGTTTAACAGCACCGGCAAAAGTGAAGAGGGTAAGGCTGTCGGAGAGTAATTCATGGGTTGAAATAACAATATATGAAGGCAGAAAAAGGCAGATAAGGCGGATGCTGGAAAAGGTCGGGTATCCTGTGATTAAACTGAGGAGGATAGCCATTGGTGGTTTGAAACTGGGCGATTTAAAGCCGGCAGAGATGAGGCGACTGACGCAAGAAGAAATTAAAAGGTTAATGAGCAAATGGGTAGAGAGGTAGAGGTGATAGCTATTTGCTTTATTTACCTTAATGTTGCATAGACAGCAAGGACTAATATGCTTCAAAGCCTTTACAAGCGACAGGAAACCGTATTCATGCAGAGTATAAATGTTTTGGTAGAGGGTTGAATCCAATGCTGAATACGATATGGTGGTATGAAAATCTTATAAGGTGTCGCAGACAAAGTCTTTTACGCATGTTAGTCCTTGCTGTAACCTTTGATTTTATGCAACTGTAAGGTTTACTCATATGCTCATTTACTAATATGGAGGTTTTATGATTCGAGATAAATGGTGTGGCGAAATCAGAGAGTCTGATATAGGCTCTAATATGACTCTTGCAGGATGGGTATTCAGGAGGAGGGATCACGGAGGCCTGATATTTGTCGATCTGAGGGACAGAAGCGGCATTGCCCAGGTTGTTTTCAGCCCTGATGTCTCAAAGGAGGCGCATGGGCTTGCCCATGATTTAAGGGGCGAATTTGTTATATCCGTATCAGGGGAAATAAGGCAGAGGCCTGAAGGAACAGAGAATCCGAATCTTCCGACAGGCATGGTCGAGCTTTATGCGAAAGAACTGAAGGTGCTTAATGAGTCAACACCTCTGCCGTTTCCCATGGAAGAGGCTGCAGAGGCATCCGAGTCTTTGAGGCTGAAATACCGGTACCTCGACCTGAGGAGGCCTGAACTGCAAAATAATCTGATTGTCAGGCACAGGGCTACAAAGGTTATAAGGGATTACCTCGATGAAAAGGGTTTTCTCGAAATAGAGACACCGATGCTCACAAAATCGACTCCTGAGGGCGCAAGGGATTACCTCGTGCCGAGCAGACTCAATCCCGGGCATTTCTATGCACTTCCCCAGTCGCCCCAGCTTTTTAAACAGATACTAATGGTGTCAGGGCTTGAAAGGTATTTCCAGATAGTAAAGTGCTTCAGGGATGAAGACCTGAGGGCTGACAGACAACCGGAGTTTACACAGGTTGATATGGAGATGTCCTTTGCTGATAAAGAGGATATTATAGCTGTTATAGAGGGTATGATTAAGAGGCTTTTTAAGGATGTCTTAGGCACTGAGATAGAGGTGCCATTTCAGAGGCTCAGTTTTAAGGAGTCTATGGAGAGGTTCGGAAATGACAAGCCTGATCTGAGATTTGACCTTGAATTGAAGGACATGGCAGACCTTGCATCAAAGGGTTCGTTCAAGGTCTTTTTAGATGCGATAAAATCCGGAGGCAGGGTAAAGGCGATTAATGGTAAAGGAATGGCAGGGCTTTCCCGAAAAGAAATAGACATGCTTACTGAAGAGGCGCAATCTTTTGGTGCAAAGGGACTTGCATGGGTAAAGGTAAAGAACGGGTTTGAATCGCCTATCGCCAAGTTCTTTCCTGAGGAGGTCTTAAGGCAAATGGCAGAAAGACTTGAGGCGTCTGAAGGTGATCTGATGCTGTTTGTTGCCGACAAGGAGAAGGTTGTGCATGATGTATTAAGCCGAATGAGACTTGAACTCGGCAAAAGACTGAATCTCATAAAGGATGGATTCAGATTCCTGTGGGTAACGGATTACCCGCTTCTGGAATGGAATGAAGAAGGCAGCAGATTTACAGCCATGCACCATCCATTTACTTCACCTGTTGATGAGGATATAGAAAAGATGTTTTCGATGAATATCTCTGGATATCAGACTCCAGACTCAGAACTCGGAACCCTGAGGGCTAAGGCATACGACATCGTGCTTAATGGCTATGAAATCGGTGGCGGAAGCATCCGTATTCACAGAAGGGATGTGCAGAAGAAGATGTTCGAGATACTGAAGATATCAGAGGACGAGGCAAGATTAAAATTCGGTTTTCTCCTCGATGCCCTTGAATACGGTGCGCCTCCACACGGAGGTATTGCACTCGGTCTGGACAGGCTGGTGATGCTGATGGTTGGGGCACATTCCATAAGGGATGTTATAGCATTCCCGAAAACACAGAAGGCTGTATGCCTTATGAGCGGTGCGCCATCGACAGTGGAACTCAAACAGTTGAGGGAATTGAATATAAAGGTTGATATCCCGTTATAACTGGTTGACAATTGGCATATTTTCTGTAATTATTAACTGAATATGTTTAAAAAGAAGAATCCCATAGGCCTCGATATCGGATCGGCTTACATCAAAGTCGTTCAGATCAATGATACAAAAACAGGATATGAGCTTGCCCTTTTTGACATGATTCCCATCCAGCCAGGTGTTATTGGCGATGGGATGATTGCAGATAAGGCCAAACTGACCAACTCCATCAAGGAATTACTTAAAAAGGCCGGCATAAAAAGGAACGATGCAGTTGTCGGCGTATCAGGCCATTCCTCTGTAATGATAAAAAAGATAACGATACCGATTATGACCGAAGAAGAACTCAGCGTCTCGATAAAATACGAAGCCGAACAGTATGTGCCATTCGATATAAACGACGTTGAAATCGATTTCCAGATACTCGGCCTTAGGGCAGAGGAAGAGGGGCAGATGGATATTGTCCTTGTAGCTGTTAAAAAGGCTATGATAAAGGATTACCATGATGTTGTTGCTCAGGCAGGACTTGAGCCGGTTATTGTGGATGTTGACTCCTTTGCCCTCAGCAACATGTATGAAATCAACTATGGTATAGAAGAAAGAAGAAATATTGCACTGATCAATGTCGGTGCAAGCACGACAAACATAAACATTCTCCAGAATGGACTGCCTGTTTTTACGAGGGACAGCGCTATAGGCAGCAATCATCATACAGAGGCATTGGAGAGGGAATTCGGAATTCATAGAGAAGACGCCGAGCGATTGAAAATGGGACGTTCTGTAGAGGGCGTTTCACCGGCCGATGTGCAGCTTGTCATTAATTCTGCTTCAGAGGAGATATATACTGAACTCTACAGGTCTTTTGAGTATTTTCGCAGCAGCATTGCAGAAGAGGATATAGATAAGATTGTCCTGAGCGGAGGGGCTGCCCTCATAAAGGGTTTCCCTGAGGCGATGTCGGATAGGCTCGGTATCGAGGTGGAGGTTGCTGATCCGTTCAAAAATATAAGAATACCAACAAAGCTCGATGCAACACATATAAAAGAAACAGCGCCGATAGCTGCAGTAGCTGTTGGGCTTGCCCTGAGGCGTGTCGGAGATAGGTAATGATAAGGATAAACCTTTTAGCTCAGAAGAAAAAGAAAAGGGTAAAAGGACCTGCAAGCTTTCTTGCAACAATCATTATTACCAGTGGCGCAGCACTCATCTTGATGGGACTTGTTACCTTTGTTCTTAAATCGAGCGTATCTAAACTCAAGGAGCAGAGTGAATCAAATAAAGCAAAATTGGCGGAGCTGAACAAAAAGATAAATGAAGTGAAAAAATACGAAAAATTGAATAAAGAGATTGAACAAAGGAATGCACTTATAGAGACCCTCAGGAAGAACCAGGCTGTCCCTGTAAGGATACTTAATGATGTGAGTATGGCTATGCCCGAGGGCATCTGGCTGGCTTCTATGACATATAAAGACAATGGAGTGGGATTGGAAGGATATGCTTTCACGAATATCGACATTGTTTCTTATGTTGAAAACTTAAAGAAGTCAGCAAACTTTATTGATGTATATCTTGAGGAGTCAAAGCAGGTGGAGTTCGAAAAGGTTCAAGTATATAGATTCAAACTTAATTTTAAGGTAAAGGTATAGCATACGATGGAACTAAAGCTCGGTTTTGATATCGAAACCCTTCCACCAGCGAAAAAAAAGCTATTGCTTGTGCTGCCTCCATTAGTTATCATTGTGCTTTTTACTGTTTTATTAATAATGCCTGCCTTTGAAGAGAGGGAGAAATTGGTGACTGAAGTGGAGAAGCAGAATAGTGAAATCCAGACAGCTAAGAAAGGTGCAGAAAAACTTTCTACACTCATGGCTGAAAACGAGAGATTAAGAAGCAGGCTCTTCGAGTTACAGATGCAACTGCCTGAGGAGAAGGAGGTATCAGGGCTTTTAAAGCAGGTCTCAGAACTCGGGATAAAATCAGGGCTCCAGATTGTTTCATGGAAGCCGAAGGACAAGATTGTTCATCCGAGCAAAGAGGTATATGAAATTCCGGTTGAGGTGGAGATGTTGGGTAATTACCACAGGTTTGGACAGTTTTTCGCTAATGTAACTAAACTAAGCAGGATAGTCAATATATCGAATATAAATATGAAGACAGTGGAGCAGAAGCAGCAAAAAGGCACTGGGTCGATATTGAACGTCAGTTTTAATGCTACTACATATTCTATTATACCTGAGAAAGAAAGGAAAGAACTGGAAAAGGCTGAAAAAGAGAA
>CALGPO010000011.1 GCA_937960465.1 uncultured bacterium
AAACACCTTCTCTGTAGGCACCATATGGATGAACAGTGATGATGCAAAGAGGTTGGGCATTAAAACAGGTGATCTCGTAATTGTAGAAAATCCCCTTGGAAAGTCTACAAAGGGCAAGGTCTTTGCCTCTGGGGGCATAAGACCTGGCGTTGTAAAGATTGCCTTTGGCTCAGGCGGTAGGTTTAGCCCAGGACTCGGTGTTGCTTACAAGAGCAAAGACTATACACCCGACTGCAACAATCTCATTGACCCTGAGGCGCTAAGTCCGATTATGGGACAGAGTGCGTATGCGGACATGATGATAAGGGTTAAAAAGGCATAAAATAGAGCAAAAGGGCAAAATAATACTTGAACGGTTTGAACAGTTTGAACTGTTTGAACCGTTCAATGCCTTGCTATATGATGCTCCAAACTAACGAGGTGATAATGATAGATGAACTTAAGGAAGAGCTTTATTTGTACAATCTTTTGAGACAGTTATTTCTAAAAGAGCCGACAAAAGAGTTGATTAATGATCTCGCAAAGATTGACCACTTAGATGAAACAGACGATGAAATAAACTATGGGCTGAAACTCCTGATCGAATCAATCAAAAAGAATGAATACAGGCTTGACGAGTGGCTCGAAGAACTTGCTATTGAATATGCCCGTTTATTCATAGGGCCTAAAAATCCTCCAGCAGTGCCTTACGCCTCTTTTTATTTATCAGAATCCCGTTCATTAATGACAGACGAAACTATTGATGTCAGGAAAAGATACCTTGAAGCAGGCATGGCTGTGAAGAACCTTTACAGCATTCCTGATGATCATATCGGCATAGAACTTGAGTTTATCTATTATCTAACAAAAAAGATCATTGAACTCTTTGAGCGGGGTGAGCGTGAAGAGGCGTCGAGGCTATTCGAGATAAGAAGCGACTTTCTTAGCAAACACATAACGTTGTGGATACCCTTTTTTACAGATAGGATATTAGACTCCACACAAGAAGATTTTTACAAAGGCGCTGCACTTATCCTCAGAGGGGTCATCAATCCATGAATTTTTAAAGGAATATTTCACCTAAATTGAGCGATTCTATATTCAGACCTGTCTGCGTGCAACGCACAGGCAGTCCCGCCTTACAAAATCGCTCAACTTAGATCTAAAAAGGTAAAAAGTCGCTGAAAACAGGACACATCAAAATATCCTTCAAAAAGTTAACGCAAGAACAATTGGGATTGTCATTGAGATGAATCCTACTACTAAATAAGGTAAATTTGAGGTTAATAAGCGTAAATTTTGTGTAAATTTTCGGTTTGATTGACAATCAGTTGGTAAGATGCTTAAACTTAACAGTTATGGAAAAAATTCTCAGAGAAATACTGAAAAAAGCAGTCAATGCACAGTACGCAGAGGTCAGCATCGAGATCGAGATTCCTAAAGAGGAAGGCTTTGGGGATTTATCAACGCCCATTGCGATGGGACTTGCAAAGCCACTGAAAAAGCCTCCCAGAAAGATAGCAGAAGATATTGTTAACTCCATCGAGAATAAGGAGATATTTGAAAAGATAGATATAGCAGGGCCTGGATTTATAAACTTTACATTTTCGAAAAGGTACCTATGCGATGAGTTAAAAGAACTCATTGAAAAGCAGGACAATTTTCTTATTGAGGACATAGGAAAAGGCAAAAGGGTTCAGATAGAATTTGTCAGTGCAAACCCAACAGGCCCCCTACACCTCGGACACGGAAGGGGAGCGGCACTGGGTGCTGCACTGTCTAATCTGTTAACAGAGGCAGGATACAGAGTAGAAAGAGAATACTATATAAATGATGCAGGCAGGCAGGTAAGGCTGCTCGGCATGTCTGTACTTGCGAAATACAAGCAGTTGATAGGAATAGAATATCCCTTTCCTGAAGATTGCTATAAAGGAGAGTATATAGAAGACCTTGCAAAAGAGTTTAAAGAAAGTCAAGAGTCAAGAGTCAAGAGTCAAGAGTTAAAAGATGAGGAGTTACTTGAAGAAATTACGGATTTCGCATACAAGAAAATGCTCGACGCCATAAAAAAAGACCTTGCGGACTTTGGTGTTTTCTTCGACTCATGGCAAAGCGAAAAAGTACTTTATGAAAAAGGAGAGGTCGTTCAAGCTATAAATGACCTTAAAAAACGTGGATATATCTATGAAAAAGAGGGCGCAACATGGTTTAAATCAACGGAATTCGGAGACGATAAGGACAGGGTTATAATTAAAAGAGAAGGCGACTACACATACTTCGCTCCTGATATTGCATACCATAGAAAGAAAATAGAAAAGGGATTCGATGAAATAATAGACATATGGGGAGCAGATCACCACGGTTATGTGCCGAGGATGCAGGCGGTTATTCAGGCCCTCGGATACCCGAAAGAACACCTTAGAGTCCTGCTTGTGCAGATGGTTACACTTTTAAGGGGAGGAAAGCCCGTGCAGATGTCGAAAAGGGCAGGCGAATTCATCACGCTCCGCGAGGTGATGGATGAGATAGGCACCGATACCACAAAGTTTCTATTCCTCACAAGGAGGGCTGACAGCCATCTCGAAGTAGATATAGAAGTGGCAAAGGCACAGTCATCAGAGAATCCTGTATATTATGTCCAGTATGCCCATGCAAGGATAAATAGCATATTCGAAAAAGCAAGGCAAGAAGCTATAGGTTATAGGCAAGAGGTAATAGATTTTAATGGAGAATTATTCAATGAAGAGGAGATTCGCATTATCAAAAAACTCCTTTTATATCCAATGATGTTCAGAAATGCGGCAATAGCGCATGAGCCGCACAGAATAACATTTTATCTTCAGGAACTGGCAGGCATGTTCCATCCTTATTACCACAAACACAGGGTGGTATCAGAAGATCTGGAGATTACAAAGGCACGGCTTGCCCTCTGCAAGGCAATACAGATTGTTTTAAGACATGGATTGAAAATACTGGGAGTAAAGGCGCCGGAAAGGATGTAAACAAACCTAAAAATCCGGAAACATCTTGAGGTTAAGGACTTTCCCGTTTTCCAAATCGGCCTTTGCTGTAAGTATTCCTCCTTCCACATAGGCGAGGTCAAAATTCTTAAATCCTCTGCTCACAAGTTCCAGTGCATTGGCAGGACACCCATCTTCGCATCCTGCAATGCCCCTGACCATTTTGGGAAGGAGTCCCTTTATGTCAAAGCCGTCCAAGCTGAGCCCTTTAGAAAAAACAAAACCCTCGATTTTTTCTGCAATTGCATCTACATCGAGTTGAAATGGATTGCTAATAGTGATTGAGATGGAATCTTTATCTATACTTACATCTAGTTCCATTAAAATACCTCCATGCCATCTGATATTAAAACCCTTAAATTTTACCCAATTTTTGAAAAAATACTCAATGCAGAAGTAAAATTAAAACATGATTAACCTTATCTTTTATTATAAACCGGGATGCTGGCTGTGCGACACAGCAGAGGAGATGCTGAACGGATTAATGGGAAAATACGAAATAGAGGTCAACAAAATGGACATAACCTCTGACGATGAGCTTTATGAACTTTACAGGTTCGATATTCCTGTATTTGAGTTCAAGGACGGCTCAACCCTTCACGGAAGAATAAAGAAAAAAGACCTGCTGAAAAAACTCGAAGAAAATAAAGGCTAAATAGCCTTTTTAAGCCTCTCTGCAACTGCATCGATAAACTCCTCTGTAAGGGCATATTTTGTTACAGGAGGCTCTGCAATGAGCATCAGGTCTTTTGTCATGATGCCGCTTTCCACTGTCTGAACAACAACACCTTCGAGGGTCTTTGCAAATCTGATTACATCAGGGGTATTATCAATCTCTCCCCTTTTTGCTATAGCACCTGTCCATGCAAAGATAGATGCAATAGAATTCGTTGATGTTGGCTTGCCTTTAAGATATTCGTAATAATGCCTCATCACCGTACCATGCGCAGCCTCATACTCGAATTTGCCATCCGGTGATACAAGGACAGATGTCATAAGACCAAGGCTTCCGAAACCTGTTGCCACCATATCGGACATTACATCACCGTCGTAGTTCATACATGCCCAGAGCATACCGCCTTCTGATTTTATCACCTGTGCAACAGCATCATCGATCAGGAGATAACGGTAATGTATTCCAGCCTGCCCAAACCTGTCTCTAACCTTTTCCACTTCTTCTGCGAAGACATCTCTAAAAAAGCCGTGATACTGTTTAGAAATTGTATCCTTTGCGCCGAACCAGAGGTCAACCTTCTCGCTGAGGGCATAATTTATACACGATTGTACAAAACTCCTGATGGACTTTTCAGTATTATGCATTCCCATGATTACGCCTTTGCCCTCGAAGTCGTGAATCTTCAATATAGTCTTTTCACCTCCTCCTTCGGGAGTGAAAACAATCTCTGCAGTGCCGGGACCATCGACCACAATCTCCACATCCTTGTATATGTCTCCGTATGCATGACGTCCTATAATAATCGGCTTCTTCCATTTGCGGACAGCAGGTGGAATATTTTTTATGATTATGGGCTTTCTGAATACCGTACCGTCCAGTATTGAACGGATTGTCCCGTTAGGGCTTTTCCACTGTTGTTTGAGGTTGTATTCCTTTACACGGGCTGCATTGGGAGTTATGGTGGCGCACTTTACACCGATGCCAAACTCCCTTATGGCATACGCTGATTCAATAGTAACCTTATCATCTGTCTCATCCCTGTGCCTTATGCCGAGGTCATAATATTTCAAATCGATATCAAGAAAAGGCAATATGAGCTTCTCCTTTATGAGATGCCATATTATCCTTGCCATCTCATCGCCGTCTATTTCGACGATGGGATTTTTCACCTTAATCCTGTCAGACACTTCTCCTCCCTTTAAAGTGTGGTGCGTATTTTAGCATATTTTGTTTATTGCCTTCTCCATATCAGAGAAGAGTTCATCAGTGGATTCGTAGCATACAGCCGCTCCATTGGAGAAATGCAGAAGGATATAGTTAAGCTCATCGGGGATATAGGGGTAAACCTTCTTTAAATTGGCAATACGGTTGTGAAACACGATGTTCGTGTCATCTTCATTTATTGAATTCAAAATATCGGGTTTATCTGCAAGGCCTTGTATAGTCACATCACCTCCGCCAACGAGGAATATAAGGATATTGCCGAGGCCGAACAGATCATAGCCGAATTTATTTTCGCCATGATAATAGTTAAAATCAAAGTCTATCCATTTATACTCTTCTGTCTTTGTGTCCTTTAGTATGTGGTCTCTCCTTATATCCCCGTGCTTTTCACCGTGATTATGA
>CALGPO010000012.1 GCA_937960465.1 uncultured bacterium
AGCAAGGACTAACATGCTTCAAAGCCTTTACAAGCGACAGGAAACCGTATTCATGCAGAGTATAAATGTTTTAACAGAGAGGTGAATCCAATGCTGAATACGATATGGTGGTATGAAAATCTTATAAGGTGTCGCAGGCAAAGTCTTTTACGCATGTTAGTCTTTGCTGTAACCTGTGATTTTATGCAACTGTAGGGTTTAAAAGGTTATGATAATGCGTAAGGGCATAAAAATTCTTGCTATTTTAGTTTTCATTTCAGCAGCAATACTTTTACTTAAAATTTCAAAGGCTGTTGATGTAAAAACAGCAACCGTTCAACGTCAGCCCTTTCTGATTACTGTTACTGCCACGTCCACAGGGACTATCAAGGCGAAGACAGAGGCGAGGATAAGCTCCCAGCGGACAGGAAAGATAACAAAGCTCTTGTTTGATGAAGGCACTTTTGTTGACAATAAAAAAGTTATTGCAGAGCTTGATTCCGAAGAAGAATATCTGAATCTAAAACTCGCAGAAGCCACCCTGCAAAAGGCAAAGGCTATATTGTCAGAAACTGATAAGAGACTAAAGAGGGCAAAGGAATTAATCAAGGCAGGGTATATATCGGAAGCAGAACTCGATTTAACGGAAAAAGAATATGCTGTTGCAGATGCCTCTGTTAAAGAGGCTGAAAATTCCCTCGCAATAGCAAAATTAAATTACAGTTACTCATTCATAAGGTCTCCTATAAACGGCGTTATTACTGCAAGATTTGTAGAACTGGGAGACACCGTTGTAAAGGGCAATATCATAGGTGTAGTTGTGTCCATAGATTCCCTCTATGTAGAGGGGTTTATAGATGAGGCTGATATATCAAGGGTATCCATCGGCAAAGAGGTCAATATAACAATGGATGCCTATCAGGACAAGGTTTTTAAAGGCGTAATATACAGAGTCTCTCCTGTTGTTACAGGAGGCAAACAGGAGACGAGGACATTTGAGGTGAGGGCGAGGCTGAAAGAGATGCCGCCTGCCATAAAGCCCGGCATGTCTGCAGAGGTGGAGGTAATTGTAGATAAGGTGGACAATGCCCTTATTGTCCCGTCACAGGCTGTAATCGAAAGGAATGGAAACTCATTTATATATGTAGTAAAGGATTCAAAGGCAAGGCTTGTTCAGGTAAAAACAGGGCGCTCCAACTGGACGTATACAGAGGTGTTGTCGGGGATAAGCGAGGGCGATGAGGTGATAATAAACCCTGATACACCAAAGCTTAGGGATGGAGCAAGGGTGAAAAGGAATTAATGGTCATACTGGATGATATCAGAAAAAGCTACATCCTACCGGGCAGAGTTGTTGAGGTTCTAAAGGGCATAAGCCTTGAGATAAAAAAAGGTGAATTTCTCTCCATAATGGGGCCTTCTGGTTCGGGGAAGTCAACGCTCTTAAATCTCATAGGATGCCTTGACAGACCGACATCAGGAAAATACCTTCTTGACGGCATAGATATAAACACCCTTTCTGACAATGATCTGGCAGAGATAAGAAATAAAAAAATAGGATTTGTATTTCAGAATTTCAATCTCATACCAAGACTCTCTGCGGTTAAGAATATAGTGCTGCCATTGCTTTACAGTGGAATACCTTCAGAGGAAAGAAATAAGAGGGCATTTGAACTTTTACAAAAGGTCAGCTTATCCCATCGTGCAAACCACCTGCCAAGCGAGCTTTCTGGTGGAGAGCAGCAGAGGGTATCGATAGCAAGAGCACTGATAAATAATCCTTCACTGATACTTGCTGACGAGCCTACAGGAAATCTCGATTCAAAAACAGGGCATGAGATAATGGATATATTCAAATCTATACATAAAGAGGGTGCTAGCATAATAATGGTAACACACGAGAAATCCATTTCGGAGCATGCAGAGAGGATAATCACGATAAAAGACGGGGTATGCTTCAGTGGATGTTATTAACGATTTTATATATGTCAGGCCTGCCTGTGCGTTGCACGCAGACAGGTCTGAATATAGAATCGCTCAATTTAGGTTTTAGATTTTGATATAAATGCAAATTGTTGAAACAATAAATATTGCGAAGGATTCGTTGTTTGTGAACAAGATCCGATCTGCCCTCACAATGATAGGGATAATAATCGGAGTCGGGGCAGTTATCTTGCTCGTATCCATCGGGGAAGGGGCAAGGAGAGAGATATACAAAGAATTAGGAGAACTCGGCTCTAACATACTCATCGTTGTGCCCGGAAAGACATCGAAAGAGGGTGGCATGCATATGGGGACATCTGTTGTCAGAAAGATCACCTATGAAGAGGCAAGGTTTGTCGAGAAAAGGGCAAAGAATATTATCCATGCAGTTCCTGTAATTGTAGGAACATCGTGGATAAAATACAAAGGGAAAAGCAGGGATACATATATTGTAGGCGTTACAGAACCCTATTTTGACATAAGAAACCTGAAAATCGAAGTTGGTAGAGGAATCAATGCCTCGGATGTGGATTCGAGACAGAAGGTATGCGTTCTTGGAAGGACAGTGAAAAAAGAGGTAATAGGTGATGCAAACCCGCTTGGTGCAGTAGTTTCTATAGGCGATGCAAAATACCGTGTCATAGGAATCATGGCGCCAAAGGGCATGGCACTTGGGTTTGATATAGACGATGTGGTATTTATCCCTACAACATCGGCCATGGAATTGTTTGATACAGACAGACTGTTCAATATTACTGTAAAAGTGAGAAATGCAGAACTTATAGATGAGGCGAAAAAAGAGATCAAGGGGGTATTGATAAGGAGGCATGCCAATAAAGAGGACTTTACTATTCTCAGCCAGGATGAAATGATCGCTGTCATGGGAAAGATCCTTAACATAATGACGGCTGTCCTTGCTGGAATAGCTGCCATATCGCTTGTTGTAGGTGGGATAGGGATCATGAATATAATGCTGGTCTCTGTCAAAGAGAGGACAAAGGAGATAGGCATAAGAAAGGCCGTTGGCGCAAAGAACAGGGACATCTTATTGCAGTTTCTTGTCGAATCCGTAATCCTCAGCGTTATAGGAGGATTGGGAGGAATAGTCTTCGGAATTACATTGTCCGTGGGACTCCATTACTTTTTTGATTTTCTGCCCACACATATAACATGGTGGTCTGTTGTTATTGCATTTTTATTTTCAGGTATGATAGGCGTTTTTTTTGGTGTCTATCCTGCAAGAAAGGCAGCCCTCTACGACCCGATTGTGGCACTGAGGTATGAATAAAGATGAGTGATTTTATGGGTAGCAGGTATACCTCAAAGCCTTTAGTAAGTGTTGGTGCCAGTTTATCGAAAGATTGCATATGCTTTACTCGATAAGTAACCAAAGTAGTAGAATACGGGAAAGAGAATGTGGTATTAAAGTGCGGGGACTAAAGGCTTTTCGGCACACCTGCTATCCATGTGACGCGAAAGAGTCGTTCAATTTATTAGGTATGAACAAGTCATGAGTCAGAAAATAGAGAACAGAAGACAGAATATTAATGAATTTTTGTGCAATAAGGCTGAAGAACTCATTAAGTCAGGCACTGACGGAATATCTACAGCCTGTCAATTGACGGATATCGTTGATAATGTTCTTATTTCAGTGTATAACTCCGAACTCGGGACTCTGGACTCAGAACTCGATTTGGCCCTTATTGCTGTTGGAGGCTACGGACGCAGAGAGACAGCACCTTATTCAGATGTCGATATTATGCTTCTCTCAAAAAAACGGGATACGGGCAGCATGAAAACAGCACAGTCTGTCCTGTACTGCCTCTGGGATATGGGGCTGAATATAAGCCACTGTTTCAGGACGCTGAACGAATGCATAGAAGATGCAATGAACAACTTGCAGACGCGCACATCACTGATCGAATCGAGATTCCTTGCAGGAAAACAGTCCCTCTTTGATGAATTCAGACAGGATGTTTACCAGAAGTTATTATTTAAAAGGAAAAGGGAATTTGTGGGAGATATACTCAGGGAAATAGAGAGAAGGCATAGGGAATACGGCGATTCTGTGTATCTCCTTGAGCCAAATGTGAAAGAGGGAAGGGGAGGTCTCAGGGATATACACGCCATATCATGGCTTTTAAAGACAGGATTGTCGATGACCCATAGTCGGATAAACGAAATTGAGGGACTGAGGGAAATACTATCCGCAAATGATTATAAACACTTTATAAAGGCATATGATTTTATTTTAAAGATAAGGCTTTGCCTGCATTATATCTCAAAAAGAAGAAACGATATCTTATCCTTCGAGTTTCAGGACGAAGCAGCAAAGAATGTGGGACTTAAGGATACAAAGCGTTTCCACTCATCAGAAATACTCATGCGGCTTTATTATAAAAAGGCGAAGAACATAATGAATGTGCTCTCGAAAGTTGTCGATATCTGCAGCCGCCAGTATATAGATTTCCCTATCCCTCTGGGTATCAAGAAAATAACGGATGATTTTTATATTTCGAAAAATGAGATTATTGTAAAAGATAAAGGTCTATTTAGAAATACTGACAAGATACTTGAGGCATTCCATATTTATTCAGCAACAGGAAAGAAGTTCAGTCCTCGGGTTAGAGAAACTATCAGAAACAGATTTATCTTTATCAATAAAAAGACCCGCTCATCCAGAAAGGCAATAATGCATTTTTTGGAAATACTGAAAGGCAACAGGGTATATGAGACACTAAAGGAAATGCATGATACCGGAATCCTCGACAGGTTCATCCCTGAATTCGGCAGATTACGGCACCTCGTTATACATGAGCCCTATCACAGATACACGGTGGACGAGCATACCCTCATTGCCATAAGAAATCTCGAAATGCTTAAAAACACACATCATAAGAAAGTTCAATACCTCTCCGATATTCTAAAGAATGTGAAACAGGAGACCCTGTTCTTATCCATACTACTTCACGACATCGGTAAGGGCACCCCTGAGAAACATCATGAAGATTATGGATACAGGATACTTAAAGGTATAATGGAGAGATTTAATATAGAACATAACGACAGACAGAAAATAGAATTCCTTGTGAAAAACCATATCGTGTTATCAATGCTTGCCCTGATGCGTGACATTGACGCGCCGGAAACAGTCACGCAACTCGCAGAGATCGTGGAAAATAAAGACAATCTTGATGCATTATACCTTATGACCTATGCAGACATGACGGCCGTGAATCCCGATTTCTGGACAGAATGGAAGGCATACCTTTTTCACGATGTATACAACAGGACAAGGGCACATCTCATGGGGATTACAGGACACCACCTCGATATACCGGACAGTAAGATTAAAGAGTTTGTAAAAAATATGCCCGACAGATATTTAATCTCCAATACCCTTGATGCAATAAATACCGACTATCAGATGGCAATAATGCCGTCTGATAAAAGACCGCTGGTCTGCATTTCAGAAAGACAGGATGGCACAGCAGAATTCACAATAGTAACTGACGATATGCCAGGCCTTTTTTCGAAAATAGTTGGCGTGCTTGGATTCAGGGGAATGAATATACTCCGAGCGAGGCTTTATACGGGAAAGGATGGCCTCGTGATAGATAAGATACTGGTATCCAACTGGAGGGATATGTGGTGGCAGGGAATGGAGGAGCAGATAAAGGAGGACATGAAAAAGGCAATACTTCAAGGACCTGGTGAAACTCCACTTCTTCACCCATTCGCCTATTCACCCATTCACCGATTCACGCCTTTTGTTGAAATTGACAATGAAACATCCGGGGAATATACAATACTTGAGTTGTTTTCCCATGACAGGCTTGGATTATTGTATGATATATCAGTACAGCTTTACGCACATGGCATTGATATCGTGTCAGCGGTTATTAATACAGAGGACAGGGTAGCAAGGGATGTGTTTTATCTGCAGCATGGGGGAGGCAAACTTAACGCAGAGTCTGTAATGAATGTTCTGAATTCGATTCAGGCCGTTATTTTATAGCAAACCTATGAAAAAAAGGATTATCTCTATAGCAATATTAGCCCTTCTCTTAGGCATCTCTTTCTATGCGCTAAGGGGTCCCAATATTTCCAATGCCCTAAAAAAAGTGATATTGCCTGAGCTTGAACTGATGACAGGCAGGAAGTTTATAACCCAGAAGATATATATAAATATCTTCCCCCTCTTTGTAGAGATGAAGGATGTGAAGGCATTTGATGACAACGGCAATCGTATCTTTAGTGCTGAAAGGGTCAAAGGCTATGTCGGGATATCCGGACTGTTGAGAAAGGAAATAGTCTTAAGGAGGCTCGTAATAAAAGGAACTGCTATACAGTCAGATAGGGGGCAGGTTGAGGAGATAGCACAGAATGTAAAAAAATACCTTGCGGAAGAATCAAAAATGCCATTCAAGGTAATCATAAAATCTGTTGACATCGGTAACGGCGTTTTATCATTTCAGGACAAAGATTATAAACTGCTGGCCGAAGGGATGAATGCCGGGATAACAATATCCCGTACCCCGCGGTTCAGGATATCCGCCCGCGGTATCAGTGTAATGAAAGATGGGTTCCCTGAATTCACATCCGTGCTGGAGATGTTTTTCTTTCTTAAAGAAAGGGAGGTGGATTTAAAAAGCTTAAGGATACTATCGCACGGCTCTGAAATAAAGACATCAGGAACATTCGGAACAGAGAAATCAAGTGGTGAGTTCAGCACAGAGATAAGTCTATTGACCGAGTCCATAAAAAGAATCTTCGGTCTTAAAAACAGGGGAGACGGAAAGGTAGTTGCTCATGGTTTATTAAGAATTGATGACCTGAATGCAGACCGAGAGATATGGACAAACAGGATTTTTGTGGATTTGAAAATCAAGGGCGATCTGTTTATCGAGACGCTCATGGAATTGCTTTCAGTAAAAGAGAAATTAAAGGGATACATGAATTTTAATGGAAAACTGAGTGGATATTTAAATAATCTTCAGGGGAATGCAAAGGCATGGCTCGAAAACGGGAATCTCTTTGATGTGGAGATTGACAGCTTAAACTGCAATGTATTTTATAAAGACGGTACAATGAAGTTTACCAATGGAAATGCCCGTCTCTATAAGGGGACTGCTCATGTTGAAGCCGCAATACAACTCCCTGTTGTTAATTATTATACGATTAAGGTTGGGGTAAAGGATGTGAGCAGCAAAGGCCTGTTCAAATTGATACGATGGGACCCGCATATCCCGGAGGGCAGGGTTTCAGGTGAGATAGAATCCGCAGGCAGCGAGTTTAACCCTCACGGCAATTTATATTATATTGGCACGCCAAAGGGCAGAGACATACTTGACAGGGTAAAAAAGATCGAAAGCGAATTCAGCATGAAGGGAGATGAAATATATTTCCCTGAAATGTTTATCTCCACCGATAAGTCGAGCATCTTAACATCAGGAACCGTTGATCTTAAAAAGAATACCCTGAGTTTTGCAGGCAACGGAGCAACCGCTGATGTAAAGGAGTTTTCCTCCCCATATTTTACTGCCATTTCAGGCCCCGGAAAATTTAACTGCTCTATATCCGGTACATTCAAAGACCCTCTAATAGACCTAAAATTTGCGTCGAACAACACGATATTGTCAACAGGTGAACTGGGCATTCCCGATGTATTGAAAAACAGGGTAATAAATTTCGACATGGTAGAAGGCGAGATGGTATATAGAAAAAACCTCCTGACTATTAAGAACATCACAGGCCGCACTACAAAAGAAGAATACATGGCTTCAGGAAGTGTTTATTTCAAAAAAGCACGGGAACTGTTCGATTTGAGGGAGCCTGATTATGACTTGAATATATCAGCAAGGAATATTGATATTAAGACCATCTCTGACACATTTCAAGATGCCCCTACATTTACAGGAAACATGGATGCGGATTTCAGACTCTATGGAAAACCTAATGATATCAGGGCGTCAGGAGACGTCCATGCAAAGAGATTATCTCTGCATGCCCTGCAAAACAAATATTCTGTGGACAGCGCAGATGGAAAGGTTTCTTATGCAAAGAGAGAATTCTCATTTGGTTCCTTACGTATAAAAAAAGGCACATCGACTCTTAATGCTAACGGAATACTTACTTTAGACAAGAGATTTTCTTTTGCTGCTCACGGTCAAAATGTAAAAGCTGTCGATATCATACCCAATGATTCAAATGGTTCAAACAGTTTAAGCCGTTTAAAAAGCTCCAAAATTCTCGAAACCATTTTGCTCACAGATACAGATATCAGAGGAGAAGGGACATTCGAAAATCCCAAAATAGAATTAAAGAGCAGCGTAAATGGAGGGAGCTATAAAGGACATTCTGTTGGAAAGGGAATGCTTAAAGGCATATTGATCGATAAACATGCAGAAATCGCCGCAGAGTTTCTGAATGGCAGAATGAGCATAAAGGGTAGTGCAGATCTTACAGAAAAACTACCGTGGTCTGCCACTGTCGAACTGCAAACTGCACGGTATGACTTTATAGCCGCCGGTTTTTTGAAAGATATTCCTGATGATTTATTGCTTAACCTCGCAGGCAACATAAAGGCATATGGAGACAAAGACCATATACATGCCATTGCAACAATAAACAGGGTGCATCTTTATCTCTACGGGATTGGATTTACGAACAACTCTGACATTATCGCCAGACTCGAGGACAGAAAACTCTCTATCGGGGCAGTGTCCATGAAAGGCGATACCACAGAATTTAAGTTAAGCGGAAACATGACGATAGGTAAAAGCTATGATCTGCTTTTAGAAGGCTCTTCGTCCCTGGCGCCTTTAAAGGCAATATCAAAAACCATAGATGTTGTAAAGGGGAATGCATCCTTTGTTTTTTCTGTTTCCGGTGATTGGGAGAAACCTAAAATAAACGGAGGCATGGATGTTAGCAGCGGAACCCTCGGCTTTAAGGACATTAGCTACCGTCTTACTTCAATTGCTGCCTATATATATATAGATGAGGACCGCATTACCATTGAGAGGGCAAATGGAAAACTTTCAGGCGGTGATGTGAGCATATCAGGAACTGCATACATGGAGAAGTTTTCCATAAAGAGATTTTTCATAGAGTCACGATTACATAACATAACAGCCTCTGTATCCAGGGACTTCTGGGTCAGTTTTGACGGTAATTTATACTACAGAGGTACCATGGACATGCAGACCCTTATGGGCGACATTGCCATAAAAAGGGCGAAGTACAGCGAAAGGATAGAGTGGAAGAGCTGGCTTCTCAAGGCACGGCCAAAGGAAAGGCCGCGGGTTGAGGTCACTAAGCTTGATAAAACCAATCTGAATATCAGGGTATCTGGTACAAACCTTTTCATTGATAACAATGTTGCAAGGGCTTTAATGAAAATGGATATTCTTCTGAGGGGAACTATAGGCCAACCCATACCCATGGGCAAGGTGGAGGCAAAAGAAGGAATCGTTTATTTCAGAAATAATGAGTTCAAGGTATTAAAGGCAAGTGTAGATTTTGCAAATCCCAATCAGGTAAATCCATACTTTGATATTTCGGCAGAAACAAGGGTAAGGAACTACAACATCAGACTCAATCTGGACGGTTATATAGAGCAGTTTAATCTCTCGTTATCATCCAATCCGGCACTGGATGAAACAGATATCTTTAGCCTACTTACCGTTGGACAGATGGGAAAACACCTTAAGGGACTCGAAGGCGGCATCGGTGCAGGTGAGGCCACCTCATTCATTACAGGGAAACTGCAGGATGTATTCGAAGAGAGGCTAAAAACTATTACCGGATTTGACAGGGTTCAAATAGACCCCTATATCTCGAAATCCACTGGCACCGTGACGCCACGCGTAACAATAGCAAAAAGGCTTTTAGGAGACAAGCTTTATGTGACCTACAGCACTGCTGTGGGTACAGGTGAAGAACAGGTATTGAAATTGGAATATACATTGGGGAAAAATACATCGCTTGTTGGACTAAGGGACGAAAGAGGCGGAATAGGTGGAGATATTAAATTCAGGTTTGAGTTTAAGTAGAACAGCAGAACAGCAGAGCAGCAGAGCAGTAGTTTTATTAGGGAAGTATTTTTCTTTGCTTCTGCACTTCTGCACTTCTGCACTTCTGCTCTGCTGCTTTGCTGCTCCTGCCTTTGCCAATTCTCAGCCTATCACCCATATTGAAGTTTCAGGCCTTTATTCCATTTCCGAGGATGAGCTTTTATATTTGTTGGATATTAATAAAGAGAATGTCCTGAATAAAACCAATATAAGGGAAGGCATCAAAAAGGCTTTTTTAAAGGGGATATTCGAAGACATTATTGTTGAAGGTCTCGATGATGCCAACACAAAAATAAAGATAACAGTGAAAGAAAGAAATATAATAGATTCCATAAAGGTTACAGGGAATGATTATTTTTCCGACAGATTTATCAAAAAACAGTTCGGCATAGAAGATGGAGAGAGATTAAATACCCTGAATTTAAAAAGGGCAACTGAATCTTTGAAAGATAGATTGAAAAAAAAAGGATTTGTTCATTCGGATGTTATTCTGGACATCATCCATAAAAAAGACAACAGGATTACTATTATGATTAATGTTATAGAGGGGCAACCTGAAATTATAAAAAAGATAATAATCTCCGAGCCGGAGGATATTGTCAAATCATATTTAAGGCTTTCAGAAGGAGATATTTTTGATCATACGAAAATAGAGCGTCTGGCAAAGAAGGTAATACAATACTATAAAGAACGTGGATATGTTGGAACATCGTTTGCCCATTCATATAACAACGGAATACTAAATATAAGGCTCGATACAGGCAAGAAACTCGTTATTTCATTCGACGGTAATACTGCAATACAATCGAAGATATTAATGAAAGAAATGCCTTTCTTCGAGGTAAATGCCTTCAGCGACGACCTTGTAGAAGAGACAACAGCGAGGATGATAACACTGTACCGTCAATATGGTTATCCTTTTGCGCAGGTCGCACCTGTAATATCCACCTCAAATGATACTATCTCTCTTGAATTTTTTATATTCGAGGGGCATAGGTATATAGTGGATTCAATAGCATTTGAGGGCATCTCAGGAGACCTTACCTTTCCTCATGAGAGCCTGAAAGATGTCTTAACATTGCGGGCAGGCAGCTATTATAACCCTGATGTATTGGAGGCGGATATAGAGACGCTCAGAGAGTTCTATCATGCACTCGGCTATCTATATGTAGAGATTCAAGAGCCGGACATAAAAATTACTGACAGCAGGGTAAAAATAAAATTTTATATAAAAGAAGGACATCAGGTGAGATTATCCAGCATCTCTATAAAAAACAACAAACATATAAAAGAAGAAGACATCCTGAGAGAAATACAGTTAAAGCAAGGAAGCCCATACAATGAGGTTGATATATCAGATGCAAGAAGAAAAATACTGGAGGCTTACAACAAACGCGGGTTTTTAGATACTGTAGTTAATGTAGAAAGGGAAATATCAGGTACTGCTGCAAATATTACCTTCGATATACAAGAGGGAGAAATTACTTTATTCGGGAAGGCCATTATTATAGGCAATGAGCAGACAAAATACCGCGTTATAAATAGAGAATTCCTGCATAAAGAGGACAACCCTCTCAACTACAATCTCGTGCTTCAGGAACGGCACAGGCTTTACAGATTGGGTCTGTTTACGGATGTGGAGGCAAAACTCTTAGACAAAGTGGGAGATAAAAGGGATGTGCTTTACAGGTTGAAGGAGGCCAATGCTGGAGCCGTGGAGTTCGGTTTTGGTTATGGCGAGTACGAGAGGCTCAGGGGGTTCTTCGATATAAACTATAAAAATTTATGGGGGATGAACAGGCAGGCATCATTCAGGACAGAACTAAGCACATTGGAAAGGCGATTCATACTTTCGTATTATGAACCATGGTTTTTGGAAAAGGATCTGGCGTTTAAGGCTTTGCTCCTGCATGAAGACAGGAAGGAGAAAGGCATAGATACAAAGGATATACGCTACAGGATAAGGAGGGATACTGCAAGTGCAGGTGTAGAAAAAAAGCTCGGCGAAACATTAAAGGCCGAGTTCTATTATGACTTCTCTGTTGTAAAAACCAGGGATATAAAACCAGATATAGTGCTGAGCAAGGAAGATACAGGAACACTCATAATAAGCGGGATCCGTCCCGGACTGATATATGACACCAGAGACAACCCATTTGAGCCGAAAAAAGGGCTTCTTGCCGGATTGTCTTTTAAAGTGGCATCCGCAGCCCTTCTATCAGAGACAGACTTTGTCAAGATGTTGTTATATGTAAACAAATATCAGAGCCTCAGCAAAAGGATAGTCCTTGCTGTATCGATAAGAGGAGGGGCTGCAAAGGGCTTTGGGAGCACAAGGGAACTTCCCGTTGTTGAGAGATTTTTCCTTGGAGGCAGGACAACTGTCAGGGGCTACGAACAGGATACCCTTGGGCCTAAAGGAACAGACGGGACTCCAACAGGAGGAAATGCCTTTGCAATGGGTAATATCGAATTCAGAACTGACGTTGGAAAGGGGTTCGGCATTGTTGCCTTTCTCGACGCAGGAAATGTATGGAAGAAGATGGAGGATACAGATATAACAAACCTAAAATATACTACAGGGCTTGGATTAAGGTATAACACACCTGTTGGTCCATTCAGATTGGACTATGGCTATAAGTTAGATAGAGAAATAGGTGAAAGCAAGAGTGAGATACATTTCAGCATCGGACATGCGTTTTAAAGACAGGTTAAGGTTGAGGTTAAGGAAAAGATTTAATGTTCTCTTTGCATTATCTCTTCTGTTCTTTACCTTTACCTCTACCTTTACCTGTTTCTCTGAAATAATCGACAGGGCAGTTGCGTATGTTGACGATACAGCTATAACGCTTTCGGAGTTTCGGGAAAATTATATAAAAATGAAAAAAACCGTAACAGATATAACAGAAGAAGATGTCATAAACTCCATGATAAACCGATTACTGCTTATTAAAGAAGCAAAGAGGATGAAACTTGAGACCCCCACGGATGATGAGCTTTTAAAGGACTACATTGATATAAAAATTAGCTCATCGATCCACATAAAAGAAGATGCAATTAACCAATTTTATATGGAGCACATAAACGAATTCAAGGGCAAGGATTATTTATCCGTGAGGGACGAGATAGAAAAGTATTTATTTGAGATGCAGACAAACAGACAATTAAAAAAACATATTGAAGAGCTAAGAGCCAATGCAGAGGTAAAGATACAACTTAAAGATAAATAATTACCGCAAGCTCGTCGCATTCAGGGAATTTCGGACATTTCAGGCAGTCGCCCCATATCTTATGAGGAAGTTTTGCTTTATCTATTTCTGTAAAGCCAATCTTTTTGAAAAAATCAGGATGGTATGTGAGGGCAAAGACCCTTTTAATTCCCAGTTCCTTTGCATCCTTTAGGCATCTCTTGACAAGGTTCTTGCCTATGCCGGCTCTCCTGTACTCCTCTTTTACAGCCAGAGACCTGATCTCTGCAAGGTCCTCCCATAGAATGTGGAGAGCACAGACGCCCTTGATTATCCCCTGATCTTCATAAATAAAGAAATCCCTTATTCCTTCATAGAGGTCGTTGAGCGACCTTGGGAGCATTTCCTCTTTTTTGGCAAACTCGTTTACAAATTTATGAATGTGTTTTATATCAGCTATCTTTGCCTTTCTTATCATAAAAACTGTTCACCGGCTACCGGCTACTGTCCACTAAATCATATCCTTTCTTTATCAGATCTTTGTTCATGTCTGCTGATTCTTTCCTGCGGGCCGGGGTTATTTCATCGACAGCATGGATTACAGAATCGATGTCTAAGGCATGGGTAAGTCCTACAAGTGCGCCTATCATAACCATATTCGCAGATTTTGTGTTTTTCAAAGATGCGGAGACCTCTGTTGCAGGCACGCCAACAATTTTTTGGGATTTGGGATTTGGGATTTGAGATTTGAGATTAATTAAAGACGAATCATAAATTAAAATTCCTCCCGGTAAAAGCCTTTCTGAAAAACGGTTGTATGATGCCTCATTCATTATTATCAGGATATTGGGGTTTCTTATGACTGGAGAGCCTATCATTTCTTCGGAAACAATGACTGTACAGTTTGCAGTGCCCCCCCTTATCTCTGCACCATATGAAGGAAACCATGTAACCTCTTTCCCTTCCAGCATCCCTGCATATGCTATTAATTTCCCTGAAAATAGTATGCCCTGGCCGCCTGAACCTGCAATGATTATTCTGTTTTCCATTTGTCTTTTAAAACTCCAAGTTTATATACATTCATCATTTTATCCCTCATCCATTCAACAGCCTTCTCCGGAGGCATCCACCAATCTGTGGGGCAGGGCGATAATATCTCAACCATGCTGAATCCTTTGCATTCCATCTGATACCTGAAGGCCTTTTCTATCAGGTTTTTAGCATTGATGAGATTCTTAACCGAATCAACAGCAGCCCTTGCAATAAAGGAGACACCGTCGATTGTTGCAAGCATTTCCGACACATGCAGGGGATAACCTGCTGTTTTTATATCTCTGCCCTTTTGGGTCGTGGTGGTTTTCTGTTCAGGCAGGGTTGTTGGAGCCATCTGTCCGCCTGTCATTCCATAGGTGGCATTATTCACAAAAAAGACAGTGATGTTCTCCCCTCTGTTTGCTGCGTGGATAATCTCGGCAGTACCGATTGCAGCAAGGTCTCCATCTCCCTGATAAGAGAAAACAATTCTGTCAGGAAGGGTGCGTTTCATACCAGTTGCAGCAGCAGGTGGTCTTCCATGGGCAACCTCTATCATATCAATATCAAAGTAATCATATGCAAAAACAGCACAGCCTACAGGAGCAATCCCGATGGTTTTCTCCTTAATATCAAGCTTGTCTATGACCTCTGCTATCAGCCTGTGTATTAAACTGTGTCCGCAGCCTGGACAATAGCGGAATAGCGTTGTTTTAAGGCTTTTCGGCCTTTCAAATACCTTTTTCATAGTAACTATAATTATAACACATGATAACTTGCAATCGCTCCTTCCAACAATCCGTAGTCGCTTACAATAAACTCTTTAATGTTTAGTGTTTCCATGAGAGTTAGTAAAATAAGAGTTCCTGATATTATTATATCAGCCCTTTCTGGTTCCAATCCCTTTATCTTACTCCTCTCATCGTGAGGCAGCGTGATCAATTTTTTATAGATTGTTTTAAGGGTAGGCAGGGAGATTTTATGGAGATGTATTTTGTCTCCATCATATTCATCCATGCCCATATCGATAGCCGCTATTGTTGTAGCAGTGCCTCCGGTGATGATTAAAGACAGTGAACAGAGAAGGTAATTTTTTAAACTATTTTTTTTAAATGCCTGAGAAAATTCCTCGGAAATATAGTTTCTCATATCATGCAGTTCTTCAGGAGTAGGGGGGTCATGTTTTATAAAGGTTTCGAAGAGTTTTACAGCTCCTATAGGGATACTGCCCATATTTTTTGGACATTGAATGTTTTTTGTCTTCTGTCCTTTATATCCTGAGTAATATATCCATTCAGTACTGCCTCCACCAATATCAACTAATAAGCAATTGGGAAACCGGACAATTGAGTGATGCAGTGATAAGAGAATCCCTTTTAGGGTTAATTCTGCCTCTTTTTCTCCTGATATGACCTTTATGTCTATTCCTGCACTTTTTTTAACAGATGTTAAAAACCCTTTGCTATTTTCAGCTTCCCTTATGGCACTTGTACCTAATGCGATTATTTTTTGTACACCGTATTTTTCGCAGACTTCTTTAAGCTTTATGATGGACATTATTGATTTTTCTATACTGTCTGGACTAAGCCTGTCGGTTTTTTTCAGATCTTTGCCGAGTCGTGTGACAAATCTATTTGTGGCAATACGAACTATCTTTCCTCCCCTTATACATCCAACTAAAAGTCTGATAGTATTTGTTCCTACATCTATAACTGCAACAGGAGCAGGGCAGATATCCTCATATTTCTTGGAAAAAGGCAATGGCTTCACTGACAGCATTTTCTATAGAAACCTTTCTAATCTCTTTAGTGCGGCGATTTTTAATTTCTATCTGATTGTCTTTCAGATTTTTTTCTCCTATGACAATATGAACGGGTATGCCAATGAGATCAGCATCTTTAAACTTAATGCCCGGTCTTTCATCCCTGTCATCAATAAGAACATCCATACTGTTTTTGGTAAGCCCCTCATAAAGAACTTCCATAACCTCAAGTGTTTTATTATCATTGATATTTATGGGAATTATTTCGATATCAAATGGCGCAATGCTTTTAGGCCAGATTATCCCATCCTTATCATAGTTCTGCTCAACAGCAGCAGCAGCGATCCTTGAAGGACCAATGCCATAACTGCCCATTACCATAGGCTTTTCCTGTCCATTTCTGTCAAGGAATACAGCATTTAATGGCACTGAATACTTTATTCCCAACTTAAAAATATTGCCTATTTCAATTACTTTCTCTGCTCTAATTAAAGTGTTACATCTATAACAATGGTCGCCTTCTTTTGCAATGTGCAGATCATGCCATTCGGCCTCAAAATGCACATGTGGTTTTATTCCTTTTATATGATAGTCAGCTTTATTGGCGCCTGTTATATAAGTTCCTTCCCTAAGAATAGAATCTGCTAATATGCGTAACTTATGACCCATCGGACCTATAAAACCTGCCTCTACTCCGAGAGTAGACATTACCTCTTCTCTAAGGGCAGTCCTGAATTGTCCAATTATCCTTGCAAGTTTCTTTTCATGTAGTTCCTGGTCCCCGCGTATAAGTACAAGGACAGGCCCTTCAGCAGCCATAAACAAAAGACTCTTAATAAAATAGGCTGGCTCAATACTTAAAAATTCAGAAACCTCTTTTACTGTCTTTTTCTGCGGCGTGTAAACCTCTTCATAATTCCATTTCAAATCCTTAATTGCAGGTGAAACAGAATGTGCCACTTCAACATTGGCAGTATAACCACACTTATCACAAAGGATAATCTCATCTTCTCCAGCAGGACTGGGGGCCATGAACTCATGGGCAGTTGCACCTCCCATCATTCCCGGGTCTGACTCAACCTGATAAAATTTAAGACCGCATCTCTTAAATATCTTATGATAGGCATAAGCATGAGACTTATAGTTTTTTTCAAGACCATCTTCATCTGTATCAAAACTATAGCTATCCTTCATAATAAACTCCCTTGTCCTTAAGACACCGCTTTTAGGTCTGGCCTCATCCCTTAACTTTGTCTGTATCTGGTACCATATCTGTGGCAGTTGTCTGTACGAACGAATTTCCTTAGAGGCAAGCCATGTCATTATCTCCTCGTGGGTCATTCCAAGACACATATCCCTGTCTGTCCTATCCTTTAAACGAAACATCTCATCCTTTATTTCGTACCATCTGCCTGTCTTTTGCCAGATTTCGGCGGGGTGGAGTATTGGCATCGATATTTCTTGAGCACCGATGGCTTCCATTTCTTCTTTAAGAATTTTGTTTATTCTATTTAATACGCGCCAGCCGAGGGGTAGGAATATATAAAGCCCGGCAGCAAGCTGTCGGACATAACCGGCCCTGAGCATAAGTTTATGACTGATAGCCTCTGCTTCAGATGGGACTTCTCGCATTGTAGGGATAAACATCTTAGAAAATCTCATGAAACAACCTCCATAAGAATTTGATGTTCAAATATATCATAGCTGTACGATTTTATGCATCTCAAGCAACACTCAAAACCTTATCGCTACTCATGAGATGCATCTTATCGTATAAAAACTAAAGGGGCAAGAACTTATTGAAATTTATATGTTTTCAAAATAGTATAATTTTTGCACAAATTTCACAAAAGAAACCCTCATGTTTTTTTCTTAGGATGATCTTCTCTATAAGCAACAACAAAGAAAATCAAGGCCATGATTACGAGACCCGCAAGTATAACATAAGCACCTTCAGACATGTTATTCTCCTTTCCTTTCCGGAATAATAAAATATGCAACCGAATCTTTCCTATCTCTTTGCGCCTGTCGTCGTGTCTCATGTATAAATTATAAAAAAACTCTCATAGAAATACAATAGAAAAAATCTTCGGCCGAAGGAGTAGGGGAACTTCCCCTGTTAAACTCATTCTTCATAAAGCTCAAACTTCATAAAGCTCAAATTTGGCATCAGGAATGGAAGGATTAGACGAAAGAGGAAGGAAAAAATAACGCCCTTTAGAACGGAACTTGAAAGAAAAACTTTTGTCTGCCATATAAAACCCCCTAAATTAAAGGTTCTTAATGTTATATGGCAGATTATAAACTTTACATAATATATCTTATCAGTCATTTATAATAAACACGCATTGTTGATAACTTGTTATAAACCCGTTAGGTAATTTCAGATAAATACGCCATAGCTGGTTTTTATCGAAACTGTACAACTTATAGGCACATAAAAAAAGTCTATTCATTAAGAGGTTATAAATTTTTTACAAGGCTTCCTGTTGCAATATCATCCTTATGTCCCAAAATGTGAACATTAACAAGCATTCCTGCTTCTGCATCACTGCTGTTGTCCAATATAACCTTTATATAATTCCCAGTAGTACCGATCAGTCCATCACAACCCCTCTCTTCCACTACAATATCAAGGGTTTTACCAATGTTCTTTTTGATAAAATCCTGTTTTTTAACCATTCCAATAGACCTTAATATGGCAACACGTTCTTTTTTTATTGATCCTGCCACCTGTTTAGCAAATGCTGCAGCCTTTGTTCCTGGTCTTTGGGAATAAGGGAATACGTGTAGATAAGAAAAAGGAATAGATTCAATGAGTTGTCTCGTATTATTAAATTCGACTTCTCCCTCACATGGGAACCCGACTATCACATCTGTCCCAAGGGATATATCCGGAACTTTTTTGAATATTTTTTCAACTCCTGAAAGAAAATCTTCAACCGAATATGTCCTGTTCATCAGTTTCAAAATATTATTATCTCCGCTCTGAAGTGGCACATGGAGATGCTTGCACACCCGATCTTCATTAAGCAATTCGATAAGCTCACCATTTATCTCTTTAACCTCAAGAGAGCTAAGCCTTACTCTTGGAATATTTGTATTTTTTAATATGTTACGCAACAGAAATGAAAGTGTTTTCTTAGGGTTTAAATCACAACCATATGTTCCCAGATGAATGCCTGTAAGAACAACCTCTTTATATCCCAATGACTCATAACACCTGATTTCATGTATTACATTATCAACTGCAATACTCCTTGACCTTCCCCTTGCCATGGGAATAGCACAATAACTGCATGAATAATTGCAGCCATCCTGCACCTTGACAATAGGCCGATGCCTGGATGGGGTGATGGAGTGATAGAACAAAGGAGCAACTGAATAAGGAACTCTTTTTGCATTACCTGAAGTATTCTGTTTTATCATCCTGATAATATTATCTTTTTCAGCATTTTTTACTATTTCTATATCATTATCTATTTTTTTGAGCTGTTCCTGATTCAATTCAGCATAACATCCTGTAACTATAACCTTTGAATTGTTTCTCAGTGCCCTGTGTATTAGTTGTCTTGACTGGTAATCAGCCTTGGATGTTACTGTGCAGGTATTGATAATGCACAAATCAGGCTGCTCTGACATGTCCACAATCTGATGCCCGACCCTATTCAAGGCATATTCAATATTCATGCTTTCTGCCTGATTTGTTTTACATCCGAGGGTTAAAACGGCTATCTTCATGCGATGATTAAACAATCTCTCCTTCGAGGGAATGTCTGCGGGCAGTTGTAATTTTTACTTTTATAGTATCACCTGGTTTAATAGTGCTATCAAATAAGACATTTACTACCTTATTTGTTCTTGTCCTGCCAGAGAATTTATTGGAAGTTTTCTCATCTACTCCTTCTATAAGAACCTCTTGAATTGTTCCTTTTAACCCGTTGTTTTTCCTTTCTGTTATTTTATTCTGCAGTTCAAGTATCTCTGAAAGCCTATTTGACTTTATATCATCTGGAAGCTGACCATCCATGGTTGAGGCCTTTGTACCCGGCCGTGGTGAAAATTTAAATGCAAAAATACTGTCAAACTCCACCTCTTTTAGAGCCTTGATGGTGTCATTATGATCTTCATCTGTCTCTTGAGGAAAACCTGCAATAATGTCTGATGTTATTGCTATTTCAGGTATTTCTCTTTTGAGTTGCTCAATCTTTTTAATATAATCAGCATATGTATATTTTCTGTTCATCAAGGCAAGGACTTTTGAAGAGCCCGACTGAAGAGGAAGATGAATATGCTCGCAGACTTTATCTAAATCCCTTATAGCATATATCAGCTCATCTGAAAGGTCCTTGGGATGGGATGTTACAAAGCGAATCCTCTTAATTTCTTCTATCTTATTGATTTCCTTAAGAAGCCCGGGAAAATCCACATTGCCCTTGTACGAGTTGACATTCTGACCAAGAAGGGTAACTTCTTTATAGCCTTTCTCTGCCAAATCCTTTATTTCATTTATTATGCTCTGGCTTGCCCTACTCCTCTCCCTACCCCTTGTATAAGGCACTATACAGTAGCTGCAGAAATTATTGCAGCCGTACATTATATTTACCCATGCCCTGACATTATCCCTTCGTTCAATAGGAAGCTCTATTTCGGTTATAGCCAGATTGTCATCGGTAAAAACAGAATCGGATTGCGAAGTTATTATATCCTTTAATGCGCTAATATTCTGCGGGCCTACCACATAATCAACATGAGGCGCCCTTTCAATGATTTTTATACCCTCTTGCTGGGCAATACAGCCGGCTACTGCTATTTTCAGATCAGGCCTTCTCTTTTTGAGAGACTTTATTCTTCCCAGTTCGCTGAAAAACTTCTGCTCTGCCTTCTGCCTTATGCTGCAGGTATTGAATATTAAGATGTCCGCATCCTCTGCGCTGCCAACCGCAGTATAGCCTTCTGACTTCAAAATCCCGGCCATCTTTTCTGAATCATGCACATTCATCTGACAACCGAAGGTTTCTATATAATAATGCTTCATAAACTCTCCAACAAGGAAGAAATCAAAAGAGTATCCTCATGAAATAAGTCCAGACCTTTCCATATAACGCCTTGTTTCATGGAGAAACTCTTTTGCCTCTTTTAATGCCATTTCAGCAGTTTCCTCATCTATATAAGAGAAAACTTCATAATCTCCGCTTTCTCTGTCATCTTTGAGATTTGCAAGATATTTACCAAAATTTTTACTGAATTTTCCTGTTTTCACAAAAAGAAGCCCAAAAAGCGTAACAACTCCCTTATGTGTTTCTGCATGCTCACCTTCTGTTAAAAGAAGTGCCTGTGCAGCATGGAATGCGGCATAATATGCCCTTGAGACAGCATCTTCAAAATCACCTGATTTAAAAAGCCTTTCAGCTACTTCTAATTTTTTCTCAGCCTTCTGAATATACCCTTTTATGAGCGCTTTAGTCGTGGCTTCCAATCTTTATTCCCTCCCTTAAAACAGTATTTACAAAAGGCGTTGGTATTGATTTTAAACGGTTGAATTCTGAAACTGTAAATATTTTTAAGGATATCAATTTGCCTGTAGAAAGCAATATGTCCATTACAGCATCATATAGCCTGCCTATAATCGGCCTTTCCTTTTTTTCAAGTAGAATCAAAATATCATAATCAGAATCAGGCCTCCAGTCATCACGACACCTTGAGCCAAACAGATATATCTCCTTGATATGTTGTTGCATCAGCGGAGAAATCATATCTAAAAATATTTTTACTATCCCATCATTCATTTGTCGTATCTCTTTCACCTCTTCCTAAGTTGATAATCCTAACCCCTTTTCCATGATACAACTCAAAATGAGAATCTGTTGTATAAACTTCTTTACAACCGGCCTCCAAAAGAGAACTAAGTATTAAAACATCCAGTCCCGGCATGCCGGTAGTATGCGCAATATGGCCCGATTTTAAAGCAATATCTGTTGTAATCGGAATCACAGTTACCGACTTTTTTATATCCTCAATAACTGCTTTCCATTCCTCAAATTTTTTTTGCAGCAGCTTTTTTTGCAGTTCATATAATACAATGGCCGATGTTACGATTTCCCGGTCATCCCAGATGCTCATAGCAACCGGGTTTCCTTCTTCCAGCGCAAAGAAAAACCCTGTATCAACTCCTGTGAGCATCCGCCGAGGTCCTTTCTTTATGGAGTTCTTCCCAATCGCCTAAAGGCCGCTTTTTTGCGAGCGTTTTAAAAAGGTGATTACGGGCTTTTTTGCTTTCAGATATATTCAGGTATTGCTCAATAGCATCCTTTACAATCGTTGAAATCGGCAGCTTATCTACTTTGGATTTTGCCCGCACAATTTCTAATGTTTCATCATTCAAATAAATACTTATATTCGGCATAACGCCCCCTTCTTTTTGTATTATATTCATAATATATTATGAATATAATATTGCTGTCAAGCCCTGAATTGCCTTATCACCTTCTCCCCTCTTCTATCAGTTCTCTAAGGCTTACCCCTCTATCTCTTTCCTTCCCTGTTTACATTTCATAAAATAATCTTCTCTATTGCTCACTCGTTCAGTGATTTCCACTAAAGTTTATCACATTAAACCACAATCCGGCCTTTACGGCTTTGCGCTACAGAAGCCTTTAATGCTTGACCATCCACTTCCAGACAGGGACTATCTTTACATCAACACCGTCCATGGTCTGCTCTTCTTCCTCATCGTATGTAATTATTGTCCCTTTGCCAGCTCCGATGCATTTACAGGCTTCAACAAGGCCGCCTATCTCCCTCTCCCTGTTTCCTTCATTCAGATCGAAACTTGCCTGCACTGCAAACAATCTCTCATCCCCATCCCTTGCTATAAAGTCGCATTCCCTCTTCCCCTCAAAGTAGAATATTTCATATCCCCTTCTCCTCAGCTCAAGATATACCGCATTTTCCAATAACCTCCCTGAATCTGCAGAGGTCACCCTTCTGCACAACCCGGTGTCTACAAGATAAAGCTTTGCAGGATTTCTCATCCTCACATAAGCGGATTCAGCAAACTTTCTCACCTCAAAGACCAGCATACTCTGAAGGAAGTATTTACAATACCTGAAAAGCATGTCCTTTGAAAAAGGGAACTTGTCCTTATACTGCTTGTAGAATGCAGTTACGGAGAACTTGAGGGAAAATGACGAAAAGAGCTTGTCAGTAAGGCTCTCCAGCAGAGGGATATTTGTTATTCCGTATCTCTCCACCATGTCCCTGAAAAACATGGCGCTCATATATTCCTTTAACAGTTTTGTCTTTTCAAGCTCCGACTCTAATACAGATACCTCGGGGAACCCACCCCACCTCAAATATTCAAGAAAATGTCTCCTAACAAGCGCCTTCTTTGGACCGTATAAGATACTTTCGTCGGCTGCATTCAATCCCCTTAAATGAAGATGTTCTTCAAAGGAGAACGGCAGTATCTCTATGCTCCATGACCTCCCCCGAAGCTCCGTATGGATTTCCAAAGGCATCATCTTTGAGGAGGAGCCGCTTACAAACACCTTTATATTTTCCCGTTCCACCGCCCTCCTGCAGAACTTCTCCCATCCCTCGACATTTTGGACCTCATCCAGCAAAAATACAAGCTCCTTACCGATAAGCTGCGGCTTCAGCTCCAGCATGGATTCTTTCAACCTTTCAAAATCCTTAGCCTGAAACCCTGTCAAACGTTCATCTTCAAAATCTATGTACAAGGAACGGTCCCTGAATTTTTTGAAAAGATCGAACAGGATGAAAGTCTTTCCGCTTCTCCTCACTCCATAAAGCACTACCACCTTATTCAAGGATTCTGGAACATGAATCCCCTTTCTATGAACAATCCTCTTGACCTGTCTCAGGATGAACTCCTCATTGGCAACTATTACCTCTTTAAGGATGTTTTTATTGATCATATTTATCCTTTTGATAAGGACAGTTTATATAATGATCGGACTTCTGTCAAGGACATTTTGAGAAAGGCCAAAAATTGGGACAGTCCCTTTAGGTTTTTAGGTGTCCAATTTCTTTTCCCATTCCCATGCGGTCTTTATAATATACTCAAGGTCATCATATTGAGGATGCCAGTTTAATTTCTGTTTAATCTTTGAATTGTCGGCAACTAATACAGGCGGGTCGCCTTGTCTTCTTCCTGTTTCTTTAACATTAAAATTAATTCCTGTCACCTTTTTTGCAGTTTCAACTACCTCCCTGACCGAATAACCATGACCATATCCGCAATTGAAGATATCGCTTTTGCCGCCCTGAATTAAATATTCTACTGCATGCAAATGGGCATCTGCGAGGTCATCAACATGGATGTAATCCCTGATGCATGTGCCATCTGGTGTTGTGTAATCTGTGCCGAATATCTGCAATTTCTCAAATTCTCCTTTGGCTGTTTTCAGCGCCCTTGTTATAAGATGGGTCGATTCTCTATATGCCTGCCCTATCCTGCCTTGAGCATCCGCGCCCGCCACATTAAAATATCTTAGAGATACATACCTGAAATCGTCATATGCGAAAGATAAATCTTTCAATATGCGTTCCGTCATCATCTTGGATATGCCATAAGGATTTATAGGATTCAGAGGAGTTCCTTCATTGACAGGTATATGTTCTGGTATTCCGTAGACAGCAGCGGTAGAGGAGAAGATTAAGTCTTTAACCCCACTCTCAATCATAACTTCAAGTAAATTAAGGGTATTTACGGTATTGTTTCTGTAATACTTTAACGGTTCCCTTACTGATTCTTCTACCTGTATAAAGGCTGCAAAGTGCATCACTACATCGGGTTTAAAATCTTGAATTGCCCTTCTTATGGTATCTTTATCAGATAGATCACCGACAAATAATTTCCCATATAATACAGCCCATTCATTGCCTGTTGAAAGATTATCATATGTCAGAACGTCATAGCCTGCCTCTCCAAGCGCCTTTACAACATGGCTGCCGATATAGCCAGCGCCGCCTGTAACAAGAATTCTCCTCATTGATATATACCTTTCTCCTGACAGATATTATTACTCTATGATTAATTTAAACCTTTTGACATTTATTTCAGTTCCTAAATAGTGCAATAAGGAATCGACATTCTGTTTATCTATCTTTTCTGAGGAAATCCACAGTTCATCGATCTTGAAATTTTTACAGTTACGATAAAAATCCCTTCCGAAGATTTTGATCCCCGCAATTGAACGATTCCATTTACTTTTGTCGTCATCTATAAACCCGATAACCTTATAATCTTTATAAACTGGGTTTCTGGCATATTCTTCGAAAAGAAGTTTCCCAGCCTGTCCAGCTCCGTAAATCAAGACATTTATTGCATTGTGATGAACCCCTTCCCTATTGCTGATATCGTCTAATATCCGAAAGAAAAGTCTACTTCCAATCATTAATAAGAAAAGCAGAATGCTAAAAATAATAAATACTGTTCTTGAATATCCATTAAATCTATACAATGCTACAATAAAAATTATACTTATACTGGTTCCTAATATTGTACCTTTTAGGTATTTGCCGATATCATTTATCGAAATAAAATGCCATATCCCTCGGTAAATACCCTGAATAAAAAAACTGACCATGCATGATGCAACGATTATTGGAAGAGATTGTACGTAGTTCATAGATTGCTCTCTTAAGGAGCCTTCAAAGCGCAACAGATATGCACTATAATAGCTTACAGATATGAGTATAATATCTAAGATTACTTCACCAGCATGGCGCTTATAAAATAATTGCGAGACAAGAGGTGTCCAACGAGCTTTCTGTTCACAATTTTCAGGCTCAGGGTATACTTTCACCTTTCCAAGATATATACCCACTAGACAGAGAAAAATAACATAAAGTACTACCAGAGGCACAGAATAAGATTGCAATAGTCGAAACAAAACAGCAATCACACCCCCTACTATGCCAAGCAAATAGAGTATCAAAACTGCTTTTTTTTCCGAAAAACCCAGCCCCACCAAACGATGGGAACTATGATCCCTTCCGCCCATAGAGGCAGGACGTCCGTGTAATGTTCTTTGTATTGTTACAAACGTAGTATCAAATATTGGTATTGCTACTATCATAACAGGTACAAGTAATGCGAACATTGATGATGATGTACCTAAAAAATCATTAAGTCTACTTGGTATAGCGAGAATTGCAAGAATGTATCCGAGAAACAAACTTCCAGAATCCCCCATAAATATAGAGGCAGGATATCTGTTGAATATCCAAAAACCAGCTATAGAACATAGAAAAATAAATGCGATAT
>CALGPO010000013.1 GCA_937960465.1 uncultured bacterium
AAATCGTAGGGGCACGGCATGCCGTGCCCCTAAAAAATACAAAAATCTCTTTTGAACATAGTAAAAATCATCAAGTAAAGTAGAACGAGTTATGCGAACGATTAATATGCGGGTAAATGTAAGTAAATGGAGTGTTGCTGGAGCGCTGAATGTTACCAAGATTTTTATACCCGCTGCCGGTCTTGGCGAAAGGCTAAGGCCTATTACCAATCATATCCCGAAACCCTTGCTTCCGATACTCGGGAAGCCTTTAATAGAGAGCATCATTGAAAAATTTTCTCTAATATCTTCAGGCAAAATAGGGATAAACCTCCATTATAAGGCCGATATGTTAAGAGATTGGGTCAGAAACTCAGTATTCTCTGAGTGTATAGAAATGTTTTATGAAGACCCGATTCTCGGAACAGGCGGTGCATTGAAGAATGCAGAAAACTTTCTCTCTGGAGGGCACTTCATTGTGCACAATTCCGATATTGTATCTGACATCGATTTTTCGCTCCTGATAAAAACACATCTTTTAGAAGGCAATATTGCGACACTCGCAACGCATGATTATCCAAGATACAACAATGTTGTTCTGGATGAAGGAGGATATGTTATAGATGTTGAAAATCCTGGAACTTCGATGCCGAATCACGACACAATAGGCAGAAAAACCGCATATACCGGGATTGCGGTCTACTCTCCAGAAATCCTGAAATTTCTGCCTCATGGAGTTTCGCATGCCACTGTTGCATGGCTTGCAGCAGCAAAGGCAGGCTATAAGGTAAAGGCGCTTGATTTCACGGGATGCTACTGGAATGATATAGGAACACCACAGGCATATGCCTCTGCAATAATCAATGCGTTAAGAACTGACGGCGAAACAGTATATATTCATCCATCGATGGGATGTTGCACGGATATCGAAATTGACGGCTATATCGCTATAGAGAAAGGCTGTGTCCTTGATGATGTATCTTCCTTCAGAAACTGCATAGTGCTTGAGGGTAGCAGGACTGAAGGGAAAAAATACGAAAACTGCATAATCGGGCCTGATTTTGAGATCAGGCTTAATGAGGCAGAGATGCTCGGTGCTTCAGAAGATAATGGATTAATTCTTATCGGCACAGGAGGCTCTGACAGGAAGTATTACAGACAGAAGACAGAGCAGCATAAAGACAGAGCGTCAGTAGTTATTGTCAAATATTCTCAAAGCGACCCCGATTTTCATCGGCATATTGAATACACAAAATTCTTCAGAAAGCATAAAATCCCTGTCCCTGCATTGCTTGATGTAAATAATAAGAATATGACTGCTGTATTTGAAGACCTCGGAGATATTTCTCTTTACAGTTGGTTGAAATGCCCGCGGGAATCTACACAAATAGAAGCTATGTACAGAAGAGTCATGGATATCGTGGTTCTTATTCATAATAATGCAGCAAGGCATGTTTCGGAATGCCCGTTACTTCAGGGGAGGGTCTTTGATTATGAGCATTTCAGATGGGAGTCTGATTACTTTATCGAAAGGTTTGTGAAATTAGTAAAAGGGATAACGATTGGAAACATGTCTGCACTAAATGAAGAACTGTACAGATTGGCGCAAAAGGCGGATTCTTATCCGAAGACAGTAATCCACCGCGACTTTCAGTCGCAGAATATTATGATTACAAAAGGCATTCCGCGATTGATAGATTATCAGGGGGCAAGAATAGGGCCTCCTGCATATGATATTGCATCAATGCTATGGGACCCTTATTTTAGGCTTGATGGAGGTATGCGTGAAAGACTGATTGAGTATTATATTGAACAAATGAAAAACAAACTCAATGAAAATGATTTCCTTGAATCACTTCCTCTATGCCGTCTTCAGAGGCATATGCAGGCTCTTGGCGCATACGCTTTTCTTTCTATGGCAAAGGGCAAGAAGTATTTCTTAAAGCATATTCCTGAAGGCTTAAGGTTATTGAAGGAAGATGTTAGGTTGTTAAAAACAGAATATTCAGCACTACATGAACTTATCGAAAGACTTTAGCCTACCGCCTTATCCTCGAACCCTCAAGAATGAGCCTTAATACAGCAACCCTTGATGCTGCATGTCTTCCCATCTCATTTGTCGGGTTGACCCTGAGTTGCATGACGTATTCCTCGTAGGCTGAATAGAGGTCATTTATATTTTCATAGCATATGCCGAGCATGCCGTGAATTTCCGGATGCCTTGGCTGTACCCCAGCAAACAAGTTCAGATGTGGTATTGCTGTTCTGTACATCCTCATCTTGTAATAACTCATCCCTAAAAAGTAATGGGCTGATACATCCTGAGGGAAAATTGAAATGCTTCTCTTTAGATAGCCTATCCCTTCTGAGTATTCCCCTTTGTAATACCTAATTGCGCCCATGCCTCTTAATGCAGGCTCATAATCCTTATCGAGATTTAGTGCAGTATTAAAGTATTTTTCTGCCTCATGATAGTCTTTTCTTTTTAGCCTTATAAAGCCTTTAAGGGCATGGAAGGCAGGCTGGCTCCCATCCATCTTTATTGCGTTTGATGCGAGATGGTCTGCCTCATCAATATCATTTTTTCCAAATGCCCTGACTGCCCTGTCATAATATTCAAGATAGATTTTATTTGTATTTTTTAGTCCTGCAACTGCTGTCTGGAATTTTTCCTTATTGGCTCCGTCGCCTGTAACTACGAATGGCTGCATCTCATTTATTATATGCTGAATTTCTTCGATCCTCACAGATGTCCTCGGATGTGTGGATAACAGGTCTTCAAAGAATCCCTTCTCCTCGGTGTCTTTGCCTAATGATTTCATGTATTCCTGCGATATCTTTTCCAAATTCCTATGAGCACTTATAGCATTTTCTGGATTGTAACCGAGTTTTGACATATATAGAATGCCCAATCTGTCAGCTTCCAGTTCATTGTCCCTGCTGTATTTCAGCAATAAAAGGCTGCTTCCTATAGACCCCAGTCTTAATGCAATGTCTGAATATTCCTTTCCACTGAGGGCGATACCTGCTGCACCAAGACCGATCTGTTGCAGCATCCCGCGGGTTATCTGTTTTGCCGAATGCCTTGCGGATACATGCCCCATCTCGTGTCCCATGATAAATGCAAATTCAGCCTCGCTATCGAGTGCTGCGAGTAATCCCCTTGTCATTACCACATAGCCGGGGATTGCCCATGCATTGGGAACAGAGCTGTTCTGAATTGCGAACTGAACAGGAAGGTTTGGCCTATGAGAAATGCTGTGAATCCTGATAACAATATCTTTAAGATAAGACTTGAGTTTTTCGTCTTTATACTCCCCGCCGCCTCCGAGGTCGCCCCACAGGGCATTCGGGTAAAGCTCTTTGCCAATCTCCACTTCCTGACTCTCGGATACGAACATCAGTTCCCTTTGGCCGGTAACCGGATTAATGGCGCAGCCGAAGGCAGTGAATAGCAAGCAGTAAGCAGTGAGCAATGAAATAAATTTTTTTATTTTAAACTTGTTACTCATCACCTGTCACCCGTCACTGTCTTAAATACCGCTCTGAATTTTCGCTTATACACTTCATTATAATATCTTCATCAAATCCAATTTCAACGAGTCTTTTAGAGGATTCTGCGATTGTCATGCAGCCTCCTAATAGCTTGCCATGAGCATCGGTAACACTCTGACCCTTTGTGAATGGAGTTGTCCCTTTTACAGAATCTGAGACAATAATAATCCTGTCATGATTCTTTATCTTAAATATCAGTTCAAGGGTTTTGGGATTTAAATGATAAGGATCTGCAATAACCTCGATATAAATGTCCTGATTTAAAAGCCCAAAGCCTGCAATTCCCGGTTCTCTATGATGAAATCCTCTCATTGCATTGAATATATGTGTAATGCCCCTTGCACCTGCATGAAACCCAGCCTCTGCCTCGGCATAAGTAGCATCTGAGTGCCCCATACTCGCAATTATGCCCATGTCTGCTATCTTTTTTATTAATCTTATTGAGCCGTTAATCTCCGGCGCAATAGTAATGATTTTTATTATATCTTCAAAGCCTTCAATGAGTTCTTTAAAATTATCTTCTGACGGCTCAATAAACGTTATTGCATTCAAGGCACCGCACTTCGAGGAATTCAGAAAAGGCCCTTCGAGGTGAATACCGATAATTTTTGACTGCTGAGTGCTGACTGCTGAGTGCTGTTTTTCCATTGCCTTTCTGACTATCATGATATTTTCCCGCATCACCTTTATGGTGGCAGGGTATATAGTGGGAATGATTTCGGAAACTCCGTAAGATCCCTGTATTTCGGCTATTTTGAGGATATGTTCTTCAACGGTTGTTCTTGTATCATATCCGCCTATGCCATGGGTATGGATGTCTATGACTTTTCTCATAATCGTACTCATAACCAACCTTAAACAGAAGCAAAGCAGGCAGGGTGAAAATAGAGGGAGGTTTTGAAGCTGTGCCTGCTTTTCTTATGATATTATAGCATTTATGGAATCCGTCATTTTAGGCAGATGGACAGAGGAGAGACTGAACGCTATTATGCGCGAAGCCGCAGAAATTCAGGGCGTAGGAGAGAGGATAGCCTTTTTTTCAGAGAAATTCATTGGCCTGCCGTATCAAGAAAAAACCTTGATAGGAGACATTAAAACGCCCGAGGTCTTTGTTATAAACCTCTCTGCGATTGACTGCTTTACTTTCATAGATTACATAGAGGCGATGAGGCTGTCGAGTTCTTTTTCTGAATTCAGGGAGAAGGGCATGAGAGGATTTTAAATCTAAGTTGAGCGATTTTGTAAGGCAGGCCTGCCTGTGCGTTGCACGCAGACAGGTCTGAATATAAAATCGCTCAATTTAGGTTAAAATTATATTGCCAATAAGCCAGGAATTGTTATATTGAGACCAAAATAATGGATTATATTTCTTGCCTCATCCACCACAATAGCCCCAATCCTGGCAGTGCTGCGAGTGTGGTTATAAAAAAGAAGGCTGGCCAGCCGATAGCGGAAACAATGAATCCAGATGTAGGGGCAATGAAAATTCTTCCAAGTGCAGCGAGTGATGACAGAAGTGCATATTGGGTTGCGCTGTATCTTTGATTGCACATACTCATAAGCAGCGCCACAAAGGCTGATGTGCCCATGCCTCCGCTCAGATTTTCGAAGGCCACTGCAAAAATCAGCATACCGTAGCTTTTCCCAATCCATGCCAGAACCATGAATGATAGATTTGATATTGCCTGTAGCACTCCGAAAAATAATAATGACCTGAAAAGGCCGAGTCTTGCCATTAATGAGCCTCCGAACATTGCTCCCACAATGAGCGATACAAGGCCGAGTCCTTTATTGATAGTACCAACATCTGTTGGTGTAAAGCCTACTCCTTTGATAAGGAATGCTGTGGTTAATGAACCGGCATATGCATCTCCGAGCTTGTATAGAATGATCAGAAGCAGCAACATGAAAGCGGAGCGTCTCGAAAAATAATCTTTCAAGGGCCCCCAAATCGCTTCCTGAAGACTTTTGGGAGGGATGATCTTCTCTTCTGGCTCAGGGCCAAGAAATGCTGATATTATACCGATTGCCATTAACCCGGCCATGAGCAGATAAGTATTATGCCAGCCTATATTATCAGAAAGTATAAGAGCCAGTGCACCGGATACGAGCATTGCAATGCGGTAGCCCATAACAAACACAGCAGCCCCTGCACCCCGTTCTTTTTCTCTCAATACATCGGTGCGGTATGCGTCGATAACAATATCCTGAGATGCAGAAGAAAAGGCCACTATTAATGCAAATGCAGCTATTAGTAGCGGTGCTTGTTTTGGTGAATTAAAGGCCATTGCAGCTATGCCCAATATTAATGCAACCTGTGTAATGATTATCCATCCCCTGCGCCTTCCTAAAAGCGGGGGGACAAACCTGTCCATTATCGGAGACCAGAGGAATTTCACGGTATAAGGAAGTCCGACAAGGGCAAAGATGCCAATGGTCTTTATATCCACGCCATCAACAGCCATCCATGCCTGTAGAGTGCCGCTTGTGAGAGCCAGAGGAAGGCCGGAAGCAAATCCGAGGATCGTAACTGTCGCAATCCGCCTGCTGGTGAATACCTGAAGATAAGGGGTTAATTTGCTCAAATGTTGTCCTTAAGTAAATTTGATGACAAAAAGTTTGTAAAGGGCTCTAACATAATCAATATGCAATACTATATGTAATATTATATTTCAGCAATATAATATCTAAGTTGAGCGATTTTGTAAGGCAGGCCTGCCTATGCGTTGCACGCAGACAGGTCTGCCTGTGCATTGCATGCAGACAGGTCTGAATATAAAATCGCTCAATTTAGGTAATAATTTCTAAAACATTATTATACTGCATTTCGACCTTTAATTTTCCACGATTTTATGGTTTTTTTCTTGACGATTCGACCTTTAATTTCTATAATTTGTCATAATGTTGAATAAACTTAAAAGAGAATGTTCGCTTGAAAATATAAAGAAAGGCATCTTGACCGATTATCCCCTTTTGCAGGTAATATAGAGGCATGTTTAATAACCAGCATATTTCTGAAGAATTTTCTAATACCGAAAGCATAGTTGTCTATCAAGGCGACTGCTTAAGACTTCTATCCACAATACCAGACGAATCATTACAGTTGATAGTTACCTCCCCGCCTTATAATATTGGAAAAGAATATGAGAAACGACTTAAGCTGGAAAAATACATTGAACAGCAAGCTGCTGTCATAGGTGAATGCGTCCGCAGTCTTTCCCCACGCGGTAGTATTTGCTGGCAAGTCGGAAACTATGTTGACAACGGCAGCATCATTCCTCTGGACACCGTTCTTTACCCTATATTTACAAAGCTTGGACTGAAAATGCGAAATCGAATAATTTGGCACTTTGAGCACGGACTTCATTGCAGTCGTCGATTTTCAGGCCGGTATGAGACGATCATCTGGTTTACAAAATCGGATAATTATGTGTTTAACCTTGATCCCGTCAGAGTGCCTCAGAAGTATCCGGGCAAAAAATATTTTAAAGGTCCGAACGCAGGCAAACACTCATGCAACCCTCTCGGGAAAAATCCAGGCGATCTTTGGGTCATTCCTAATGTCAAAAGCAATCACGTCGAAAAAACAGACCACCCATGCCAATTCCCAGTTGAACTTATTGAACGGCTTGTCCTTTCAATGACCAACGAAGGGGATTGGGTTTTCGATCCTTTCCTCGGAACAGGAACATCAATTATTGCAGCCATTCGCCATAACCGACGTGGCATTGGCGCAGAGGTTGTTCCGCGATATGTGCGACTTGCAAAAGAACGAATAGAGCAACAAATAGCCGGGACATTAAAAACCCGTCCCATGAATCGCCCTGTCTACGATCCTATTTTAGCAGGCAACAGTCTGACGGTTGCCCCGTGGACAAAAAAGGAAAATTCTGAACAACTTTTTTGATAAAAGAAAAGAAACGGAGATATGTTGCCCGATGAAAATAGTTGAGACATATTCCCATCTAAATGGCCTTGAATTTCTCCTTGTCCACAAACCGGAACTTTGGGGAGAAATACAAAGTGTCATCAAATCTGTTGATGCACAAAAATGCATGACAAAAATATCAAAAGAAAAGACTATGAGAGGCAAAGTTCTCTGTAGCCCGATAGAGTTGAATAAGAACTTTGATAAGCTCCTGAAAGCTAAGGGTTGGCAAGAAAGCCGAGTTAGTTATTGGGTAACTAAAAGTGAAAAATTGATTCGCAAAACTCTTACAATGCCGCCGGAAGAACAAAAGAAAGAAATCGAGGCGGCAGGCGAGTTGCCTATCTTTAGCTATAATCAAACCGACTTCGTTAAGGACAGAGTGGCCGTTGAAGTTCAGTTCGGAAAATATTCTTTCGTTGCCTACGACCTGTTTGTCAAACATCTTGCCTTTTATGTCGGCGATCATATAGATGTCGGCATCGAAATCCTACCAATGAAATCTCTTCAAAGCCAAATGAGTTCAGGAGTCGCCTATTATGAAGGCGAGATATACAATGTTGTCAGACAAGGACGCGGCGTTCCCGCAGTGCCATTGGTCATAATCGGCATAGCACGTTGAAATAGGAGATAATGGAGAAGTCAAAAACATAATAGTAAAAAATAGGGACGGTTCTAATTAATTGACACATCGGCCATTTCTGGCAGACAGAATAAATTAGAACCGTCCCTATTTCCTCATTATATTGGTCTAACCACAAATTTGCATGGCAGAATCAAGTGGCACCTCAAGGACCGTC
>CALGPO010000014.1 GCA_937960465.1 uncultured bacterium
TTTTCATACCACCATATCGTATTCAGCATTGGATTCAAGTCTCTGTTAAAACATTTATATTCTGCATGAATACGGTTTCCTGTCGCTTGTAAAGGCTTTGAAGCATGTTAGTCCTTGCTGTCTATGCAACATTAAGGTATATTCAAAAGGATGGAAATATTAATGCGATTCTTAATGATATAAATAGATTATGAATAGACAGGAAACACACATAAAAGAGATAAGGGAACTTGCAAAGAAATTTACTCCAGAGCAGATAGAAAGTTGTATTGCACAGCAGATGCATGAAGGGACAAACATATGTGACATATCAGGTCCAACAGAATATGTGATAAATAAATTGTCCAAGGCAGGGTTCGTAAGGGATTTGATGGATAAAGGAATGTCAATGTCTGATGCAGTGCGCGAACTTGCAAAGAGAATACGCCTTGTCCAGATGGCATTTAAAGAGGAGAAGGAATAAATATCAGGAACCCTGTTTAATTTATGGCGGAGGGAGAGGGATTCGAACCCCCGGTGAGATGCAATCCCACAACGGTTTTCAAGACCGCCGCTTTAAACCGCTCAGCCACCCCTCCAGAGAATTAACTATTTTATCAAACTTCAAACAGAAAATTCTATTTACCATTACAATTTCAGCAATACCATATTTGAAACAGGATCAAGCTCCCTGACTGCATTCACACCTTTTATCTCGATGATTATCGCCTCAAGAACAAGGAATGCCTCTGCATTTTCCCTTACGCAGCCTACCCTCACATTATCCTTTTTTCCGAATGCTCCGTGAAAATGGGCCTTGGGCTCATCTCCCTGCCAGAATATCGTTCCAAGTCCGACAATCTCATGGCTTTCACCAAGCTCACGCCATATGGGAATGGGAGGCAGTTCTTCCTTTTCAGGGCCTACCACAAATCTGCCGCTTCTCATGCCTCCAACAAGATAGAATACACCTGCTCTTATATTTTCCTTCTTTGCAATCTCACCAAGTCCCTGCAAGATATTGTCCCCGTCCTCGAATCTCGCAACAACAACCCTTCCAGTCTCGCCAACCTGATATTTCATAATGCCTCCTTCAAAATATCTCCTACAGCCTTATATACTTTTTCAACAGATACATCATTCATACATTTAACACTCTTGCAATTCTTCTTATAACACGGCGCACACCTAATATCCGACTTGACTATAATATGATTTCTGCCATATGGCCCTGTCCTCACAGGGTTTGTCGGACCAAATATCGCAACCACAGGAACACCAAAGGCGGCAGCTATATGCATCGGTCCAGAATCATTTGTGATAACATACCTTGCTCCCCTGATTATGGATATAAGCTCTTTTATATCTGTTTTCCCTGCTATTGACAAAGCCTTTCCACCGGAACAAAATTCAATGCCCTTAGCTATTTCTGCATCGCTTGAGCTTCCCACTATCACAGTCTTTATATCAAGCATGGATGCAAGTTTGCCGAAATTCGCAGGAAGCCACCTCTTTGTTTTCCATCGAGCACCCGGAACAAGCACTGCATAATCTCCAATATCTTCCTTGAGCTTCTTTACATTCTCGGATTCCTTTATGAGCGGCATGGGAAATTTCACATCCTTAATCTCACAGCCGACAGCAGATGCAATCTTCAAATACCTGTCAACTGCATGTATTTCCCTTCCACCTTCAACCTTATGCGTATAGAACAGGATGCTGCCCTCCCTTGCCTCTTTAAAGCCGACCCTGACAGAAGCGCGGGTTGCATATGTCAATATGCCGCTTCTTAAAAGACCCTGAAGGTCTATTACAAGATCATAGGATTCATCTTCAAGTTTTTTAAATAGACTCTTAATTTCTATAGCTGTCTCTTTTATTTTCTTCAGATTCTTCCACTGGTCTTTATTGATTACCCAGAGTCTTTTCACCATAGGATGGTTTTCGAGGAGGCCTTCAAGACCCTTTGCTACTACCCAGTGTATTTCAGCAGAAGGGAAAGTATCCTTTACAGCATTAAGAAATGGAAGACCATGCACAATATCGCCAAGAGAACTCGGCTTTATAACCAATATTTTTTTGGGAATCTTCTTTATCGAAATTTTATCCATGGGATATTATCAAATCCACAACATCTTTCAGATTATCGGCTGCAAAATCAGCATGGGCTGATTCCTGCTGTTTGCCTGTCTTTACAAGTATACTTTTGGCACCAACAGCCTTTGCAAGGAGCATGTCGGCATCCTTGTCTCCAACAACATAGGACTCTTTCAGATTAATCCTGTGATCTGCCCTTGCACTCAAAAGCATTCCCGGCTCGGGCTTCCTGCATGAACAATTCTCATCGGGACCATGAGGACAATAATAGAAATCTTCAAACCCGTATTTATCGATAAATACCTGATTCACTTCCTTTACGAATTGTTCATCCACAATCCCCCTGCTGATTCCCGACTGGTTGCTCACACCGATCAGGACAAAACCTCTTCCCTTTAACTCGTTCAAACTATCTATTTCGGGGAAGACTTTAAAGCCATTCCATGTGTTCAGATAGTCGGCATCCCTGCACAATGTGCCGTCCCTGTCAAAAAACACAGCCTTTTTTACAGGCAATAACTCCTTGACCCCGAAATATACATCATCAGGTGTAACGGTATACATGCACTTCATATCATTATCTTTGCATGTCCGCTCAAAACATGGGCTGCATACAAGGTCTGTCTTAACTATAATATTATTGCCTCCCACAGGGCCTGTCAAATCCGGATCTGTTGAGCCGAATATGGCAACTATGGGCGTACCAATTGCATAGGCTATATGCATTGGTCCGGAATCATTCGTGACAAATACATCGCATTCTGAAATAAGCAGAATCAACTCTCTGAGAGAAGTCATTCCAGCAAGGAAGATTTTATTCTCATTGATATGTTTATCTATCTCCTCTGCAATATCCACTTCATTCCTGCTGCCGAAGATTGCAACACTACCGTCTGTTTCCTTTATAAACCAGTTTGCAACCTGTGCGAACCTTTCAGGAAACCATCTCTTTGAAGACCCATATGTGGCGCCCGGATTTATCCCTAATATCGGTCTTTTCAGCGATGATAATTTATCCCTTGCTGCTAATCGTTCATCGATGGAAAGATAAATCCATGGATTTGAATATTCCGCCTTTATGCCTGCAGCTTTAAGAAGCTTGAGGTAATAATCTATATGATGTACCTTTCTGTCATCGCCATCAAAGGGAATCGCCTTTGTGAGAAGAAATCCCCTTCCATCCCTGCTGTATCCTACCCTCTCTGGAATGCCTGCGAGAAATGCTATGAGTGCAGCATCAAAGGCATTCTGTAAGAGCATAGCTTTCGAAAAGTGTTCTTTCCTCAACTTCATAGCAAGTCTCAATTTTCCAAATATCCCTGAAAATCTTTCTTCATATAACATGATCTCATCGATATTTGGATCCCTCTCAAAAATTGGTGAAACAGATGGCTTTACGAGCAGACTGATTTCTGATTCTGGATATGCCTTTCTCAATGCCCTTATGGCAGGCATGGTCATAACAGCATCGCCGATCCAGTTAACGCCACGAATAAGAATCTTTTCGATCATTTTTTATTTTAACTCAAATTGTGTAATATATGGCACAATTCAAATTAAAAGGTTCATCTCCCATTTAGTTGCAGCCCAAATTGAGCAATTCTATAAATATATCCTTACAGTTGCATAAAATCAAACGTTACAGCAAGGACTAACATGCGTAAAAGACTTTGCCTGCGACACCTTATAAGATTTTCATACCACCATATCGTATTCAGCATTGGATTCAAGTCTCTGTTAAAACATTTATATCCTGCATGAATACGGTTTTCTGTCGCTTGTAAAGGCTTTGAAGCATGTTAGTCCTTGCTATCTATGCACCATTAAGGTTAATTTGTAAAATCTCATAAAGGCGATTAAAAGATAGCTTATGAACGGGATAAACATGACAGATGACCTTTCATCTCTTAACTGGCATCGCCTCTCTGTAGCCCTACTGAATATCCGCACTACTGCCACAATGAAGGCACATCCATTGTCTGTATTTCAGGCTATCATAAAGGGAATTACTGTCACTGCTGGCAGCACAGTAGACCCCACTATCTTTTTTCATATCAGGGATAAAAAACACACCTTCAGGATGAAAGAGGGTGATAGGCTTAATCTTGAGATTTTCTTCTGCAAAAAAGACCCTCAGTATGTGAACCTCTGGAAAGAGGCATTAGAGGCTTATATAGCAGACCCCTTAACAGGAAAGAACTTTGAGATAATAGAGCCGATTCAGTTAGAGGAGAGAAACTTTGAGAAGGCTGTAGCTGATGCTGGTAAATTGCCACACGAAGGTGAATTATGCCTTGAATTCCTTACTCCTCTGCCATTTACTCCGACGAAGAACAGGCACAGGACATATCTGTCCAGAGAGCGATTTATCAGCCTGTTTGAAAGGAGGCTTCAAAAACTCTTCGGCATTGAGGTTAAATACAGACAAGGTAGTGATGACTTCAGGCTCCTGCCATATTACTGGAACTACACTGAAATACGGCATCCTTCTCACTCCCAACCCGGACATGTCCAGTATATCAATGGCTGCACCGGAATGCTTTACCTGAAGGGCAGATGGAGCGGGTTTCTTCCCTTTCTTATACTTGGAAGGGAACTCCATGCAGGGACTGATATAACCTTTGGTAGGGGTTATTACAGGGTCCACGCAGATCCTCCTGGATATTTCCAGTCTTTTTTCCCTAACAAAAAGGCGGTTGTCACAGTAATCAAGGAGGTAATAGAGCGGTACGACGACGCCCTTGAATCTCTTTCCATAGACAGTTACTTCCCTTTTAATGAAGAAATGCTTGCCTTTGAGATATGTGATTCTATCACATCAGGAAGCTATGAACCAGAGCCCAATACAGCCTTTGTCATAAAGAAAAAGGGTAGCACTGAACGGATAGTTGAAAAGATAGGATTTCGTGACCTCATTGTCCAGCAATACATACTGAAGACAATCTCTGAGTATTTTGACAGGATGTTTGAAGAATGCTCCATAG
>CALGPO010000015.1 GCA_937960465.1 uncultured bacterium
CCTGCCTGTGCGTTGCACGCAGACAGGTCTGAATATAGAATCGCTCAATTTAGGTATAAAAAAGGACCTTGAAAGGCAATGAAAATGGCTGACTGTTATAATATAAGATACCTTTTGGAGCATCTGGAGAGCAAAATAAAATTTGCCTATAGATCACAGAATTTAGGATAAAGGCGTGATTATGAATAGCAGATGTAAAATAATTAATTATGTCGGGTAGATTTTTTTATCACTTATAGCTGCAATTATTTTAAGGAGTTAATTATAAAGGTGAATAAAGTGGGTGGCAATTATGCTAATTTTACGATGGCTGCAATGACAGCTATGCCTGCGGCCATAATTGCGCCAAGTTTGACAGTAAGCCGTAATTCAAGCTCCTTCATATCATGCCTAAGAGAGGTCTCTAATTCTTTCATGTCACGTTTAAGCGATGCCTCTAATTCTTTCATATCACGTTTAAGCGAAGTCTCTAATTCTTTCATGTCATGCCTAAGCGAAGTCTCTAATTCTTTCATGTCACGTTTAAGCGATGCCTCTAATTCTTTCATGTCACCTTTAAGCGATGTCTCTAATTCTTTCATGTCACGTTTAAGTGCTATTTCTAACTCCTTTAGGTCTCTTTTTGTAGCAAGCCTTTCATCTACAAGCTCTTTAATGGCTTCTGCTTGCACTTCTGCCTGTTCTTCTGTAAAACCTACGGATTTGAGTTTTTTTACATATGCATATGTGTCAAATAATACGGCATGTTCCATAAAATCATTATACGAAAAACAGGGGTAGGCGTCAAGGAGGAGGAAAAAATGGAATTTAATGAACAGGAAGATATATTGAAAGGGGTTACCGTTCTCTTTGTCGAGGACGAAGCTAATGTCAGGGAACATCTTGCGTCTATTTTAAAAAGAAAGGTAAAAGCCCTTTACACCGCGGTCAACGGCAAAGAAGGCATTGAACAATTTACAGAACATAGACCAGATATTGTTATTACAGACATAACTATGCCTGTGATGAATGGCCTTGAAATGGCAGAGAGGATAAAGAAAATTGACGAGCAGGTTCCAGTTATCGTAATAACTGCATACAATGAGCAGGACTTTTTCATGAAATCCATAGAAATAGGCGTGGACAGGTATATCATAAAGCCGGTAATAATAGAAGATGTTTTACGGGTTACCACTGCAGTTGCTGCCTTGCTTCGTCAAAAACAGGAAATGGAAAGGCTCAGAAAATCACTTGAGGACTCTCTGAGACTACAAGCCACAGCGCAGCTTACAAAAGGGCTCTCTCATAATTTCAATAATATACTCGTCGGAATATTAGGTTATGCAGGACTGATAAGGATAAAGCTGTCTCAAATTGAGGGCAAAGAAATTCCTGAGGTATTAAATTATGTTGATACTATAGAACAATCAGCAAACAGGGCATCTGAACTTATAAAGCATTTAATAACATTTTCAGACAAAGTCGAATATGAGAAAACCGATATTCATATTAATGACTTGGTTAGGCATGTAATTGAAATAATCAGATTATCATTTCCCGAAAATATAAGGATAGAAACATGTCTTCATGACAATCTTCCATATATCAACGCTGACCGCTATAAATTGGAACAGGCGATCCTTAATATATGCATAAACGCTAAGGATGCCATGCCGAATGGGGGAGAATTAAAGATAGAAACCTTTGATGTCGGCGAAGGCAATGTTGCGCTGAGGATAACGGATACAGGCTGCGGTATGGATGAGGAAACAAAAAGAAGGATATTCGAGCCTTTTTTCACTACCAAGGGACTTGCCAGTCATTTAGGGCTGGGATTATCTATAACCATGAGCATAATAAGGCAGCATGAAGGATTTATAAGGGTAGATAGCGAGCCTGGCAAGGGGACGGAGTTTATAATTTATTTGCCTCCTCAGAAGGAAAGATTAGTTTTACCATAATCTGCAATGAAATTCCTCGAGATCACAAGCCCTGCAAATCCAATAATTAAGGAAGCCGTAAATATAAAGGAAAGGCGCGCCAGATACAGATATGAGGCATTTTTGATAGAAGGTCCGCATCTTATGGAAATGGCAGCAGCATCTCCTGATGTGGAGATAAAAAAGGTGTTTGTTACAGAGGAATTTTCAGCTAAGAGGCAAGGGCAGAGGCTTTTAAGACAGGTAACAAAAAAGGAAGCTCAGCTAATAGAAACATCGGGATATATCCTGTCAAAACTTACCGATACCGAGACACCGCAAGGGATTGTGGCTATTGTATCCTATAAAATAGCCAACTTGGATAAACTCAGCTTTAAAGGAATCCCTTTTCTTGTAATCTGCGACGGCATTCAGGATCCCGGAAACCTCGGCACAATTATCAGGGCATCTGATGCAGCAGGTGCTGATGCAGTAGTAATCCTTCGCGGGACATGCGATGCCTTCATGCCAAAGACCATAAGGTCAACTGCAGGAAGTTTGTTTAATATTCCTATCATCTATTCCGAGCCTCAAATGCTTTTTGACTATCTCAATTCGAGAAATATCGAAATGTATGCCGCGGACGTTCACGCAAAAAGTTCGATATACGAAGCGGATTTTAAAAAGCCTGCTGCCGTCGCATTCGGCAACGAGGCTCATGGCATAAGCGGAAAGCTTCTTGAGAGGGCAAAGGGGATAAAAATCCCTATTATCGGCAAGGCAGAAAGTCTGAATGTCGCAATGTCGGCGTCCATATGTTTATACGAGGTTGTGAGGCAGCGACTGCGAAATTAGTGAGCAGAAAAAAGGGACAGGTACATTTAAAACCATAAAGTCTATCTTAAAAACATCTTATCTTCTTAGATTATGTTAAAATTAATCTAAATGAAATAAGGGAGGTTAGAAATATGAGCAGCACGACCTTAGACAAATTAATAGACGATTTCAAACAGTTGCCGCTGGATGATAAAGAATATGCGATTGATATTATAAAGAAACAGCTTGCAGAGGCTAAAAGAGAAGCTATTGTTAGAAGGGCTAAGGAGGCAATGGCAAATCTGAAAAAGGGGATGATTAAAAGAGGAACAGTAAAAGAATTATATAAGGATTTGGAGAGTGATTAAAATAACATGGGATCAGGGTTTTAAAAGGGTTTATAGAAAGGAAATAAAACCCGATAACAACCTCAAAAAAAGATTCTGGGATGTTACGGATATGTTCTCGAAAAATCCTTTTAACCCCCGACTGAGGACACACAAACTAACCGGAAAACTTGAAGGGCTCTGGGCTTTTAGTGTTACCTATGATTGTCGTGTAATATTTAAGTTCTTGGATAAAAATGAGGTTTTATTAATACCTAAGTTAAGCGATTTTGTAAGGCAGGCCTGCCTGTGCGTTGCACGCAGACAGGCCTGAATATAGAATCGCTTAGGTTATACTAACAATAAGTTGAAAGGAGAGTTTTGTATGCAGGTTATTCTTAAAGAGAATGTTAAGGATTTAGGCCACATTGGTGATGTGGTGAATGTCAAGGACGGGTATGCAAGGAATTTTCTTATACCGAAAGGGCTTGCAGTCGAGGCAAATCCTAAGAATATCAAGGCGCTGGAGCACGAAAAAAGAAAGATTCACGAGCTTGCAAAGAAGGTAAAGGCATCTGTCGAGGAACTCGCTGCCAGAATTTCTAAAGCGTCTGTCACAATAAAGGCTAAGGCAGGGGAAGAGCATAAACTATTCGGTTCTGTTACTGCTATGGACATTGCTGATGCCCTGAAGAAGGAAGGCATTGATATTGATAAAAAGAAGATTATAGTGGATGAACCTATAAAGAGGCTTGGAAGTTATACGGTTAATGTGAAGATCCATTCTGATGTTACAGCACAGCTCAATGTTCAGGTAGTAAGTGAATAAATGAGTAAATGGGTGAAAGAGTAAATGGGTAAATGGGTAAAAGAGTAAATGAGTAAATTAGGAAAAAGTTAGTAGAAATTATTAAAATCTCATTCTCATATACTTATGTACTCATTAACAACCTAATTTGGAGGCAACATTGAGAGAGATTGATTTAAGCCCAAGAGATATGCCAAGAGATATGATTGACAAACTGCCTCCACAGAACATAGAAGCGGAGCAGTCTGTCCTCGGCGCTATTATATTCGATAACGAAGCACTGCCAAAGGCCCTCGAAATATTGAGTTCCGACGACTTCTACAAGGAAACCCACAGGCGTTTATACAATGCCATGTGTGGACTTTTCGAAAAGAATGAACCGATAGACATCGTAACCCTGACAGATTATCTGAGAAGGACTGACGAGCTTGAGGCAGTGGGCGGCATTTCGTATCTTTCGCATCTTGCAAACAGTATTCCAACATCTGCAAACATACGATATCACGCAAAGATAGTCCGTGAGAAAGCCCTTTTAAGGTCATTGATACAGGCAGCCACGCACATTACTTCAAGGGTTTACGAAGACAGTCTCGATGCAGATGAGATGGTGGACTATGCAGAGAAAATGATATTTGACATTGCGGACAAAAGGACAAAGACCTCTTTTACGAGCCTGAAGGATGTTATCAAAGACACCTTCAAGATGATCGAGCACCTCTATGACAAAAAGGAGGCCATTACAGGTGTTCCTTCTGGCTTTAAGGACATCGACGAACTTACATCCGGATTTCAGCCAGGAGATTTGATAATCATAGGCGGAAGGCCCGGCATGGGCAAGACCGCTTTTGCGCTTAATATAGCCCAGCATGTGGCTATTGATTTGAAAGAGCCTGTGGCAGTATTCAGCCTTGAGATGTCAAAGGAACAGCTTGCGATGAGAATGCTCTGCTCTGAGAGCATGGTGAACGCTTCCCATGTGAGAAAGGGGTTTATAAGCAAACAGGACTGGCCCAAACTGACAAATGCAGCAGGAAGGCTTGCCGATGCCCCCATATTCATAGACGATTCCTCTGCCATTACAGTGCTGGAGGTTCGTGCCAAGGCGAGGAGATTGAAGATGGAGCATGGAGGATTAAGCCTCGTTGTGGTTGACTATCTCCAGCTCATGAGGAGCAGGGGCAATTTTGAGCGCAGGGAACAGGAGATATCGGAAATATCACGATCGCTCAAGGCCCTTGCAAAGGAGCTCAAGGTGCCTGTTGTTGCATTGAGCCAGTTAAACAGGGCGGTTGAACAGAGGGGCGAGAAGAAGCCTACGCTTGCAGACCTCAGGGAATCAGGCGCAATTGAGCAGGATGCAGATGTGATTATGTTCCTTTACAGGGATGAGATCTATAATAAAAACAATCCATCTAATAAAGGCAAGGCAGAGGTCATTCTTGCAAAACAGAGGAACGGGCCTACCGGAACGGTCAATCTCACATATCTTGCAGACAGCACACGGTTTGTTGATTTTGCAGGTATGTCTTACGAATCAGAAGAGGAAGTTTATTAGAGCTATGCATAGAAAGCCGGCAGTAGCAGGACAGTTTTATTATGGCACTGCATCAAGACTAAAAAGTCAGGTGCAGCAGTATATTGTTGAAGATGCAGCAAAGGAAAAGGTCATAGGCCTCATATCTCCGCATGCAGGATTGATGTATTCAGGCCATGTCGCAGGTGCTGTATATTCCTCGATACAATTTCCAAAGACATTTATCCTCATAGGCCCGAATCATACAGGACTTGGGGCGAATGTATCCATGATGACTTCAGGCCAGTGGGAGATACCAACAGGGACATTTTCAATAGATGAAGAACTGGGGAAGAAGATATTACAAAAAGTGGCTTATGTATCTGAGGATATGCAGGCGCACATATTTGAACATTCCCTTGAGGTACAATTGCCTTTTATCGCTTATTTTTCGGACAGTGTTAAGATTGTTCCCATAACCGTGATGCAAGCTTCGCTTCAGGAATGCAGAAAGATCGGGGAAGGGATTGCGGATGCTGTAAAAGAGGTCGATTACAATGTTGTGATTGCTGCAAGCTCTGATATGAGTCATTATGAGCCTGATGATGTTGCAAGGAGACTCGACAGACTTGCCATCAACGAGGCTCTCAATCTGAATCCTGAAGGCTTATATAACATCGTTCATAAGGAAGGTATATCCATGTGCGGCTTTCTGCCTGCAACTATAATGCTCTATGCCGCAAAGGCATTGGGCGCAAAAGAGGCAAGGCTTGTGAAATATGCTACTTCAGGTGATGTGAGCGGCGATTATGAGCGTGTTGTGGGATACGCCGGAGTGATAGTGAAATGACAGGCGTTATTTTAGCCGGAGGCGAAAACAAGAGATTCCCTTCTCTCAAGGGTTTCATAAGGATAGGCGATTCAACAATAATAGAAAGAAATCTTTCGATCATGAAAGGCATGTTCGATGAGGTCTTTATCAGCACGAATATGCCTGAAAAATATTTTTACCTCGGAGTGCCGCTGATAGGCGACGCGCTTCCTTCTCAAGGCCCGATGTCCGGTATTTATTCGGCATTGATAAACGCGAAGGGAGACTGCGTTTTTGCAGTCGCCTGCGATATGCCGTTTATAAAGAGAGAGGTGATTTCATTTATTTGCGACAGGCATGCTGATTTGCGTTCTCAGGCGATAGATGCAGTGATACCGATTTATAATAATGAACCGCAGCCCCTGTTTGGTGTATACTGTAAGACAGCGCTGCCATATCTTGAAGAAGGCATTGTGAATAAAAAGACATCATTGAAGCGGTTTTTGGATAAGATCAGGACTAAGTTTATTGATGAAACGGAAATAAGAGAAATAGACCCTGATGGTGCGTCGTTTGTTAATATAAATACCCCTGAGGATTACGAAAAAATAATAGCTATACGCTAAAGAGGAGGTAGTTATGTTTGGTCTTGGAATGCAGGAACTGATAATTATATTGGTGATAATCCTTATTCTGTTCGGAGCAAAAAGATTGCCTGAATTAGCCGGTGGTATAGGCAAGGCGATCAAGAATTTTAAGAAGGGGATGAATGAACCGGATGAGATAGATGTGACCCCTAAAAAGCCTGTATCAGAAGGCAAGGAAGGAACAGAAGGGAAAAAGGAATAATGAACAGAGGTGCTGTTGCAGAAATAGACTTAGGTGCTATTTCTAACAACCTCAAAGTCATAAAGAATCTGTCCATGAATAATCCTGTCATAGCCGTTGTAAAGGCAGATGCTTATGGTCACGGAGCAATTGATGTTTCCAGAAGGTTGGTCAATGATGGAGTAGAGTATCTCGCAGTGGCCTTTACAGAAGAGGCAAAGGAATTAAGAAATGCAGGCATAAACAGTTCAATCCTTGTGCTCTTTGACCCTGATATAAATGATATTTTCACGTATAACCTCATCCCTGTAATAAGCGACAAAAAGACAGCCACTGCATTATCAAAAGAGGCTGAAAAGAACAACCTGAGCATTAGCGTGCATATAAAGATTGATACAGGCATGGGCAGGCTTGGTTTTACAGGAGATGCGGCGAATGAGATATCGGAGATAGCAAATCTAAAGGGCATAACTATTGACGGAATTATGAGCCATTTCTCTGAAGCAGACCTTTTGGATGCATCCTTTGCAAGAATGCAGATCGAGAAATTCAATTCCATTAAGACAGCACTTTTAAATGTTGGCCTTAGTGTAAGGCTTTTTCATATGGCCAACAGCGCTGCTGTTATGACACTGCCCGAATCTCATTTCGATGCAGTGAGGCCGGGTATTATGTTATATGGATACTCACCGATGCAGCAGTCAGCAAAAACTCCTGAACTAATTCCTGCAATGACTGTTAAAACAAAGATATTAGTATTGAGGAGACTACCATCAGGCACTCCCATAAGCTATGGCAGGACATTTATTACAAGGCGCGACAGCCTTATAGGCGTTATACCTGTTGGTTATGCAGATGGCTTCAGTAGGAGATTTTCGAATAATGCAGAGATGCTTGTGAGGGGCAAAAGGGTTCCTGTAGTAGGCCGTGTTTGTATGGATCTTACCATGCTTGATTTAACTGGTATAGAACAAGTCGAAGAAGGGGATGAGGTTGTAATTATCGGAAGACAGGGGAATGAATCCATCGATGCAGCAGAGCTTGCTTTCAGGGCTGATACGATTCCCTATGAAATATTGACCTCACTTGGAAATATGGCTAAGAGGGTTTATAATAACTAAAATGGAAAATGGAAAGGAGGTGAAGGATCAATGGTGAGGATTCCTTTTATGAGAGAGATTGCATGGTATCTTATCTTTGCGATGTTTATTATCGGTATTGCCCCGAAGGTTGAGGCAGGTTTTGCTCCGTCAGAGGCAATTGCACTCTCAAAGGTTGACAGGGCTGCTGATCTGGAAAGAATACAGAAGGTGCTCGAGACAAAGATGATCAGGGAAAGGCTTGAAAGATTAGGTTTTACCCATGATGAGATTAATAGCCGGCTTTCTCAGCTTAGCGACCAACAGATACACCAGCTTGCCCTTCAGCTTGATGACCTGAAGGTAGGAAAGGGTGACGCCCTGGGTATTATTATTGCCCTTCTTGTGATAACGATACTTGTTATAATAATATTGCAGTTGACGGGCCACAGGGTTGTAGTGACGAAATAAGATTTTAGGCTATGGGCGAAAGACCGGCAATAGGCTATAGGCGATGGGCAATAGATAATATTTTTAATTCTTTCTCCTATCGCCTCTTGCCTCTTGCCTATCGCCTTATGTTTCCTATAGCCTTTTGCCTTTTGCCGGTTATATTATTTTTTCTTTGCTCGTGTTCGACCGTCGATGTTCGGTTCAATTCAAAACCCATACTCATTAATAAAGTTCCATTTTATCCTCAAGACGACTATCAGTGCGGGCCTGCATCCCTTGCAGGAGTGTTGAATTACTGGGGTGTTGGTGTTACGCCTGATGATGTGGCAAAGGATATATACAGCGCATCTGCAAGAGGAACGCTTAACATTGATATGTTGTTATATGTTAATAAAAAAGGCCTCTATGCCCTGCAGTACATTGGAAGCTGGGATGACCTTAAAAAAAAGATAAACAATAAATATCCATTGATTGTCCTTGTGGACTATGGTTTTTCCGTGTATCAGGCCAATCATTTTATGGTTGTTGTTGGTTATAATGATGACGGCGTTGTTGTTAATTCGGGCAAGACAGAGCATATGTTTATAGATAAGGAGAAGTTTCTAAAGGCATGGAAAAGGACGAATTATTGGACATTGCTCATAAAACAGAAGACAGAGGAGCAGCAGAGCAACAGCGCAGGAGCGCAATAAGTAACAGTTTGAACCGTTTAAACCGTTTGAACTGTTTAAGCCGTTCTTCTGCTCTTCTGCTCTACTGCTCCATTATTTTCTGCTTAGTGCTTATCGGTTGTTCCCTCCCTCGCATAATTATCCTCGACGACCCGCTGACTCCTGAAGAGCATATAAACCTTGGCGTTGCGTATGAGAAAAAGGGAGAAGTTGATAATGCCATTGAGGAATTCAAAAAGGCATCGAAGAAACTCTCGGTTGCTTATCTTTATCTTGGCAATGCATATATGCAGAAAGGTAATCTCGATGAAGCAGAGAAATATTATAAAAAGGCAATAAAAAAACAGCCAGACCTTGCCGATGCATATAACAACCTTGCATGGCTTTATTACAATAAGGCTAAAGGCTCAGAGCTAACGAATGAAGATGTAAATGAAATCCTTAAAAAAGCGGAAAGGCTTGTGCTGAAGGCTCTGGAACTGAACTCTTCAAATGAAAACTATAAGGATACCCTCGATAAGATCAGAGAATTAAAATCTAAAAATGGGCTATAATAACGACCGTAATCCGTAATGGGTAAAGAGCTGAAAATATTATACTCGATATATCACTGCATTTTTACTCATCACGCATTACGCATAACGATTAACGACTTTTCAAGGAGGATTTTTACATGCTTGCTGAAAGGGTAAAAAAAATTAAGCCTTCACCGACCCTTGCCATGGATGCAAAGGCAAAGGCATTGAAGGCACAGGGATTTGACATTGTGAATTTTGGTGTTGGCGAGCCTGATTTCGATACCCCTGAACATGTGAAGGAGGCTGCAATAAAGGCAATAAGAGATGGCTTTACAAAATATACCCCTGTGGGAGGAATAGACGAGCTTAAGGAAGCCATCGTTCAGAAGTTCAAGAAGGACAACAACCTTGAATATACAAAAGAAGAGATACTCGTATCCTGCGGTGCAAAGCACAGCCTTTATAACATTGCACAGGCTTTATATGGGCCAGGAGATGAAGTAATCATCCCTTCTCCATACTGGGTCTCTTATCCAGATCAGGTATTGCTGAATGACGCAACCCCTGTGTTTTTAAAGACCTATGAAGAAGACAGTTTTATGTTAAGGCCGGATGTGCTTGAATCAAAAATAACAAAAAAGACAAAGGCGATAATACTCAATTCCCCATCGAATCCTACGGGTCTTACATACGATAAAAAGACCCTCCATGCTATTGCAGAAATAGCCCTGAAGCACAACATCTACATAGTCTCAGACGAGATATATGAAAAACTTGTTTATGACGGCACCGAGTTTATTAGCATTGCCTCGCTGAGCAAAGATATAAAGGATAAAACCATTGTTGTTAATGGCCTCTCGAAGTCCCATGCCATGACAGGATGGAGAATCGGCTATGCAGCAGGTCCAAGGGATATTATAAAGGCCATGACCAACATCCAGAGTCAGTCAACATCAAATCCTACTTCCATTGCCCAGAAGGCTGCAGTTGCGGCACTTACAGGCCCTCAGGATTTCATATCGGTGATGCATGCAGAATTCGACAAGAGGCGAAGGTTCCTCGTTGACGGGCTTAATTCCATAGAAGGAGTGAGATGTCTGAAGCCCACAGGGGCCTTTTATGCCTTTCCTAATGTTTCAAAGCTCTATGGTAAAAAAACAGGTGCAAGGCAGATAAACTCTTCCCTCGATATGGCGATGTATCTGCTTGAGGATGCAAATGTGGCGCTTGTGCATGGAGAGGCATTTGGAGATGATAACTATATAAGGATTTCATATGCCACATCCATGGAGAATATAAATAAAGGATTAGAGAGGATAAGAGAAGCGGTTGGGAAAATTTCGTAGCGGTTATGTTTCATTGATAGGAAGGCCTAATGTGGGCAAGTCTACCTTGCTCAACACTATTTTAGGTGAAAAGGTCGCCATTGTCTCGCCTAAACCCCAGACCACGAGAAACAGAATAATTGGTGTAAAGACGCTGCCTGATGCCCAGATAGTATTCATAGACACGCCGGGCATTCATAAGCCGAAGCATAAGCTTGGAGAGCTTATGGTCAAACAGGCTAAGGAATCTGTGAAGGAAGTGGATGTCATCCTTTTTATGGTCGAGCCTGAAGAGCCTGGCAGCGGAGACAAATTTATAATCAATATTTTGAAGGATATGGGGAAGCCGGTATTCCTGTTGATAAATAAGGTAGATACCGTGAGAAAACCTTTGGTGCTTCCTATTATTGAGGCATATAGCAAGCTCTATCCATTTAAAGAGATTATTCCCATATCTGCACTTACAGGAGACGGAATTGATGCATTGATTAAGACTATCGTGGATTACCTGCCTGAGGGTCCTAAATATTACCCTGATGATATCCTGACCGACCAGCTTGAGCGTTTCATGGTCTCTGAGATAATCAGGGAAAAGATTATTCAGCAGACAGAGGATGAGATACCGTATTCTGTTGCCATAGACATAAACCAGTGGTCTGAGAGAGAGGACGGAGTGATTTTCATACAGGCGAATATTTATGTTGAAAGAGAGGGGCAGAAGGGTATTATAATAGGAAAAGGCGGTGCGAGATTGAAAACCATTGGAACTAATGCAAGGTTTGAAATAGAAAGACTTCTTGGAACAAAGGTCTTTCTGGAGTTGTGGGTAAAGATAAAGAAGGATTGGCGCAGCAGCGAGCGCATCCTGAAGGAATTGGGGTTTCGGTAATGCTCATACAGATGAAGGTTGAAGGCCTGTTGTTCGATCCGAGAAGCGGCATGTATATCCTGCTTTTGCATCAGATAGACGGCAACGAGACGCTTCCAATATGGATAGGCAAGCCAGAGGCGGATGCCATTGCCCTTGCCCTCGGAAAGGTGCTTACTCCAAGGCCGCTTACCCATGACCTCATAAAGAATGTATTTGATGGATTTAATGTAAAGGTCACGAGGATAGTTATCACGGAGATAGTTGACAATACCTATCATGCCCTTATCCATGCAACTGATGGAAAGAGGGAGGCTAAAATTGATTCAAGACCTTCTGATGCAGTTGCAGTGGCACTACGGGTTGGTGCACCTATCTTTGTGGAGGATGGCGTGCTTGAGGTGAAAATGGCTGATGAGCTTGAAGAATGGCTTAAAAACCTCAAGCCAGAAGACTTTGGGAATATTATGTAGATGCTAAAGAGAACAGAAGGGATTGTTTTAAAGAGTTCTCCATTTGGAGAGGCTGACCTCATAGTTACCTATCTCACCCGAGATTACGGATTATTAAAGGTATTTGCAAAAAGCCCAAGAAAGATAAAGAGCAGGTTCGGGAGCAGTCTTGAACCGCTCACGTATTCCAGAATCGCATTCATTGGCAAAGAGGATGCAAACCTTCCGAGATTAACCCAGTCAGATATCATAAAGGCATTTCACCTGCTGAGAGATGATCTGAAATGCTTTTTAGGTATTTCCGAGATGCTCGAACTCAGCATCAGGTTTCTTCCAGAGAAGGAGCCTAACTTTAAGGCTTTTAAATTGCTTCTTGATACTCTGCTGAGACTCGAGTCCGATTGCAGTAATAAGCTGTATTATCTCTATTACAAGATAAGATTCCTTGAGATTACGGGCTATTCGCCGAGGTTCGATGCATGCGGCAGATGTGGTGCGAACGGAAACGGGCATCATCACTTCTACGTCTCCCATGGATCAATAATGTGTGAAAGATGTGTTGGCGACAGGGAAAGCTCCATAAGGATGACAGATGGTACGCTCAAGTTTTACAAAAGTCTTCTTAAATGGAGTCTATCGAATATAAACAGGGTAAGGGCTCCTGAATACTTTCTTTCGGAAGTGAACAATGTCATAAATTCCCATATTGCATATATTGCAGGTTCGCTGAAGTCTTTTAGTTTCAGCAATATGCCTTGACCAAGATATCCGTAAGCATGGATACCGGGCGCACAACAAGTTGAGTGCTCGGTCAAAGCCGTCTGTCTTTTCAGCACACCCTCTATCCATGTATTCAGAAGCTTTATTACGGATTATGGTCTTTCATTTATTTCGGAATTGTGGTAAATTTATACCATATGGCGAAGTCCCTTAAGGAACAGAGAGAGAAGCTGGGCAAAGATATTAATGATGTTGCCAGGATAACCCGCATAAAGGCAAGCTATCTTAAGGCAATCGAGGATGATGATTTTGCAAAATTACCTGTTGAGGTGTATACAAAGGGATATATCAGGGAGTATGCAAAATTTCTCGGATGCCCTTCTGATGCAGCAATTGCCACGTATGAGGCATATCTTGAGGGGCTAAAGGGAGGGGAAAAAACTTCAGACAATACCCTGTCAGAGAGTATAGAAAAGACACCTTCCTTTAAATCAGAATCATTGGATTATCCTCAAGAATCCCCGGAAATATCTATCGAAAAGCGTATTTCTGGTGTTAGAGGTTTTTCCCAGAGAATAGTAGTAGCTGTTTCCATAGCCGGAATAGTTCTTTTAATATATCTACTGCTTCCCGGCGGAAAGAGCGCGCCACCAGTACAGCAGAAGACAGAGCCCGTAGTGCAATATAAAATCCCTGATGCTACTCCGCCGGTGCCGGTACAGGATACCAAACACGAAAAAACAATCCATTCAACCCCGGCAGACCAAGCAGGGATATCTAATGCTCCTCTGACACCACCCGATAAGTCAGGAGATAAAAATAAGACAGTCCAAAAGAAGATACACAATCTTGATATTACCGCTGTAGATAAGACATGGATACAGATAATTATCGATGGCACTGATAAAAAGGAGATGCTCCTGAACGCCGGAGAAAAGGTAAATTATGAGGCCAACCAGTCTATCGATGTATTAATAGGGAATGCTGCCGGTGTGAAGCTGAAATTTGATGGCAAAGAGTTCGAAGGACTTGGAGAAAAAGGACAGGTAATAAAACTGAGCCTCCCTTCTAAAACCCCTTCACCTCAGCCCTCCAATTCCTCAAATCTTTAAAGCTCAAATCACGAATGATACAACAGTAAATGCTTATCAAAGATTTTACAAAGTGTTATTCTTTATGCATATTAGAGATAATAAATATCGGCTCTTCACGGAATATGGTGCAAGCAAGTAGGGGCAATTCATGAATTGCCCCTACTTACTTACCCCTGCCCTTTTGAGGGCAACCGCAAGGGTTGCCCCTACATCCTCTAATGCCCTAATTGTAGCAGCCTATCATTTACCAGTTTTCTTGTCTTTGTATCAATATTATTCATCGACAATATCGCTCTATAAATTCTGACAGCATCAGAGTTTCTTCCCTGCTTTTCTGCAATGCGTGCAATGCCAAGATGCCCCTGTATGTCGCCCATTTCAGAGAGTTTGGAGAAATAACCATATGCCCTGTCATTGTCACCGCGCTTTTCGTATAAAAGCCCGAGGTTTAAGAGGGCGTAGCTGTTTGAAGGCTCTATGGATAGTGCCTTTGAGAGGTATGCCTCTCCCTCTGCGGGATTATTGAGGCGTATATATGCAATCCCGATGTTAATTAAAGAAGGGACATAGTCCTTTTTTATAGTAAGGGCATCTTTTGCATATTTGATGGACTCTTCAAATGAACCGAGATGGATTAGCACGCTGGAGATATTGTTCATTATGATGTAGTTGCCGGGATCGATCTCCATTGCCTTTTTATAGTTCAAAAGAGCCTGATGGTAATCATTCTTAGACTCATAAGTCCTTGCTGTATAAAGGTACACATCCTTTTGAGCATTGAGCGTTGAGCGTTGAGCATCAGGTATTGAATTTTGAATATCGGGTTTCTGCCTGTTGTTCACTGTTTGTCTATTATCTGCCTTGTCTTCTGAATCTTTATCGTCTTTCCTGTCTACTGGTAACTGACTACTGTCTGTTATTTTAGACTCAGGCGTTTTCTTTTGTTCTGGTTTTTGTTTAGGGATCTCTTTTGCCGGTTTTGGTTTGGCATCCTTTGGTTTTGTTTCAGATGGCTCGGGTTTTGTTGCTGGCGCTTGAGGTTTTGGAGATTCTACCTCTGGCAGAGCAGGTCTGGTTTCAATTTGTGTGGGTGCTGTTGTTTTTGCTATCTGTTTTTTTGCGGATGGCTTTATATATGACTCCATCAAATAAACAGCGCCAAACCCAGATGCTATTGCAAGGAATACCAAAATAGAGAGTGTCAAGACTTTTTTCTTCGTTGCTTCTTTTTCAGCAGAGCTTGATACAACCTGTTTTAAGTCAGGAGGTATGTCTGTCTTGCGTCCTTCTCCCGCAGAGGCGGATTTGTATTTGACCCTTGACAACAGATCTGCAAGAAGGCTCACCGCGTCTCCATTATTTTCTCCCTTACTCTGAAATAGAGTTCGGAGTTTGGTTTGTTCTGAGTGCTGAGTGCTGAGTGCTGACTGCTGCCATCGGCCTTTAGCCTTGAGCCTTCAGCCTTTAGCCTATCGAATATCTTCCATGAATACTTCACTCTTTTGGGTGTGCTCGTTGCATTATAACAGCCAACTGCTTCCCATGTATATCCATACCTGTCGATGCACTGTTTTAGCACCTTCGCCCCAATCATTGTGTTATAACACGGGTCTGAAATGAGTTTGTTTGAGTCTAATCCGAGGGTTTTAATCCAAAAGGAATTTATCTGCATGAGCCCGATGTCTATAGAGCCGTTTTGATTTTTGTTTGTCGCCTTTGGATTAAGATTTGATTCGACATTGGCAATGCTCTTAAGAAGAGAGGGATTTATATCATATGTTTTCCCTGCATCTTCAAAACAGAAAGCATAAATATAATAAAAAGGGTATAGTATAAAAGCGCCAAATGTAAAAAACAAAAGACAAAACCATTGTTCTTTTGCGTTTTTGCCTTTTAAATATTTCATAGATATACTATAATTATAAACTTGTTGACAAATCAAGAAAACGAGGTTAATATTTAAACGAGGATTTTCAGGAGTCATATTATGACCACACTGTTAGAAAAGAAGATATTTACATACGAGGACATAAACTCGCTGCCCGAAGGCAATTACGAAATCATAGACGGTGAGAGGCGGGATATGACACCAACAGGATTTGAACATGGAGATTTTGAGAGTAGTTTGTCAGAAATATTAAGAAAGCATCTTAAGTCTAAGGGTTATATTGCTGTGGGTGAAGTTGGTATAGTAATAAAAAGGTCTCCCTTCAGGCTCAGGGCAGCAGATGTAGTCTATATAAGTAAAGAAAAATCTCCTGAAAAACCAAAGGGCATGCTTGAGATACCGCCTGATTTAATAATTGAAATAATTTCTGAAAGCAATACACAATGGGAAATTGCAGAAAGAGTGAAAGACTATCTTTCAATAGGCGTAAACAAGGTGGTGCTTGTTGACCCATTTACCGAAACGGTTACTGTTTTTACGCATGGTAAGAAAGAAGCAGGGTATTACAGCTTTGATGATGAATTTGAATTGATAGATGGAGTTTTTGTAAAATTAAAAGAGATAGTTTAAAAAGGTTTTGATTTTATGGGGTATGCGATACCGATAGAAATTTACGACAGGCTTGAAGAAAAACTCGGCAGGGAGGCTGCGGCCGTCGTAACCGAGGTCCTGCAAGTCTCTATAAAAGAAGCAATAAAAGAAGGCAGGTCAGAACTAAAGGCAGAGGTCTCTGAAGAGCTAAAAAAGGAACTAGCCACAAAATATGATGTGGCATTAGTAAAAAAAGATATGGACCTTTTGCGTAAAGAGATTGACCTTTTGCGTAAAGATATGGACCTTTTGCGTGAGGAAATGCATAAAGAGATTGACCTTTTGCGCGAGGAAATGCATAAAGAGATAGCCCTTGTCAGAAAGGACATGAAGATAACAACTATAATAATTATTGCCGTAATTGTTATTTTAAACCAGAACTCCCTTGAATTTATTGCAAGGCTGTTTGGGCTTGTGAAATGAGGAGGTGATGAATACATCAGGGTGTTTTGATTATCGCAAGGAGTAAAGCAAAGGGTTTAGGATGAAAAAAGGAAAGCGTAAAGCCGTAATCAGCCGATATGGGCGCCATGGTGGTTATGGCAATGCTTAGTGGCGCAACCGGCCTCCAAAGACAGCGGTCAGCAGTCAAAAAAACAAAGACAGGAGGTCAAAAATGACAGAGCAGCAGAGCAGTAGAGCAACAGGTGCAAGTAAAATCAAAAGACTCATCACTCATCACTCATCCCTTATCACTCGCAAAGA
>CALGPO010000016.1 GCA_937960465.1 uncultured bacterium
TTGTGAACGGTTCTTTAAGTAAAACTCCATGCTCTGCTAACTTTTCAATAATCCTTGTTGTTTTAGCTCTTGCTGTCAATGATAGAGAATCCAAAAATACCCTTACAGGTTCATTCCCGCTTGCATCCTCGTAAAAGTCAACCACCCAGTCCATAATATGCATCATTATAACATATTAGTTATGTCAATAAGTTGTTAAAAAAAACCCTGCCTCGTGTCTTCATAAGGCAGGGTGTCCGTATTTCACATGATTAATTTTTTATACTCCATGTTGTCATGGTGTAATATTTTCTTAAGGCGCATTCTGCTATTCCTTGACTTAAAAACAGCTTATAAATAGCCTTCCGCAATTTCCTTGAAAGCTTCTTTATTTCTGGCCTGCTTAGATTCCCTTGCCACTTCATTGTTTCATTCAGGTTAACCAGCATGTTTATTGCGTCCCATTCCTGCCTTCTTTTCTTTTCACCGGCTTTTTCTATCTTTTGGCTTATCGTATCGCAATGTTTTTTTATAGACTCATAACCGTTGGCACTGACAATAACATGGTCTAAAACCTCAATGCCTAATAACCCGCCTGCATCCTTACATTTTGCGGTTACATCCAAATCGCCTTTACTCGGTGTAGCATCGCCTGAAGGGTGATTATGAACAAGTATAATGCTGGCGGAATTATTCAGGATAGCCCCCTTAAAAATCTCTCGTGGATGAAACATGCTGCTTGTCAAAGAACCTACTGAAATAAGCTCCATAGCTATAATGCGGAGTTTTGCATCGAGATGAAGGGCATACATCATTTCCCTGTCTGCCGTCTTTAAAAAACTCATAAGCTTAACAACATCATCTGTTTGATATACAGGCTCGCTTTTTGGTGTATCAGGGTTGTAGTTTATTTTGATCTGCGGTAACGGCAATTTTTGTTCTGTCCGTTCTAAAGAAAGATTAACGCTTAACATTTTTTGGCCTCCTTTTGACTGTATAGTTTTTGTATAGTAAATAGACGAAAAAATAGGGAAAAGGACAGAAAAGCCCTTTTCCCCGATAGCCCTAAAACCAAGAATTTGCAAGGATTTGCAAAGATAAGGGGAAAATATAAAATTGGCTGGATTACTTTGACACGGTAGAGGTCAGGGGTTCGATACCCCTCGTGCCTACTTTTCATAACACCTTAAAATCTGCTGAGAATGGCTTATAATAAGCGTTTCAGCAGATTTTTCTTTTTGTTTCTATGATGGTTGATTGCAGATAAAAAGAGATAAAATATTAGATTCATCTCACCCTATACCTTGAGCGCTTCTGGGCGCTAAAACGCCCCGTGAGCCTTGGTTTTATATAGGGATTTCCACGAGTATCTTTTGATAATTCACCTTTGGAGTCGTTTTTTTTCTTCCGTCCTTTGATTCTTTTATCTCTATCAGTCCGAGATCAGAGAGAAAATGAATGTCATCGGAGACATTCTTGGTATCCCGCTTTAATATCTTTGCAAGCTCGTAAATGGATTCCGGGCCGTATTTCTTTATTGTCCTGAGTATCCTTAATCTCTCATCCGTGATAAAGCTCCTCATGGCCTTCATGGATTCAAAGGAGAGGATTGAACGGTTCTTTACGCTCTCGCCCTTTACGATTTTTTTCAGGTCTCTCTTTATCTCGGAGATAAATTCTTCTTCCGTCTGAAGTTCAAGCCTTACATTTTTAACCCTCATCTTTAAACCTCCTCACATCGTTGAAAAAGTCCTCTATCAATTCATCAATACCCCTAAAATGGTATTGATATTCTTTGCCCTTGTAATGCCTATGGTCTCCTTTCCGCTCTGCATTGTCATAGCCGATTACTCTTTTACCGTCCCTTACAAATACCAGAGAGTATTTAAAACCATGCAGTTTGTCGCTGCTCTGTTCAACTTTCCACGCCTTGATTTCTATAATATCGCCGTTCTCATAAAGCCTTTTGAACATGTAATAAGGCTCTGCCTTCATATATAGGTTATTATATGCCTCTGTTTCAAAATATGCAATAAAAATCCCTGCCTCATGATTTGCCGATAGAAAGCCGTCATTGCGAGCGAAGCTAAGCAATCTCGCCTTTTTGCAATGAGATTGCCACGCACCCTTCGGGTACTCGCAATGACTGATAGAATAAAGGTTTTCAAGTTCTATCGGCAAAATAGGATGATAACACCATTGCGGCAAAGCTCTTCCAAATCTTCAATAAGGTATTCCTTTGCCCGGAAATAAAAATCTGAGAGTATGTTTATTATTTTAAACCTAAATTGAGCGATTCTATATTCAGGCCTGTCTGCGTGCAACGCACAGGCAGGCCTGTCTTACAAAATCGCTCAATTTAGGTGGTATTTAGTTTTATGTAACCGAATTCATAATGGTGGGTAATTTGCTACATAGAAGGCTTTTTAAAAACTCTGCTTCTTATAAAACTCTGAAAACTTCATCCAATATTAATACAAACCCCTTCAATAAAATAGATTCAACTTCACCTTTATCTTCTGCCCTGCTGGTCAATGAGAAATGATCTTTCCCTTTGGTATAAATTTCTATTGAGTTTATATCAGGATCAACTATCCAGTATTCCTGAACACCGTGTTTTTCATAAATCCTGAACTTTTCCCTTAAGTCATACCGTGCAGTGGAAGGGGAAAGGATTTCTATTACGAGATCAGGAGCCCCATATATTCCGTCTTCTTGTATAATATTCTGCCTGTGTTTTGAAATAAAGACAATATCAGGTTGATAAGCATTCTCTCGTCCGAGATAAACATCTACAGGAGAATAGAGAATAATCCCCATTCCCTTTCCATTAACAAAATCAGCGAGTTTCTTAAATAAATGTGCAGATGTTATCTGGTGTCTTGGGTTTGGCGCAGGTGTCATGACAAGCTCTCCTTCTATAAGTTGATAGGGCGCCCCTTCCGGTAAAATTTTATAATATTCTATTGTTAGCCGTTTTTCTTTAACAAGCGTCATAGTCTCACATGCTCTAATTTCTGGTTCATCTCCCATTTAATTGCAGCCCAAATTGAGCAATTCTAATCTATGTCATGTTTGCCTGTGCGTTGCACGCAGACAGGCACGGCCCAAAGACTTTAAATCATGCATCAGTATCAAGAATATCTTTATGCGGACATTCATGCCTGCTATCGTATCTTATCATTTCATGCCACTGTTCTTCAAATCCCTGATTTGCCGATAGAAAGCCGTCATTGCGAGCGAAGCGAAGCAATCTCGCCTTTTTGCAATGAGATTGCCACGCACCCTTCGGGTGCTCGCAATGACTGATAGAATAAAGGTTTTCAAGTTCTATCGGCAAAATAG
>CALGPO010000017.1 GCA_937960465.1 uncultured bacterium
GAAAAATTCTTTTAGACATAGCAAAGGAAGAGAAAACGCATGTTGGAGAATTCCAAACCATGCTGCTAAGGCTTGACAAAGAACAGGAGAAAGAATTGGAACACGGAAAAGAAGAGGTTGAGGAAATAACAGGGGAATAATACAGCTTACTATAAGGAAGTGAGCTAAAAGGAGAGCACGGCAATTACAATCTGTTAAGGTAAATTTAGCAAGAAAAAACCTAACAGAGGAGGTAATTGCCATGCATGGGAAAGATTATAACAAGCAGATAGCAAAGCGTCAAAAGATCAAGGGGACGACACTGGTGATAGGGATGGACATAGGGAACGAATTCAACGCAATGTGCCTGATGAACAAAGACGGGGAAGTGCTGAGCAAGTATCCACAAATATACAACTCGAGAAAAGGTTTTAATTTTTTCTCAAGGATTATCGAGGACATGAAAAAGAAGAAAGGATTAAGGGATGTGCTTATCGGCATGGAGCCTACAGGGCATTACTGGAGGAAGATAGCCTATTTTGGACAGGAGCAGGGCTATGATGTGAGGTTTGTCAGGACAACCGCATTAAGACACCAGTAAGAGCTTGATAAGAGTTCCTCAGCCAAGAGCGATGTCAGGGACGCAGTAACGATAGCCAATATAACCCGGGAGGGCAAGTATATAGACACCGTTATACAAGACAGCGTATTAAGGCAACTAAGGACATTGGCCCATGTGCGTGAGCGGATACAGAGATACAACACGGGATCAAAACATGCATTGAAGGCAGTATTAGACGACTATTTTCCTGAAGTGATATTGATGCTGAGTTGATCGTGAAATATCTTTCAATAAATTATGGCAGATAAAAGTAGGAGGTTTTCTTAATTTTGCCCTTTAAATACGGGCAGAAAGGAGGTGAAAAGATGAAGACTTTAAAGATAGTATTGCTGACGCTTATAGTCCTCGGACTGACCTTTTCCTTCTCCTATGCAAAAATGCACCTTCCCGAGGAGCGCGGGAAAACCCTTTTCAATGACACAAAATTTGGAGGAGGCACAGCAGGAAAATCATGCAACTCATGTCATCCTGACGGCAAAGGATTGGAAAAATCTGCCGGCAAGAAAGAGTTCGGCATAATGGGCAAAAAACAGAAGGGCCTCGAGGATGCAGTAAATTTCTGTATCGAAATGGCTCTTAAGGGGAAGGCTGTCGATCCGAAGTCGGAGCAGATGAAGGATATAGTCGCCTATATTAAGTCGTTAAAAGGCATGAAGATGGACATTGATATGCCTAAGAAGAAAAAGGCTATTGAGGGTTACTAAAACTAAAGGAAAATGGGAAAAGGCAGACCGCCTTTCCCCATTTTCCTTATGGGAGGCATTAGTGTCGATTCTCTTATTAAAATCCATGCTCTCCATCGTTATGGTCATCCTGGCAGTTAATGCCATGTTCACTATGTTCGAGGCATTCGGAAGAGATGAAAAAAGGCATGACATCGAAAAACTGAAAATAATACATAAAGCAAACGGAATAATCTATATTGCCTTATACATTTTTATAGCCTACTTTTGCCTAAATTATATCTTGCAAACAAAGGCTGAACTTTCACCACGGGCTGCATTTCACTTTGTATTCGCACTCACAGTCATAGTCTTGTTCGGCCTGAAGATCTCCTTTATACGGATTTACCGACAGTTCTACAGGCATGTTAAAACGATAGGACTTTTGATTGCGCTCTTGACTTTTGGCATGACTGGCATGTCAGGAGGTTATTACCTTTTTGCAACCGAATTCGGCACCGAACCGCTTAGAAAAGCAGAGACAAATCGGGGAAATCCCGCTATTGCCGGAATTATTGTCAAAACAGATCCAGAAAGCATAAGGAAAGGGAAAGAGTTATATGAGTCTAAATGCTATTTCTGCCATGATGCATACAGCAACAAGAAGGAGGTAGGCCCCGGGCATAAAGGCATTTTGAAAAATCCTATACTTCCTGTAAGTAAAAAACCCGCAACACCTGAGAATGTTGCAAATCAACTTAGAAATCCTTATAAGAATATGCCGTCGTTTTCATATCTCCTTGATGAAGATGTGGAAAATATTATTGCGTTTTTAAATACGCTTTAAGGAGAATGCCTATGGCTGAAAATATTTATGCTGAACTGCGAAAGCTGAGTCCTAAGGTTACAGGCGGGCTTGTAAGAATGCGGGAAGAGACTTTTAGGGATGCTGCGGTTACTGCCAAATACAAGATACTCGCCGCTCTTGCAATTGTGGTAGTTACAAAATGCGAGCCATGTATAAAAGCCTATACAAAAATGGCTTATCAGACCGGTGTTACACAAGATGAATTGCTGGAATTCCTTAATGTTGCGATGACAGAGGGCGGGTGTCCGGGTGAGCAGTGGGCATTAAAGGCATTGCAGGTCTATAAAGAGTTACGGGCAAGGCAAACAGATAGAAGAAGATGTCTGCTGTAAACTTGAGGATATTAAATAACTATGCCGAGAGATATCCCTATAGGTAATGGAAGCCTTCTTATCACCTTTGATCAGGATTACTGTTTAAGGGATATTTATTATCCCCATGTTGGTAAGGAGAATCACACAGATGGGCATAAATTCAGGTTTGGGGTATGGGTTGATGGGAAATTTGAATGGGTGTGTAAGGATTGGGACCTGAAACTTAGATATGTAACAGAAAGCCTTATAACCGATGTAACAGCATTGAATAAGACACTTGGAATAGCATTTCGCTGTAATGACTTGGTTGATTATAGAGAAAATATCTATATTAAAAAGATAACCCTGAAGAATCTTTACGAAATGGAAAGAGAGTTTAAGGTTTTCTTCAGCCATGATTTCCATATCCTCGAATCCGCTATTGCTGACACAGCCTATTATGACCCTGATGAAAAGGCGATCATACACTACAAAGGCGACCGTTATTTCCTCATGAGCGGGATGCGAGAAAACCGGCAGGGGATTGACCAGTATGCCACAGGGATAAAAGAGTTTCACGGTCTTGAAGGGACATGGAAGGACGCCGAAGACGGACGGCTTGAGGGCGCGCCAATATCTCAGGGGTCTGTGGATTCCACGCTTTCCTTCTCCGTAAGGGTTCCTCCAACTGAAGAAAAAACCATATATTACTGGATATGCGCAGGCAAAAATTACGCGGAAGTAAGCCGCCTGAATAAAATGATAATGGGACACGGGATAGAACATTTCATTAAACGCACGGAAAATTACTGGAGGGCATGGGTCAATAAAGAGAATTTAAATTTCTCAAACCTGACGGAAAACATTGCAGCCCCCTATAAAAAGAGCCTTCTGATATTAAGGACGAACATTGATTCCAGTGGCGCCATAATAGCAGGGAATGACTCGGATATTCAGCATCTTGCGAGGGATACTTACAGCTATATGTGGCCGAGGGACGGCGCGTTCGTTGCTTATGCCCTCGACATGGCCGGTTATCATGGAATAACAAGGAGGTTTTTCAATTTTTGTCTCGACATAATCGGCAAGGGCAAGGAATCGGTGGGATATTTCCTTCACAAGTATAACCCAAACGGCTCCCTCGGCAGTTCATGGCACCCATGGATTAACAATGAAAATAAGCAACTTCCAATACAGGAGGACGGGACAGGGTTAATATTATGGTCGTTGTGGTATCACTTCAATAGATACAGAGACATAGAGTTTATATCAAAGGTCTATGATAATCTCATAATCAGATGCGGGGATTTCCTTGCATCATACAGAGACGGCGAAACGGGTCTGCCCCTTCCATCCTATGACCTCTGGGAGGAGAAATGGGGGATTCATACCTTTACCGTATCAACAGTTTACGCGGGACTTAAGGCAGCGGAGAATTTTGCCGGATTCTTCGGCGATATAAAAAGGAGCAGGATTTACAGCAGGGCAGCGGAAGAAGTCAAGACCGCAATGGATAAATACCTCTACAGCACGGAATACAAAAGGTTTCTAAAGATGATAGTCCCGGATAAAAACGGCTCTTTTGAGACAGACCTCACCATTGATGCAAGCATTTACGCTCCCTTCTATTTCAGAGTTTTTGAGCCTGATAATGAGAGGGTTGTAAACACGATGAATGCTGTAAAAAATCGTCTCTGGGTAAGGACCGGCGCAGGCGGCATAGCAAGATATGAAGGAGACAAATATCACAGCGCTACGGATGATATAAGTAATGTGCCCGGCAATCCGTGGTTCATATGCACCCTATGGCTTGTCCAGTGGTATATAGCAAATGCGAAAGATGCTGAAGAACTTAAGAGCGCTATTCCTATTTTAGAGTGGGTTGCTTCGAGGGCATTGCCTTCAGGGATTCTGGCAGAACAGGTTTACCCTTTTACGAACCAGCCGCTATCCATATCTCCCCTTACATGGAGCCACGCCGCATTTGTAGCAGCAGTCCTTGAATACCGGCATAAACTGGATTGGATTAATATCTGCCCTGCATGCAGCAGACCAATGCAATAGCCATAAAAGGGAGGATCGCTATGGAAATTAAGGAATTTGAAACAGAGGTTATCGAGATAATTCAGAGGACTCGGGATATAAAGAGTTTCAGATTTGCGATGCCTGAATATGTTGAATTCAAGCCAGGCCAGTTTCTCCACGTAACTATAAAAATAGGCGATCGGGAAGCCTCAAAGCATTTCTCCATCTCCAATTCTCCGACAGAGATTGGTTACATAGAATTCACAAAAAAAATAACGGGTAGTGAATTTTCCGGGGCATTAGACGCCCTGAAGATCAGAGATTGGGCAAGGATCAGGTTGCCTTACGGCTACTTTACCTTCGAGGGCGAATATGGAAAAATAGCCTTTCTTATCGGCGGCATAGGCATAACTCCCGTAAGAAGCATATGCAAGTTTGTATGCGATAAAAAAATCCATACGGACATCGTTATCCTATACGGGAATAGGACAGAAAGGGATATAGTCTTTCATGAAGATTTTATCCGAATGGAGGCAGAAAACACAAAGCTAAGGGTTGTGTATACATTGGACAACCCTATAGACAGGACTGCATGGAAGGGAAAAATCGGATTTATTACTTCAGAAATGGTAAAAAAAGAGATCCCGGATTACGGCGAAAGGGTGTTCTATATATGCGGACCTCCGAAGATGGTGGATTACTTAAAGACACTTTTGCAGGAAGAAATGGGGATAGATAAAAGAAGAATCGTATCGGAAAATTTCTCGGGATATTGATTCGGGACTGCCATGCAAGGAGGTGAACATATGACAAAAGTCGAGGATAATTACGAAAATGAAACCATATGCATCAAGTTCTGCGGCGTATGTCCGTCATACCCCGGAGTTAAAGGCGAATTACTGTTCTGCGCAAGAGGCAAAAGCGTCTCACCGAAACAAAAATCGGGATGCAACTGCGGCCTCTGCGATGTATGGAACAAATACGACCTTACAGATTTCTACTATTGTATCTCTGGTCAGGAAGAATAAACGTCAGCGGTTTATAAAAACTGGGCATATCCGTTCCGCTTGACATTTGTTTCGCGTATGCTATCATTGGAATTAAGGAGAGTTAAAGCTGAAACCGGACAAAAGGAGGTGAAAAGATGAAGAAATCTGCAGAAAACTCTGAGGAGTTCTTAAAAATTATCAGGGAATGGCAGGCGCTGGAAGATAAGACTATCGAAAGCGCAAGTGCGCTGATAAACAAAACAAACAACCCACTTGTGAAAATGACTATGGAGATGATCAAGCACGATTCCGAAAAACACAAGGTTATGCAGCAGATGATAATTGATAGCATAACTAAGGAGGCTATCCATCTGAGCCCCGATGAGCTTGCTCCACTTTCTGAGATACTGAATAGACATATGGAGGCTGAAGCAAAGTCTCTTTCACTTGCAGATGCAGCACTTGAGAAGAGCGAACTTTTTGTTACTCGATATATCCTCTCCTATCTCATCGCTGACGAGACAAAACACCACAGCCTTATCAGCAAACTCAATGAACTCAAGAGGGCCACTATATTTGTAACGTAACCCTTAAAAAAGGAAGAGGTTTAAGATGTCCTGTATCGTTGCAAAGGATATAATACATCCGAGGGTAAGTTTACACGCAAAAACGCCTGGCCAGGAACTGGTTGAGAGGCTTATGTCTCCCTATCCTGCCCTTCCAGTTGTGGATGATGATCTTCGTGTTTTAGGGGTTGTCTCAGAGTATGATGTTTTCACAGCATTGAAAGAAGGCAGAACCATACACGAATTCAGCGCCGAGTCTCTCATGACCTGTGGCCATGCAGAGCATGGTGTCTGCGACACACCTGTGACAGTAACGCCTAACACAACAATCGAGGATATAGTCGATCTCTTTGTGAGTAGAAACATATCGATCCTGCCTGTCGTTGAGAATGGCAAGCTCATAGGCATAATCTCGAGGAAAAACATAATCAATGCCCTTGCAGAGAAAGGCTTCTGGAAGGAGCACGAATTCAAAAAAAGATTTTAAGGAGGAGTAAAAATGAAAGATATAAAAGCAAAGGACATAATGACGAGGCCTGTACTTTCAGCAAGGAGGAATGCCTCAGCGAGGGATATCGCCCTACAACTTCTTTCAGGTCTCTTCAGCGGAATGCCTGTTACAGATGATAGTGGTAGGGTTATAGGCATGGTTACCGAATATGACCTTCTGGGAAATATCTGTGAGGGAAAGGAACTCTCAAAACTGACTGCTGAGGATATTATGTCCGAGAACACTATTACCGCTGATGTCAATACACCTGTAAGGGAAATCCTGAACATCATGCTCGACAAAAACATAATAAGACTTCCTATAACAGAAGAGGGCAGGCTTGTGGGGATTGTGGCGAGGTGTGACATATTGAAGACCTTTATAGAGCCGGAGTTTGTCACATATGTATAAATTCAGTGATGCCTCTGAATATTACTTAAGGAGGAGATGATATGGATCCACGCAAAAGATTCATACTTCTGATAACTGTTTTCTTCACGGTGGCTTTATTCTGGAGCGGGTATTTATTTGCTATCGGAGAGGATAAAGGGGTTAACATTAGCGCAGAGACGCAGGCATGTATTGCCTGCCACAGGATGTATACACCTGGTATCGTTGAGGACTGGCTTACAAGTAGGCATGCAAAGACCACCCCAGAGCAAGCCTTCAAATTACCGATTCTTCAGAGGAGGATCTCTGCTGAGGATATTCCAGATAACCTCAAAAAGCACCCTATAGGATGTTATGAGTGTCATGGGCTTAACCCGCAGGCTCATAAGGATAATTTTGACCATTTTGGCTTCAGGATAAATGTGGTCGTCTCACCTGATGATTGCAAGACCTGTCATCCTGTTGAGGTGTCTCAGTTTTCTGGAAGCAAAAAGGCATATGCAATTAAGAACCTTATGGAAAACCCTGTTTATCACACGCTCGTTAATTCAATTGATGGGATTACGAGGGTGGAAAAGGGCAAATTAATTCAGGATAAACCTTCTGATAAGACACTGCATGAGACATGCCTCGGTTGTCATGGGACAAAGATAGGCGTTAAGAGCATGAAGAAGGTGTCTACTGAGTTAGGAGAGATTGAGGTTCCAGCCCTTACAAACTGGCCTAATCAGGGGGTGGGAAGGGAGAATCCCGATGGAAGTCTCGGTGCGTGCACGGCCTGTCATCCGAGGCATAGTTTCTCTATCGAGATTGCGAGAAAGCCATATACCTGTGGCCAGTGTCATCTTGAGCCGGATGTCCCGGCATATAATGTCTATAAAGAAAGCAAGCATGGAAATATCTATGAATCAAAACATCGTGAATGGAACTTTGGGAATGTGCCATGGGTAGTGGGAAAGGATTTTAAATCACCGACCTGTGCAACGTGTCATAACAGCCTTCTTGTATCTCCTGATGGTAATGTTATTGCTGAACGGACACATGATTTTGGCTCAAGACTATGGGTAAGGCTCTTTGGCCTTATATATAGCCATCCCCAACCAAAATCAGGAGATACAACCATTATTAAAAATGCAGAGGGGCTTCCATTGCCCACCACATTTCTCGGTGAGCCTGCCTCAGAATACCTTATTGATAAAATGGAGCAGGAAAGAAGGCTTACCGGAATGAAGGCAATATGTAACAGTTGCCATAGCACTGATTGGATTGATGGTCATTTTGAGAAACTATCTTCAACCATTAAAGAGACTGATGCAATGACCCTTGCCGCTACAAAACTGATAATAGAGGCATGGGATAAGGGGATTGCAGATAGGACGAATCCCTTTGATGAGGCCATTGAGAAACTATGGATCAAACAATGGCTCTTTTATTCTAATTCTATAAAATACGCCTCTGCCATGACAGGTGCTCCTGATTATACAGCCTTTAAGCTTGGCTGGTGGGAATTGTCTGACAATCTCCAGAGGATGAGGGATATGATAGATATTAAATATGATCTACTCATGGATAAATCGGGAGGTAGGAAGAGGCTTAAATGATGATTACGGGCAAGGAAGATATAATACAGGCCCTAATGGAGGCATATCTAATGGAAAAGGAACTAAAAATAGAGTATTTAAGAAATCTCAGAGAGAGACTTTTTGAGATGAGATATAAATCACTTTGAGTTGCCAATGAAAGGAATCATATAATGAGCAAATATGATGCTGATGGAAGGATAGCCTTTGTGGCATCACAGAAGGTTTCAAAGATTGACATATTTAAGGTAAATCAGGATAGCAGGGGTTATTCCCATCCCGAGAGAATTAAAACAATTGATATAACAGAACAGGATAAATTTGGATTTACCCCCTTTCTCAAGACATCTCCTGATGGACAAGAAGTATGTTTTTCACACAAGCTGGCCGATGCCGTATCCTCCCGTTCCGCAAAAGAGCCATTCAACATGGTGGATATTGTATCTGTCGGAAGGATGGCAAGACCCAATCACCTTGAGTTTGTGGAAAATTCAAACGGCAAAGTCGTATATGTAAGCCTTGCCCGCGTGGATGACAACGGTCCCGGCGGTACGGCTTCAAGTCAAATCGCCATAATCGACAGAAGCGCCGCTGCCGGTAAACGAAAAGTTGTGGGCACATTCTTTTCGCATGGCCATGAAGCGCACGGCATATGGACGAACCCTACGAACAAATTGCTCTATATAGCGCATGAACAGGACGAACTGCCCGGAACTTTCAATGCCGGGCAGACAGTGGCAAACGCCTTTGACGTCTCTGATCCATTTAAACCTGAATTTATAGCGCAGATACCGCTCGGAAGTCTCAATCTGCCGTCAGGCGAATTGCGGAACAAAAAGAGTATCAACCTCGTGTATGTACGTCCCGGTTATCACGGGCAGACAGGATAAAAGGAGGCAATATGAGATATACTCTGTTATTTGCGGCGGTTATTATGACGTATAGTTCCGTGTGGGCGCAGGATCATTCCAATCACAAACAGGCTCCTGCAAACCAAACTCCTGAATATAAACAGTTTATGATGGAAATGGATGCCGGCATGAAAAAGATGATGGCCGATATGCATGGGCCCGGCTATTCGGGAGATCCTGATGTAGATTTCCTTGCAATGATGATCCCGCACCACGAAGGCGCTATCGAGATGGCCCGCCTTGTCCTTATTCATGGGAAAGACACTATAGTGCGAAAATTTGCCGAAGAAATCATCGCCGCCCAGCAAGTCGAAATCGAAGCTATGAAGCAGAGATTGACTATTCTTCGCAAAAGGGCCTATCCTGAACCGGAAGGTTTTCCGGCTCTCGGCGGCACAAGAGGAAAAGGCAAATAAAATAAAAAGGAGGAGGCAATATGTTATCTCAAATTCCAATCGATCTCGAAAAGGCAAAAAAAGAGGACATCAACAAGGAGATACTCAGGGCAGGGATAATAGCCGAACTCGATGCCATAAATCTTTATGAACAGATGGCTGCACTGACCACAAATGAGA
>CALGPO010000018.1 GCA_937960465.1 uncultured bacterium
TAAAACTCATCTGCGCGAAGAAACTATCTTTTTGCTTAATAATTATATGTCAGTATTAAAGTGAAATTAATTTTGTCGCGTGGGAGGATGACAAAAAACCCATAATCTGCTTATATTACAATAATTAAGCCCTTGGCTTAAATAATGTTCTTTAAAAGGAGAATAAGGATATGAAAAAGATAGGATTAGGATTAGTAATGGTAGCAACAATATTATTTGCTACCGTAGTGCGGGCAGAAGAATTGTATCCACCATTATTTAAGGCTCCGCTTCCTGAAGATGCCATAATTCAACCGGCTTCTCCGGAAATCCCAGCGGAATACGCCAGATTTTTAGGTGTCTGGGAAGGAAATTGGGATTGGAGAGATTTGCCAAACCGTTTAATTGTTATGAGTATCAAACGCACTCCAGATGGAAAATATGAGGCTGACGTTTATTACGCATGGGGTAACCCAAACGAAAACGATATAGTAAATCATAAACGGTTAACTGGCGTATTTACCAAAGATGGATTGTTTTTAACATACGAAGGCAAAGATGGCCGCACGCGTGAAATTACTTATGAACCCAAAAAAAAATCCTCTTAAGCTTGACGGATACTATACGCAAAACGAAAGGAAAAGTTATAGCAGAATTACTGTAAAAAAAATTAAATAGAGGACAATAATAACCTCTATCTCACAGAGGACGTAAAACAAGGGACGGTTCTATTTTTGACAAAAGGGATAAAAAATGGTAATTTTCAGCCATGCCGAGGATAGAGGATAGCGCCGTAATAAGGGTGAAGGGGAGACCAAAGAAAGTCGAAAATGAGAAAAAATAGAACCGCCCCCTTTTTTATTGCCTTATAATGAGGGAATCCTACCGCAACCGCTCTTGCTATTCTTGGCATGTAGTAATTTTACAGAACAGCTATTTTAATGTTAAGAAATATGGGATGTGTCCCTAATAAAAAAAAGGTAATAGTGGGAATGAGCGGTGGCGTTGATTCTTCGGTCACCGCTCATCTTTTAAAGGAACAGGGGTACAGTGTCGAAGGAATAAGCTTTATCCTGTACGAGGCGAGGCTGAAAAATACCTTTACCGGATGCTGCTCCATCGAGGCCATCAATGATGCAAGACGGACAGCAGAACACATAGGAGTAACACATGCAGCAGTAGATCTGCGGGATGAGTTTATCCAGAAGGTCATAGAACCGTTTATCGAAGCGTATTTGCAGGGGGTCACTCCCAATCCATGCATCCTCTGCAACAAATACATAAAGTTCCCATATCTCTTGAAAATAGCTGATGAGAAGGGTGCTGATTTTATAGCAACAGGACATTATGCAAGAGTAGAAAAAACTCAGCAGTCAGCAGTCAGCAGTCAGCAGTTAGGTGAAGAAAGAATTTTTCTTAAAAAGGGTGTAGATGCTAAAAAAGACCAGTCTTATGTACTTTATGTTTTGAGGCAGGAAGAACTTAGCCGTCTTACACTGCCACTCGGAGAAAAGAGAAAAGATGAGGTGCGGGAAATAGCAAGGATGCTTGAGCTCCCTGCTGCAAAGAGGCCTGAAAGTCAGGAGATATGCTTCATAGAGGACAGAAATTATTTCAAGTTTTTAGAACATTTGACAGAGCATAGAGAAGGCCCGATCATCGATGTGGAGACAGGCAATATCCTCGGCACCCACAAGGGATTACATCTGTACACCATTGGGCAGAGGAAAAGGCTCGGTATCGCAAAAGGCAGGCCATTGTTTGTGACGAGAATAGACCCTTCAAAAAATGCCATATACGTGGGGCCGCGTGAAGCAGCAATGATGAAAGAGTTTGTAGTAAAAGATGTTAACTGGCTGATAAAAAGTGCAGAAGTTCAGAAGTGCAAAAGCGCAGAAGCTGAAGCAATTAAGGCTTCCGAGCTTCCGAGCTTCCGAGCTTCTGTCAAAGTGCGCTCAATGATGAAGGATGAGCCTGCAACTGTTATTGTCCTCAGCGAGAACAAGGCAAAGGTTATTTATGATGAACCACAGTGGGCGCCGGCACCCGGTCAGAGTGCGGTTTTTTACGATGAAGACATAGTTATGGGTGGAGGGGTGATTGCTGACTTACACTAACTGTTTGTGTTATTTTAGAAAATAAAGATTTTGGAGGATTCAATGACAGGCAAAATCGTTTCGATAAACATCAGCGAAAAAAAAGGTATCAGAAAAAAACCTATTGACGAGGCAATTATAAACGAAAATTCCGGAATAGAAGGGGATGCCCACGCCTCGTCCACGTGGCACAGACAGGTGAGTTTACTTGCGCTGGAAAGCATAAAGAAGATGCAGGCAATGGGACTCGATGTAAAGCCAGGAGACTTTGCAGAGAATATAACAACAGAGGGACTTGACCTCCTATCACTTCCCATCGGCACAAAGATGAATATTGGTGGTAAGGTCATCGGTGAGGTCAGCCAGATCGGCAAGGAGTGCCACTCAAGATGCGCAATATATTATCAGGCAGGGGATTGTGTTATGCCGAAAGAAGGCATTTTTATAAAAATTCTAAAAGGCGGCAGCATTAAGGTCGGCGACAATATAGAAGTCTTATGATAACTGTTGCGGTTCTTACATTAAGCGATAAAGGCTCAAAGGGAGAGAGGGAAGATAAGAGCGGGCCCGCTATTGCCGGGATGCTTAAAGGATTTGGTGAGGTAAAATATTACGATATATTGCCAGATGATAGGGATCTAATAAAAAATAAACTTATAGAATATGTTAATAAGGTTGATCTTATCCTTACCACAGGCGGAACAGGGCTTTCTCCAAGGGATGTTACCCCAGAGGCAACCATTGATGTCATAGAACGCGAGATTCCCGGCATAACAGAGGCGATGCGGATGGAGGGTTTAAAAAAGACAAATAGGGCAATGCTTTCGAGGGCTGTTGCAGGTGTGAAGGGGCAGACCCTAATAATAAATCTTCCGGGCAGCCCGACTGCTGTCCGTGAGAATTTAGAAGTGATTATGGATGTTATTCCGCACGCAATCGAGAAAATTAAGGGAGATACAAAAGAATGCGCAAGATAAATATGGAGTGCGCGCGATGAAAGATGTGTCTTTTACACTGGCATTTTTAGCAGGAATATTATCATTCCTTTCACCATGTGTTTTACCCCTTGTGCCTGCACATGTGTCATTCATAACAGGACTATCTATTGATGAACTCAGACATTCCCCTCGAATATCTAAAACAATGGGGAATACTATAGCTTTTATCCTCGGGTTCTCAACAATTTTTATATCTCTGGGCGCTTCTTCGTCTTTGCTCGGCAATCTCCTTCTTAAATACCAGGACTATCTGAGGATTGGCGGCGGAATCCTCACAATAATATTCGGCCTCTTTATAGCAGGCTTCATAAAGCTCGATTTCCTCATGAAGGAAAAGAGGTTTCATATAAACAAAGGGCCTGCAGGTTATCTCGGAGCCTTCTTTATAGGCATGAGCTTCGCAGCAGGCTGGACGCCATGCATAGGGCCGATCCTCGGAACCATCCTGATTTATGCAAGCTCACAGGCATCAGCGTCATATGGATTAAAACTCCTGTCTGTCTATTCCCTCGGTCTCGCAATACCTTTTATGCTGGCAACCCTTGCCATAAATGTGTTTTTTACTTATACCAGAAAGATACACAAATTCATGAGGGCGATTGCGATCATCAGCGGTCTCATTTTAATCGCCTTTGGTATCATGCTCCTGACAAATAAAATGGGACAGCTTTCAGCACTCTTCCCTGTCATCGGGGTCAAGTTTTAAGAGGAATAATGAAAGAGCGATACGACTTCAACGAAATAGAGCTGAAATGGCAGAAATACTGGGCTGGAAGGAAACTCCACAAGACAGATGCCGACACTTCGAAGGAGAAGTTTTACTGCCTCGAGATGTTCCCATATCCTTCTGGCAAAATCCATATGGGCCATGTGAGGAATTATGCCATTGGCGATGTCATTGCTCGATACAAGAAGATGCGGGGCTTTAATGTCCTGCATCCAATGGGTTGGGATGCCTTTGGCCTTCCTGCAGAGAATGCAGCCATAAAGCATGGTGTTCATCCTGCAAAATGGACATATGAGAATATAGATTACATGAAAAAGCAGCTTGACCGCATGGGATTAAGCTACGACTGGGAAAGAGAAGTAACAACATGCAGCCCTGAATATTACAAATGGAATCAGTGGTTCTTTTTGAGACTTTATGAGAAGGGGCTTGCCTATAAAAGGGCATCCTTTGTAAACTGGTGTCCATCCTGTGTAACTGTCCTTGCAAATGAGCAGGTAATTGACGGCAAATGCTGGAGGTGCGACAATACAGTTATCCAGAAGGAGCTTGAACAGTGGTTTTTCAGGATTACACACTATGCAGAAGAACTCCTTCATGGGTGTGATGAGTTAAAAGGATGGCCAGAGCGTGTTGTGACCATGCAAAAAAATTGGATCGGAAAGAGTGAAGGCGTTGAGGTCGATTTCCCAATAGATGGAAGCGATGAAAAACTGAGGATATATACAACAAGACCTGATACAATCTTTGGCGTCACCTATATGTGTCTTGCACCCGGACATCCCCTTTCAGAGAAATTGGTTGAGGATAAAGATAAACTCGAAGCTATAAAGGCCAAGTACGGCAAAATGGAAGATAAAGAAGGTCTGTTTACAGGACATTATGCAATCAATCCGTTGACAGGAGAAAAGATACCAGTTTATGTGGCCAATTTCGTTCTTATGGAATACGGCACAGGGGCCATCATGTCGGTACCTGCCCATGATCAGAGGGATTTTGAGTTTGCAAAGAAATACAGCCTTCCAATAAAGGTTGTGATAGTGCCGGAAGAAAAGTCAGCAGAACTACTGAAAGAAGCCTTCGAAGACGAAGGTATCCTTATCAATTCAGGTCAGTTTAGCGGATTGAAAAGTGCTGATGCAAAGAGGGAAATCGGTAAATATATCGAGGAAAACAATCTCGGTAGAAGGACATTGAATTACAAGCTCCGCGACTGGGGTATATCGAGGCAGAGATACTGGGGAACTCCAATTCCCATAATCTATTGTGATACATGCGGCATTGTCCCTGTGCCTGATAAAGACCTTCCTGTTATTCTTCCAGAAGATGTGAAATTCACAGGAAAGGGTGGCTCACCCCTTTTAGAGTCAGAGGCATTTCTAAAGGTCAATTGCCCGAAGTGCGGCAGGAATGCACGGAGGGAGACAGATACCATGGATACATTCGTGGACTCATCATGGTATTTTATTGCCTATTGCCTTAAAGGTGGTATCGATTTGAAATCTCAAATTTCGAATGCAAAATCTCCGATTAATTATTGGATGCCTGTTGATCAGTACATAGGCGGCATCGAACACGCAGTGCTTCATCTTCTGTATTCTCGATTCTTCACACGCTGCATGAGGGACCTCGGTATAGTTAATGGCAGCGAACCATTTAAAAACCTCCTTACACAGGGCATGGTCTGCAAGGAGACATGGAGATGCCCTGAGCATGACTGGCTATTCCCTGATGAGGTCAAGGACGGCAAATGCATACACTGCGGGAAGAATGTCGAAAAGGGCAGGGTAGAAAAGATGTCTAAATCAAAAAAAAATGTGATAGACCCTGATGCCCTCATAAAAAAATATGGTGTCGATACCATAAGGCTCTTTTCCCTTTTCGCTGCACCCCCAGAGAGAGACCTCGAATGGTCTGACAGGGGAGTAGAAGGCGCTTATAGGTTTTTGAATAAGATATGGACAATAGTATATAAACACATCAGTCATCAGTCAGCAGTCAGCAGTCAGCATCCATCACCTATCGCTTATAGCCTGTCGCCTATAGCCTCGTCTTTGTTGAGGAAGACTCACCAGACTATTAGAAGGGTTACTGACGACATTGAGAAGGATTATCATTTTAATACAGCCATTGCAGCCCTTATGGAACTGGTAAACGATATATCTTCCTTTGTTCCTGAAACGGATGAAGACAGGACAGTTGCAGGAATTGCCATTAGAAACACCCTGCTTATGCTCGCTCCATTTGCACCACATATTACCGAGGAATTATGGGAGGCTATGGACGAGAAAAACAGCATATTCGAGCAGTCATGGCCTGCATGGGATAAGGAACTCGCAAAGGAAGAAGAGATAGAGCTTGTTGTACAGGTAAATGGAAAATTGAGGGCAAAGATACTTGTCCCTGCTGGATTGTCAGATGATGATGCAAAGCAGAGGGCATTGCAGGAGCAAAAGATAAGGGAAATGCTGGACGGAAGGCAGATAAAGAAGGTTGTTGTTGTAAAGGGCAAACTCGTGAATATTGTAATTGGGTGAATGTGAAAAATTGTACAACATGAAGAAGATAAATATTAAGGAGTTTTTCTCCTGTTTACTGCTTACTGCTTACTGTTTACTGTTTTTTGGCTGCGGTTACACTATACAGACAAAGGCAAACCTTCCTTTTGATACTATAGCCGTAGGGAAATTAGAAAACAAGACCTTTGAACCGAAGCTGCAGGACAGATTCAGCAGGTCCCTCGCAGAAACATTTGCAGAATACGGTTTCAGAGTAAACTCTTCTGCAAGGTACAGGCTTGAAGGAGAAATAACAAGATTTGAATTGGAGCCCTTAGTCGAGCAGAATCTTGTGGCAACACAGTATAAAGTCGTAATAAAGGCAAACTTTAGACTTATCGATACAGCAAGCGGCAGATCCATACCCCTTGTGGCAGAGAGTCCTTTTATCACCTATTTCAGCTCTGCAGAAAGGCTCGAGAATGTCCTTGCCCAAAAAGAGCTTTCAACAGCCGGTGCATTAAAGAACCTGTCTCAGGAAGTAGTGCGGGTTATAAGCTATAACACCCCTAAAAATTTCGCTTACTTGTTATTGACAGCCTCTGACATCAAAGATTTAGAACGCCTGATATTTAAGCTGCATAAGTCTGAGGACCCTGTATCCCTGTATTTACTGGGGCAGATGTCTCCGAGCACGCGCCAGATGTTACATGAATATGCCGAGTCAAAGGTCCCGCAGGACAAGATTAAGCCTGTTCTTGTTGAAGAGCTCAATACTGTCATGCAGGGCATTTCTATCTTTGATGAAAAACGGTTTGCACACATTACCTTAACAGAAGAAACAAAGAAACTGATCAAACAGAATCCCAGTGGTCTTGAGCGCATGAGATTAAACAGGCTGCTGATAGAGGAAGCCTATCCTGACGAAATAGAAAAGCTGCACAAAACAGCCGAAAAGGAAAAACGATGAGCATCAGGCAATTCCAGCAGGAACTTTCAAAGGGGTTTCCATCCCCTGCATATCTGTTTTACTCCTCTGACGACTTCATGCTCTATGAAGCAAAAACAACCATAAAAGACAAACACCACTCCGATGCCTTTAATTTTGATGTGTTTGATGTTAAATCACCGGATAACAAGCCCATGGAACAAATCATAGACATCCTTAATACCATGCCCTTTTTGTCCGGAAGAAGGGTTGTTATTATTGAAAATATCCAGAAGCTATCAAAAAAAGACATAAAAAAACTTGAGGAGTATCTTACGAATCCGGCAAACACCTCCCTTCTCATAATGCTTTTTGAAGGGGCATCTCCCAGGCTTTTTGATGCATCTGTTATTAAAAATATAAAGGAAATCAGCCTTAATGTGCTGGAAAAGGACATCCCCTCGTGGATAAGGGAGACGGCAAAAAGAAAGGGCATCGAGTTTACGGACAGGGCAATCGAGTATTTGATTATCTGTGTTGGCACAGACATGGGAATGCTTTATTCTGAAATAGAGAAGTTTTCGTCGTGGAATGCCGATAAAATCGATATCGATGATGTTAAGGGGATGGTCTATGCGGGTGCTGAATACAGCGCCTTTGACCTTATTAATGCCCTTAAGAAAAGAGATGCGGCAGAGGTATTCAGGATATTCGAGAGTATGGGCAAAAACACGGAATCCCAGATGCTGCTCGGTGCATTAAACTGGCAGTATGCAAACATCCAGGGCAAGTCCCATCATAAAGACGAAGGGTTTTTCAGGATGGTTTTCAAGCTTCTCCATGAAGCGGATGCCTCTATCAAGACATCCCGCTCCTATGTCATGGAAGATTTATTTGTAAAGCTGCTTAAGGTCAATTAGCTGGCGAGTGCTGCGTTTACCTTTTTGGTGATCCGTGAAATTTTCCTTGATGCCGTATTCTTGTGTATAATTCCCTTTGATGCAGCGCTGCTTATTACCCTGATGGTCTCATTTAATATTTTGTTAATACCCTCTTTGTCCTTCGAGGGTAGTGCTGCATCTAACTTTGTTATGTACGTCTTTACCTTTGTCTTTACAGACTGATTACGGAGCCTATGCTTCTCGGCCTGCCTTACCCTTTTGAGAGTCGATAAATCCTTTTTTGGTGCCGCCTTACCTGCCAATTTTATCCTCCTGAATTAGCTCATAGTTCATAGTTGATAGTTCATGGCATTTTGATATGAGCGATAAGCTATCAGCTATGAGCTAATAAAAATACCATAGTTCTTAACAGAAAATCAATATTTCGAATTTTCTCATGATTTGCCGATAGAAAGCCGTCATTGCGAGCGAAGCTAAGCAATCTCGCCTTTTTGCAATGAGATTGCCACGCACCCTTCTGGTGCTCGCAATGACTGATAGAATAAAGGTTTTCAAGTTTTATCGGCAAAATAGGATGTAGAGTATTTCTACAATTTCGCATTTTATGATGATAATATGCATAATACTCCCCAAAAACTAGACAGGGGTATTTAGTGGATGGTAGCCTGTAAGCACTCCGAATGAGGAGTTTATCCTACTAATCCACCAAATACAAACCTATTTTGTATCTTAGCAATGGGGAGGATAAAAATCTTGACCGCAATTGATAAACTCAAAGAGGTTTCAGCCTTTCTTGAATCTAAAGGCATTGAAGACGCTGCCAAAGAGGCTGAAATCCTTATAACAGAAACACTCCATATCGACAAATCAAAACTTTATACCGGCAGTGTAGAAATATCAGAAGATACATTAAAGCAAATAGATGCACTCACATCAAGACGAGCACAAGGCGAGCCGATTCAATACATTATTGGGCATGTTGAATTTTACGGGCTAAAAATATATGTCGGCAAAGGCGTTCTCATACCAAGGCCAGAGACAGAGTTGCTTGTGGAAGAAGCGATTAAACAATTAAAATGGTTCACGGTTCACGGTTCACGGTTCACGGTTTTAGACCTCTGTACTGGCAGCGGGTGTATTGCCATTGCACTTGCAAAACATTTGCCAGATGCCGATGTTTACGGAATTGACAAATCAGATACCGCTATTCATTATGCAACTCGGAATGCAACTGAAAACAATGTAGGGAATGTTCATTTTATAAAGGGCGATTTGTTTGAACCTATTACTGCTTACTGCTCACTGTTCACTGTTCACTATTTTGATTGCATAGTTTCAAACCCGCCTTACATAAAAACCAGTGATATTCAGAATCTGCAGAGAGAGATAAAGGATTATGAGCCTGTTGATGCCCTTAACGGAGGAGAGGACGGACTTGTTTTTTATAGAAGGATATTCGAAAATGGTCACAAATTTCTCAAGGAAAATGGCATAATCATCCTTGAGATCGGCCATGACCAGGCAGATGATGTGGAAAAAATAGCTATGAATGCAGGCTTTAAAAATGTTACTTTTATAAAGGACTATGCAGGGATAAAGAGAATATTGGTTGGCAGGTTTAAATAAGGAGAGTATATGGAACTGATTGCAAACTTTATTGACATCTTCATGCATCTCGACAAACATATGAGCGTGGTTATCCAAAATTATGGCGTTTTAACCTATGCAATACTTTTTCTGATTATCTTTTTCGAAACAGGTTTTGTTGTCACGCCTTTTCTGCCAGGCGATTCCCTTCTCTTTGCAGCAGGAACTTTTGCAGCTATAGGTGCGCTCGATGTTACAGTGCTGTTTGTTCTTCTTTTATCAGCGGCTATGCTTGGAAATACCACGAATTACTGGATAGGATATTTTCTTGGACCAAAGGTTTTTCGTAAAGAAAATGTAAGATTTCTAAATAAGAAGCATCTGGAGCGTACACATCGCTTTTATGAAAAATACGGAGGCAAAACAATAATCATCGCTCGATTTGTCCCCATAGTTCGCACCTTTGCGCCCTTTGTTGCAGGCATTGGAAGGATGACCTATACAAGATTTATCAGTTATGACATATTTGGCGGTACAACATGGATTGCAGTCTGCTTATTTTCAGGATATTTCTTTGGTAACATCCCTATTGTAAAGCAAAACTTCAGCATCGTTATTTTAGCAATTATCTCTATTTCAATCATGCCAGGGGTTATAGAGTTTCTACGCCATCGTTACAGGGCTTCGTAAAATGAGCGCTAAGGGAAAAATAGCAAGGGCTGCTGGACTGATGTCCATAGCAACCTTTATCAGCCGTATCCTCGGCTATGTAAAGGACATGATACTGGCGCGGTATTTCGGTGCAACCGGAACTGCTGATATCTTTTTCGTTGCCTTCAGGATACCCAATCTTTTAAGGGAACTTTTTGCAGAAGGTTCCATGTCCTCTGCCTTTATCCCTATTGTTACAGAATACCAGACAAATCGCGGAAGGGATGAGGCAAACAGGCTTGTAAGTTCAACGTTTATATTTATCCTCATTTTTGTGGGTATAATTTGCGCTCTCGGGATAATCTTCGCACCTGCCATTGTCTCTGCAATCGCACCGGGATTTTTAAAAGAACCTGCAAAGTTCTCCAATACTGTTGTCCTAACGAGGATAATGTTTCCGTTTCTCTTGTTTATCAGCCTTGCTGCATTGACAATGGGGGCTTTAAATGTGAGGGGTGTTTTTTTTATTCCTGCACTTGCGCCTGCAATGCTTAATATTGTGATCATTGTCTGTGTTTTGACGATGTCAATGCAATTCGCCAATCCCATTGTTGCAGTTGCAATAGGTGTAACTACAGGAGGACTCGTGCAGTTTTTAATTCAGATTCCGTCTTTTTTAAAGCAGGGATACAGAATATTTGCGGTTCGCAACTTCTGGCATCCGGGACTGAAAAGAATAGGTCTCCTCATAATCCCTTCAACTGCAGGGCTTGCAGTTGCCCAGATTAATATATTTATCAGTACAATCCTCGCATCATATCTTGCTGAAGGAAGTATTACCTATCTCTACTATTCCATGAGATTGATCCAGTTTCCTATCGGAATATTCGGCGTAGCAATGGGCATGGCAGTGCTTCCTGCACTTTCAGAGTATTCTGTGAAGGGCGAAATGGAAAAGGTAAAAGAAGATTTTTCCTTTGCACTGAGGCTGCTGTTTTTTATTACAGTGCCTGCTATGGTCGGTCTTATCTCATTGAATGTGCCTATTGTAAGCACTCTTTTTCAGAGGGGCAAGTTTGAATATGCTGCGACCATAGGCACATCGGATGCCCTTATGTTTTACTCCCTCGGGATATGGGCTATTGTGGGAGTCAGGGTTATCACTGCAACTTTTTATTCTATGCAGGACACAAAAACTCCTGTAAAGGTGGCTGCTGCAGCAATGATAATCAATGTAATATTCAGTCTTTTCTTGATGAAGCCCATGAAACACAATGGCCTTGCCTTTGCCAATGCCATTGCATCGAGCTGTAATTTTATTTTGTTATTTTACTTCTTGAGGAAAAAGCTTGGAGGCATAGGAACAAAGAGGATACTGAACTCCTTTACAAAAACATTTATTGCATCTGCAATCATGGGACTTGTAGGATGGTTCATTGCCAGAAATGAAATATGCTCAATAAGTGAAATATGGGCATTGAGCGGATACGGGCTTAAGAAGGCAGTATATCTCGGTTCGGCAATAATAATCTGCTGCGGAATATACATGCTGCTGTCCTATTTACTAAAGAGTGAGGAGTTGGGTTATATTATAGAAAGAATTAAAGAGAAAATAAGGAGAAGGTATGCTGATTAAAAGTATAGTGGTAGGTCCACTTGAGGTTAATTGTTTTGTTGTTGCAGATGAGGGGTCTAAAAAGGCAATAGTAATTGATCCGGGCGACGAGCCTGACAGGATAATGGACATAATCAAAAACAATGGTTTTGTTGTCGACTATATCATATGTACTCACGGACACTTTGACCACGTGGGTGCAGTAAGCGATTTGAAGAAGGCGACCGATGCAAAGGTCTTAATCCATAAGGATGAGCTTGAGATATACAATGCTGCAAAGGATATGGCAGCGTTCTGGGGATACGACCTTGACCCATTGCCTGATCCAGATGTTTTGGTAAAAGACGGAGAGGATATTACGGCAGGCAATTTGAGTTTTAAGGTATTTCACACACCGGGCCACAGCCCGGGCGGCATATGCCTTTATGGCGAAGGTATTGTTATCACCGG
>CALGPO010000019.1 GCA_937960465.1 uncultured bacterium
GATTTTCATACCACCATATCGTATTCAGCATTGGATTCAAGTCTCTGTTAAAACATTTATACTCTGCATGAATACGGTTTCCTGTCGCTTGTAAAGGCTTTGAAGCATGTTAGTCCTTGCTGTCTATGCAACATTAAGGTAAACACTTTTTAAAGTCTTTGAGCCGTGCCTAACATGCAGTATCGCTCATGTTAGGTGTTCCCATGTCTTTTTCAAATACTCCAGTGCCTCATAATTCGTTAAATCAAGATGAACCGGTGTTATAGATACATAATTGTCCAACACTGCCTGAATATCCATATCCTCTCCGTGCTCCCAGTAAGGCTTTCCTCCGCCAATCCAGTAATGCTTATCACCCCATGGAGAATATATATCCTGTATAGCGCTATCATACACCCTTTTGCCCTGCCTTGTGATCTTCATTCCTTTGAGTATATCCTTTCTCTGCACATTGGGAACATTCACATTGAGAAGGGTATCGTATGGCAATGATTTATCAAGTATGTATTTTGCAACCTTAATGGCAAAAAAGGCTGCAGTCTCGTAATGAAAGGGCTTGTCCCCAACAAGGGAAATAGCAAATGAAGGAACGTTTAAAATTGTACCTTCCATTGCAGCAGAAACAGTGCCTGAATATGTTATGTCATCTCCAAGATTTGCACCCCTGTTTATTCCTGATGCAACAAGGTCAGGCCTCCTCGGAAGTACCTTGTGAATGGCAAGGGCAACGCAATCAGTTGGGGTGCCGTTTACGCTGAAGACATTTTCGCGGAGTTCCTCTACTTTTAAAGGCCTGTGAAGGGTGAGTGCATGACCAACCGCACTCCTTTCCCTGTCAGGGGCAACGATATATGCGTCCCCTATCTCCTTCATCGCCTTAAAAAGCGCTATTATTCCCGGAGAATGAACACCATCGTCATTTGTGACAAGAATAAGGGGTAGCATGAGTAAAGTTTATCACACTCTGCAAGACAATCCCATTGCTTCTCTTACGAGCTTCATTGTCTCCTCAGCCACATTCCCTGCCTTTTGCGAACCCTTTCTGGCTATTTCTAGAACCATATCCGGATTTAAAATAAGCTCGTTTCTCTTTTCCCATATGGGTGTTAGATAAGTAAAGATGTTTTTAATGAGAATTTTTTTGCAGTCTATACAGCCGATCTCCGCTGTCCTACATCCATGCGCCACGATGTCAAGTTCTTCCTTTGAAGAGAATATCTTGTGCAGGTGGTAAACAGGTGATAATTCAGGCTCTCCCTTATCCGTCTTCCTTTTCCTTGCAGGGTCTGTCATCATTGTCCTTATCTTTTGCTCTACAACCTCCGGGGAGTCGCTTAAATAAATTGCATTATCATAGCTCTTTGACATCTTCCTTCCGTCAAGTCCCGGAACTTTAGGAAATTCTGTGAGCAGTCCCTCAGGCTCAGGAAATACATTTTTATAAAGATAGTTGAATCTCCTCGCAATCTCCCTCGATATCTCAAGATGTGGAAATTGGTCAATGCCAACAGGCACATGCCTGGCACGGTAAATAATTATGTCAGCGGTTTGCAAAACAGGATAACCCAGAAAACCGTAAGTAGAGAGGTCCCTGTCCTTTAACTGCTCCTGTTTTTCTTTGTAAGTAGGAACTCTCTCAAGCCAGCCGAGGGGCGTAATCATCGATAAAAGAAGATGCAGTTCTGCATGCTGCGGAACCATTGATTGAATGAAGATTGTTGATTTGTCAGGATCTAAACCAGCAGCAATGAAGTTTATCAGGAGGTCCTGCGTGCTCTCCTTTATAGTGGATGGATTTGCATATCCTGTTGTGAGTGCATGCCAGTCAGCAACAAAATAGAAACAGTCGTATTTGTCCTGTAAATTTACCCAATTTTTGAGAGCCCCTACAAGATTTCCTAAATGAAGTTTTCCGCTTGCCTGCATGCCGCTCAGCACACGCTCTCTATTCATAATTACCTCCGTTAAATCTTCTTTAAATCATTTCGATCAAGCCCAGAAAGAATTTTACCAAAGGCATTATTATATAACCTGCAATACCTGTTATCACAAGTATCAATACAACAATCATTCCAAAAGGCTCAAGTCTTCCGAGTGCATTTGCCTGTCTGTGGGGCAGTAATCCCATTAGAACCCTTCCTCCATCCAATGGCGGAATTGGTATGAGATTGAAAGATGCCAGAATCACATTTATGGTTACACTTGCAGTAAGCATCATTACCAGAGGTTTTATCACCTTTGCTATTACATCATCTGGCATAAAGGTTGATACAGGAACTACTGCGTATTTAATCAAAAGGATGCTTAAGATTGCCAGCGATATGTTTGTAGCAGGACCTCCTGCTGCTGATATTGCCATGTCACGTTTGGGATTTTTGAAATTATATGGATTTATCGGGACAGGCTTTGCATAGCCGAATACAAACTGGCCATTGGTGGATATGAATAGCAACAATGGCATCAAGACAGTTCCGAACAAATCAATATGGGCTATTGGATTCAGCGTCAACCTTCCCAGCATCTTTGCAGTAGGGTCTCCCAGTTTATTGGCTATAAAGCCGTGGGCAACCTCATGCAGGATGATGGCAATAAGAATAGGAACAGCAGTAATCGCAATCTGTCTTATTATATGTGTGAAATCCAAGTCTCTGTGCTCCGGCAAAAGTATTAGATAGGATTCAATATCTTGTCTATCACCAACCTCGCTGCAACCAGCGGGTCGATAAATAAACTTTCCATATCGCGTAGTAAAAAAGGGACGGTTCTATTTTTGACAAAAATGAGAAAAAATAGAACCGTCCCTTTTTCTGAACTTGCGGATGCGCACATCCCGTAGAAACACAGGGCAGATATGATGTCCACCTTTGTATGCCCGCCGATGACTTCGAACATCTTAGCTATTTCCTGCATAGTGCGGTCGGATCTCATCTTCTTTCTGACAGAAGATATCTTCTCTTTATTAATGCAGGCAGTTTTATAATGCTTTATTTTTGCCTTTTTCATGATTCCCATTTTATAGGATGGATGAAAAATATTCAACCATTTTTAGTATACTAATCCTATGAAAAGATATATCCTTGCCATAACAGGCGCAAGCGGCTCGATATTCGGCGTAAGATTGACAGAAGAGTTGCTCAAGGTTTCAAAGGTGCACCTTGTCATCTCGTCAAACACATTTCCCATAATAAAAGATGAGACAGGAATAGACTGGACAGATAAAAGTCAGAAGTCAGAAAAAACAGAAGACAGAATAAGAAAATATTTTAAAACAGAGAGGCTCTTTTTCTATGAAGATAAACAGATGGATGCACCAATTGCAAGCGGTTCCTTTAAAACAGATGGAATGCTTGTTGTGCCATGCTCAATGAAAACCCTTTCGGGCATTGCCAATGGATATGCAAACAATCTCATCGAAAGGGCTGCTGATGTTGTGATAAAAGAAGGAAGACATCTTCTCCTTTCTCCCCGTGAAATGCCCTTCAGCGCCATACATCTTGAGAACATGCTCAAACTTGCAAGGCTCGGCGTTAAAATTGCTCCGCCTGTTCCTGCCTTTTATCATCAGCCCAAAAACCTTGATGACATTGTGAATTTTATAGTGGGGAAGATACTGGATAGTTTTGGAATAGAACATAGTCTATTTAAAAGATGGGGGAGTTAGCGTCGCTCTAACACCTTGTCCTCCATGCCCACTGTAAGAATTTGCAAGTAAGTGCGTTATGATTTAGCTCATATATACTTCGCATGTCATCTGTTAAAATAAAGCTATGAAAGAGAGTTGTCCGGGAAGCAAAGAGATAAGAAACCCGTATCCCGAAGAGTTAATCTGTGCATATTGCATGCATAAAAACGAGATATGGACAGATGAGCCTGATACCGTATGCAAGGGATGTGGGAAAACTATAACAAGGGATATGAAGCCATCATGCCTTCAGTGGTGTCCTGCAGCTAAAGAATGTGTCGGTGCCGAGAAGTATGAAAGGCTGATGAAAAAGCTGAAAGAACAAAATTCTTAAGACCTACATATATTGCGTAATTCAAGTTGAATTTTTCGGATTAATCCAGTATCCTTAATTTTGTGATAGGCATTATCCTTTTAAATATGGGTGGGCCTGATTCCCTCGATGCTGTCAAGCCATTTCTGCGCAATCTTTTCTCTGACAGAGATATCATAAAGCTCGGCCCATCCTTTCTCCAGAAGCCTATTGCGTCACTCATTATCCGCAAAAGATTAGAAAGTGTTATAAAAGCCTACAGCCTCATCGGCGGCAAGTCCCCCCTTCTCGATATTACAAACGCGCAGGCAAAAGCACTTGAATCATCTTTAAACTCGTTACTCGTTACTCGTCACTCGTCACTGCATTTTAAGGTATATGTCGGCATGAGATACTGGCATCCCTTTATTGAAGAGGCCGTTGATCATGCAATGAGAGACGGGATAAGCAGGATTTTAGCCCTAAGCCTATATCCGCACTACTCAATTACCACTACAGGTTCTTCTGTAAAAAAGTTTGAAGAGGTGATAAAAAAATACCATGTGGATTATTTCTCGGTAACATCATGGTTTAATCACCCGCTTTACATTAATGCCCTTGTTGAAAATATCCAGAAGGGAATAAAGACTTTTGACAAAAAACCTGTTGTTCTTTTCAGCGCGCACAGCCTTCCTAAAAAGTTTATCGATAAAGGCGACCCTTATGTCAATGAGATAAAAGGGACTATAGATGCAGTCCTGAGAAAGATTGACATAGAGTGGTATCTCTCCTACCAGAGCAAGACAGGACCTGTAAAATGGCTTAAGCCCACAACTGAAGAAGCGCTCCATGAACTTGCAAAGAAAGGTGTGAAAGACCTTCTTGTAGTGCCGATCAGTTTTGTATCAGACCATATCGAAACTCTTTATGAAATAGACATACTTTATAAAGACATGGCTCTTGGTCTTGGAATGAATCTTAAGAGAATGGAATCGCTGAACACATCTCCAAAATTTATAGAAGCGCTATCAGACATAGTGATAAAGAATGTTAAAGATATGAAGTGGATATAAAAATGGCTTTCTACGACATTATCATAATCGGAGCAGGCATCAGTGGTTTGAGTCTGGCTCACTACTGCGCAAAAGAAGGGCTTAAGACATTAGTCATCGAAAAGACCGAAAGGGTCGGCGGCACTCTGCACTCTCACCATTTTGAGGATACTAACGAGTTCTGGGTCGAGTTGGGCGCCCATACCTGCTACAATTCATACCGCAATTTAATAGGGATAATTGAAGACAGCGCATTCATCAGCAAACTCATCCCCCGCGAAAAGGTTCCTTTCAAAATGCTCGTGGATGGTCATATAAAATCCATCCCTTCACAGCTTAATTTTTTAGAACTCTTCTGTTCAGCGCCGCGCTTATTTACTCTTAAAAAAGAGGGGCAGAGCGTAAGGTCTTATTATTCAAAAATCATTGGAAATAAAAATTTCGAGCACGTACTGTCTCCAGCCCTTAATGCCGTAATATCACAGGATGCAAGCGATTTTCCGGCAAACATGCTTTTTAAAAAGCGCCTCAGAAGAAAAGATATCATAAAAAAATTTACGCTTACTAATGGGGTTCAAACGATAACAGACTCTATCTCATCACTGAAAGCAATCGAGATTGTAACAGGCAAAAAAGTCCTTTCAATAGGGCGTAAAGGTGACCTTTTCAAAACAGCCACGGACAGCGAAGTATACGAATCAGAGAGTTTGGCAGTTGCCACGCCTGCTTCCGTAGCAGCGCAGTTGCTCAGGGAAAATTTTCCTGAACTTTCAGAATATCTGTCGCAGATTAAAGTTGAATCTGTAGAGTCTGTTGGCATTGCGGTTAAAAAAGATCTGACAGCTTCAATACCTCTTGCAGCAGGAATAATCCCTTCATCGGACAGCTTTTATTCAATAGTGTCAAGAGACACTGTGAAGCACGATTCTTATAGGGGATTCACATTCCATTTCAAACCCGGCATTTTAAATAACGATGCGAAGCTAAAGAAGATAGCCGAAGTGCTTAGAATTAAGACGGCGCAGATCGAACATATAGCTGCTAAAGAAAACTTTGTACCTTCGCTCAAAGTCGGGCATGAAGCATTGATATGCAAAATAGAGCAATCAAATTCAGCAACCCGTCTCCTTTTAACAGGGAATTATTTCGACGGCATGGCAATAGAGGACTGCGTTTCAAGGTCGCTCAAAGAGTTTGGGCGGCTGAAAAAGCTGATGGGCCGTCCTGATTGCGATGCCCCTCACGGAGGCTAACATGTCCTTCAGAGGCTGCTTGCAACTATCTTCTTTGTATCCTCAGCAATAAGATGACAGTCAACGCGTATGGAATGATTTTTAAGATGTGCTTCTGTCTGTTTTTTTGTCTTGTGGCACAGCTTTCTTAGGATGTCAAACCTCTTTCCATAATAAAGCCACGGGAATATGTCGTTTAAATCAGACATCTTGAAGGGCTGAAGCTCATGAGAGCCAACCCCTGCATTTTTGAGCACAGTAAAAACATCTCCTGTAGTAGGTTTCTTAGCCTGCCACAGAGAGACCTTCAGGAGATTAAGCCAGTTAAGGACTAAATGGATTTTCGATGGACAGGATTGTAGCCTTGCATTGCATGAATTGACAGTGTTAGAAATTATGTCGAAGATATTCTCTGCACTATCAACGGTTACATAGACATCGTCTCTATAGCGAAACAACTCCTTATGTGCCTGTTTTGCCACTATGCTGTCGCATATTATGATTTCATGATTCTCATTCAGGTTATCTATCTGACACAAGAGCGGCATGAATAATTTTACCATAAACCTGTAATCAATCATCATGAAATACATGTATCTTTACGGTTATGGTTATTTCAATCTCAAAAAAACCAGCGACTCGATGTGATATGTCTGCGGGAAGAAGTCGATCATCCGTACAGATTCAATTTCATATTTGACAAGCATTTTTCTCAAATCCCTGGCAAGTGTTGTTGGGTTGCAGGCTATGTATGCAATCCTTTCAGGCTTCATGGCGAGTATCGTATCCATTGCAGCGTTTGTGAGACCCGGTCTCGGAGGATCTAATATCAAAATATCAAAATAATCCTTGATATTTAAACCCTCGATTGATGAACGGATGAATCTGCAATTTTTTATGCCATTTATTTGTAAATTCCTCTTGCCATCCTCTATGGCAAAATGGTTTTCCTCAACAGCAATCACCACACCTGCATCAAGGGCAATGGGAAGAGAGAAGTTTCCTGCACCTGAGTATAAGTCCAATACCCTTTTGCCTTTAAGTGGCTGTAGGCTGCCTTTTATAAATCCAACAACAGCCCGGTTCAATCTCCAGTGGCTCTGAAAAAAACTCATTGGTGATATGGTGTATTTTAAACCATCGAGATCGAGTGTTATGCAATGGTTTCCATATTTTAATAATCTCTTTCCTCCAGAATCGATGAATACCCCGGAAAAACCTGAATGCAGAAATGCTGGGGCAAGCCCATCAAATTTCAAAGGCTGTTTGCCTCCTGTTTTTATCAGTGCAACAGCCTTGTCTCCATGAGATATATGCACCTCGCTGACTGCATTGAGGTATTCGCTGTTCTTTAATATGCCCCTGACTTTCACAAGATATTCGTTTATCTCCTCTATCATGACAGGACAGTTATCAATATCAATTACCTCTCTTGTTTTCTCTCTGTAAAATCCTATTTTCCCTTGTGAAACCTTAAACTGCCCCCTGTATCGGTAATTCCAGGGGTTGTCATAAGTGAGGGGCTTTGAAAGTTCTATATCCATCTTTCCTATCCTTTTTAGAGAGTCTTTGAGGATTTCTTCTTTTAATTTTATCTGCCTCTGGTAGGAAATGTGTTGGGACTGGCATCCGCCGCATGGGCCGAAGAATTTACAATTGGGTTCTATTCTGTCAGAAGAGGGCTCTAATATCTTTGTTGTCGAGGCAGTGCAATAATCTTTTCTTTCTTCTTCTAATTTTGCCTCTATTGTCTCTCCGGAGATAGTGTTTTTTATGAATACAATCTTTCCCTTCCATTTGCCAATGGAAAGACCGCCATATGCAGGAAGTTCGGCCTTAAGGGTGATTACCTTATTTTCTGCCTTCAATTATCTGTCTTATAGTGGCCTTCAGATTGCTCAGGTCAGATGACTTGACCACATATGCATCAGAAACCCAGACAGAAAAGTCATCCCTGTAATCATAAGCAGTGAGCATTATTATTGGTATATTTGGCTTTTTCTCCTTCATCTGCCTCAATATCTGAATGCCGTCAATATCAGGCATCCGTATATCAAGTGTAACGAGGTCGGGATTCTCACTTTCAAAGATATCAATTGCCTCACGCCCTGAGTTGGCTGTAACGACAGAATATCCTTCGTCCTCAAGCTCTGCCTTATAGAGCTTCAAAATGTTCTTCTCATCATCCACAACCAATATCTTCATATCACTCCTCCTCCAAAGGTAGGTATATTTTAAACTTTGTACCTTTGCCCCAGTCACTTTCAACTTCTATTTTACCACCATGCTCCTCAATAATCCTTTTTGTTATGGAAAGACCGAGTCCTGTTCCTGTGGGACGGGTAGTAAAGAATGGATCAAAAACACGGTCTATATCTTCTTCTTTGATACCGCATCCGTTGTCTTCCACCTCGATTATGACCCCCCTCTTTTCTGTCCTGTCTCCAAAAAGGTCTGACTCGGAATATATCTTCCCAATATATGCCCTTATAATTATACTCCCATTGTCCGTTGCTTGATTGGCATTAGTGACTATATTCAAAATAGCCTCTTTTATTCTATCGTGGTCTATAAATGCCTCTACCGGATATTCTACTTCCTTTATCAGGGCGTTGCCCCTGTCATATACAGCAGGCTCAAGGAGATTAATAATGTTATCGATGAGTTCGTTTATATCAACCTTTTTCCTGTCCAGTCTTGCACCCTTTACAAAACTCAGGGTATCGTTTAATATCCCTTCAAGGCGCTGCACCTCACCCACTATTATCTTTGCATGCTCCTTTAAATCGCCATCGAGCCTCTTTTCGAGCCTCCTCGCAAAACCGCCTATGGAAAGCAGCGGGTTCCTTATCTCATGGGCCACCTTTGCTGCCATCTCCCCGAGGGCAGCCATCCTTTGAGCAGATGCCACTTTTTCCCTTAATACCTTCATCTCAGTTATATCTTTTATGAGATGGACAGCGCCTACTACCTCTTTTGTTTTATTATCCTGAACAGGAGAACAAGATACAAGATAAGCCTTTCCTGTCTTTGGATCGTGGAGTTCCTGCGTAACTGTCCCCTTTATCTCCCTTTTGTAAGGGCATAATGACCATTGCTCTGACACATCTTTGAACACCTCGAAGCTGCTCTTCCCTACTATTTCATCCACCGGCCTGTTCAGTAGTTCAACCACCGCCTTATTGACCTTCCTTACAGTGAAATTAATGTCTGTTACATAAAGGTAGTCGGAAATAGACTCGAAGATATTCTCCAGTTCCTGCTCTGCCTGTGCCACATGCTCATAGAGCCTTGCATTCTCTATAGCAGATGCTATCTGATCTGTAAATCCCTTTAAAAATTCCATATCATGCTCTGTAATAGGTCTTCTTGAGAAGAGATTGTCAACCCATAAAACCCCTATTACCTTATCCCTCGATATTAATGGAACTACCGCGCATGCCATTGTCCCGAGTTGCTGGATAAGAATGGGGTCTGACATCGGTTCTGAATGAATATCCATAACATTGAAGGCCTTTTTTTCCTTAACAGCCCTCGTGAGTATCGTATCTATATCAAGGGAGATCTCTATTCCGCAGCAGAGCCTATCTATGAAAGAGTCCTTTCTAAGGGGGCTGTTCTCTATCTCCTCTATCAGGGAGTGAAGATTCTTGTGTTCCGTAGATAATCTGGACCATATCTGCCATGCCTCTTCGTGGCTCGCAGGGCCGACACCCATTGCCCCTTTTAAAACCCTCTTATCCTCATCTAAAAGAAAGAGCATCGCTCGGTTAAATCCAAGTCCATCCCCCATTGTAACTGCTGTAAGAACCATCCTGAGGAGCTTGTCCAATTCCAACGTTCCTCTCATTGCAGAACTTATGAAGAAAAGCCTCGACAGCTCATTATTCTTTCTCAGCAACTCTTTTTCTATCCTCTTTTTTTCTGTTATGTCCCTGGCTATTCCGCTTATGCCAATAATATTGCCTCTGGAGTCCTTGATTGGAGAAAGGGTAAGACTGACATCAATAAGCCTTCCATCTTTTGTCCTGCGCACAGTCTCTATGTCCTTTATGGTCTCTCCTTTTTCCACCCGCTTAGTGTAATTTTTTTCCATGTCAACAAGAAAGTCTGGAATAAATGGAAGGAACCTGCCGATGGCCTCTTCCTTTGTGTAGCCATAGATCTTTTCTGCACCAATATTCCATGATGTAACAATGCCATTCAAATCAGAGGTTACTATTGCATCTGCCGTGTTTTCTATTAATCCCTGGAGATAATCCTTCAACTCTTCAATGCGATTTTTTGCCTCTATTGCCTCCCTTTCCTGTTCCAGTGCCTTCTCATAGAGAATCGATTTGTCTATCACAATGGCAACAATAGACGCAAGACCCTCGAGGGTGGTAATATCATCTTCTGTGAAGGGAACTATAGAGCCGTCAGACGATACTTTATCGTAAAGTCCGAATGTCCCTATTATCTGATCCCCTATCTTTAAAGGAGTGCATATGGCTGTCTGGATATTTATATTTGGAGCGATAGTGCCAAACTCCTCAGGACTTTTGACCAGTATCGTCCGTCCTTCTAACGCTACTTTACCGGCTATGCCTTCTCCGATACATACTGTTATCTCATCCTTAATTTCTTCAGGAAATCCAAAAGATGCCCTGATTTTAAGCTTGCCTTCTTCTATAAGTCGTATCATACAGCCTGTTGCATTGAACAGCTTTGTGGCATCTTCAGAGATTTTCTTCAACAGCTCATCAAAGTCGGTTATGGATATGATTGCCTTTGTTAATTCATATATGACAGTAATCCTGTTGAGTTGCTCCTTTGTGATTTTATAAAGCTCTATGTTTCTGTCAACGGTCTCATGGAGCTTTTTAAGGACTTCCCTGTCGCTGCCCAAAAAATTCTCCATGGAAAAGTCTTTTTGACCCTGTATATTCGATAATTCAGATATGTTTTCTGCCATACTTTTACCTGCTGAATTTCCTGTAAAGCTCAAGATAAAGCCTTGCAGATTTTTTCCATGAGAAATCTTTGCTCATAGCGCTTCTCATCATCCTTTGCCACAATTTCCTGTCCGCATAACATGCCAATGCCCTGCCGATACCATTCATCAGATCCCTTGAAGAGTAATCATCAAAGAGAAAGCCATTCTCTCCATCTTCTATAGTATCCGCGAGTCCCCCTGTATTTCTCCCTATAGGTATCGTGCCATATCGCATTGCTATCATCTGACCCAGACCACACGGCTCATATCTTGAAGGCATTAGGAATATGTCAGATCCAGCATATATAAGGTGCGCAATAGCCTCATCAAACCCTGAATAGAAGAAAAGCCTTCTATAAAATCGTTCTCCTACGGAATTGAGCAGGGCATGGTAATACTCCTCTCCTTTTCCAAGTATAACAATATTTGCACCTTTTGTAATTATCTCAGCAATGGCATCTGCAAATATGTCTATTCCCTTCTGGCCCGAAAGCCTGCCGACGAACGACATTAGAGGAGCATCGGTATCGCCTTCCAGAGAGCACAGCTTCATCAGTTCGGCTTTACATTTCGTCTTGCCTGATAATCTGCTTCTATTATAGGAATATGGAAGGAATTTGTCGGCAGATGGGTTCCACTCATTATAATCTATGCCATTGAGTATTCCATATATGCGGTCTGCCCTCTTCCTCAATATGCCGTCAAGTCCAAAGCCTGATTCGGGTGTTAATATCTCCCTTGCATAAGTCCTGCTTACAGTAGTAATGATGTCTGCCCCAACTATGCCTGCCTTAAGAAAGTTCACATTCCCATAAAATTCCACACCTTCCATCTGAAACAACTCCCATCCAAGCCCTGTTATCTCCATAGTCTGAGGCGGGAATATCCCCTGATAACCTAAATTGTGTATGGTTATGACAGATATCGTTTTTCTGAACACATCTGCATTGCTATAAAGGGTCTTTAAATAAATGGGGATAAGGCCTGTTTGCCAGTCATTGCAATGCATAACATCGATTTCTATGTTCAGCCTTTTAAATATCTCAAGAACACCTTTGCAGAAAAATGCAAACCGCTGGTCATTATCAGGATAGTCGCCGCTTGGAGTTCCATAAAGCTCATCCCTGCCGAAATACCCTTCATTGCCGATAAAAAAAACTCTGCCGCGCTTCTGACTTTTTAAAGTTAATACCTTGCATTGTCTGAATGCCTTTCCAATGGGAATGTCTATTGCAATGCCCGTGCCCTGAATCTCTTTTCCGAACTGCTCTGCTGTCCTTTTATAGAGGGGCATGAATAGAAATGCCTCGATACCCATATGCAGATATTCTTTAAAAAGAGTCCCAGCTACATCAGCAAGCCCCCCTGTTTTTGAAAAAGGGACAGCCTCTGATGTTACTATCGCAACCTTCATTGTATTTTTGCCTCCCTAAGGAATTTCGTTGCCTCCTCTGGCGGTGTGGGGTTAATAAAGAATCCAGACCCCCATTCAAAACCTGCCCTCCTTGTGAGTCTCGGGAGAATCTCAAGATGCCAATGGTAATAGTCATTAATCTCTTCTTTAAACGGAGATGTGTGAAGTATAAAATTGTATGGAGGCATGTCAAGCACCTTGTCAATCTGCTTCAGAACCCTTTGCAATATTTCTGCAAGGCTTGCAAAGCTCTTTTCAGGGGGATAGAAATAGGATTCGTGCCTTTTCGGCAGTATCCATGTCTCAAAAGGATCCCTCGGCGCAAAGGGTGAAAGGGCTACATACCCTTCATTTTCATAAATAATCCTTTTCCCTGACTCCAGTTCCTGACTGATTATATCGCAGAAGATGCAGCGCTCTTTGCTGTCATAATATTTTTTTGACGATTCCATCTCCTCCCTCACGGTCTTAGGAACAATTGGAAGGGCTATCAACTGACTGTGGCTGTGTTCCAGGGATGCTCCTGCAACTTCACCTTCATTCTTAAATATCAGGACATACTTGAAGCGTATGTCTTTCTTGAGGTCTGTAAGCCTGAAATAATATGCCCAGAGGACATCCTCTACTGCGCGTTGGGGCATTGTAGCGAGAGACAGTTGATGGTCAGGCGTTTCTATAATTACCTCGTGGGCGCCGATGCCATTCATCATATCAAATACACCTTCTCCCCTTTTATTGAGATCTCCGTGTATCTGCAATGCAGGGAATTTATTCGGCAATACTCTTAGTGTCCAGCCCGGAGAATTCGGGGGAGTGCTCGCGGGTCTGAAGGCTATTATCTCCGGTGGCGTTGTATGCTCATTGCCGGGACAGAAAGGGCAGAACCCCCCTGCCTTCCTTTTTTGCGAAGGTGATATAAAGTCCGTAGGCCTTTTTCCCCTTTCAACTGATATGATTACCCATCTTCCGGATATAGGATCTTTTCTCAACTCAGGCATAAATCCTCCAAAATAAATTCAGGATTCAACAATCAAAATGCAAAATCATAGAATCCATTAACTTTGATTTTTGCGCTTTGCATTTTTCATTTAAGTTATAATTATACCACTATGAAGCCAAGTTTTCATGCAAGGCCTGTAAATGGCCCGTTTGAGGATCCATGCGTTTATGTGAGAATCTTAAGAGAAAAAAGGGCGCTTCTTTTCGACCTCGGTTATATCGGAAGACTCGAACTGGGCAATCTCATGAGGATAACAGATGTTTTTGTGACCCATATGCACATGGACCATTTTGTTGGATTTGATACACTCTTGCGCTGCGTCCTCAAGAGAGATATCCCTCTTAGAATCTTTGGCCCTGAAAATATCATTCAGTGCGTAGAAGGAAAACTCAATGGATACACATGGAATCTGATAAGGGATTATCCATTAAAAATAGATGTGTTTGAAATAAACAAAGACTCTATATCCCATGCAGGCTTCTATGCTGAAAACTCTTTCAGAAAGGTAATGCATCCAACGGTTATATTTGACGGGATGATAAAAAAAGAACCGCTATTTAAAATACAGGGAGTTCTTCTCACTCACCAAATCCCTGTGATGGCATATTCCCTTGAGGAGGAGTTTCACATCAATATCAACAAAGCGATTCTGACAGAAAAGGAACTTCCTGTTGGTCCATGGCTTTCTAATTTGAAAAAGGCAATAAGAGAACAAAGGTCAGAAGAAATAACATTTGAAATAAACAATAAAATTTTCGGTCTTAAAGAACTCATGGAAATTGCTACAATTACGAAAGGGCAGAAGATTTCTTATGTTATGGATGTGGCTCCTTCGGATGAGAATATAAGAAAAATTATCCCATTTGTAAAAGGCTCTGATATATTGTTCTGCGAGGCATATTTCTTAGAAAAGGACAGGGACAGGGCAGAGGAAAGACATCACCTTACAGCAGCACTTGCTGGAAAAATTGCAAGGGAGGCTAATGTGGGAAGCCTCGAAATCATGCATTTTTCGCCAAAATACAGGCATAGTGTCGATGAGTTGTATAATGAGGCAATGAGGGAATTCAAAGGATAAGCATTATGAGTTATCTTGATAAAATAAAAAATCTGGAAGAGCAAGACAAAAAATTCATCTGGCATCCATTCACACAGATGAAGGACTGGATTGAAGAAAGGCCGATAATAATAACAGACGGAAGAGACTGTTTTGTAAAGGATGCTTATGGAAAATGGTATCTTGATGGGGTTTCATCTATATGGGTGAGCATACACGGACACAGGAGAAAGGAGATAGATGATGCAATCAAAGAACAGCTTGATAAGATTGCCCATTCAACACTTCTTGGTCTAAGCAACATCACCTCAATATTGCTTGCAGAAAAATTAATAAGCCTTACTGACAAGTCATTTGCTGGTTTACAACCTCAATTATCAAAGGTCTTCTATTCTGACAATGGCTCAACTGCTGTTGAAGTTGCATTGAAAATGGCCTTTCAATACTGGATTCATAAAGGAGTAAAAGGTAAGCATTTTTTCTTATCGCTTAAAAATGCATACCATGGAGATACCATTGGTGCAGTAAGTGTTGGAGGGATTGACATTTTCCATGAAGTATTTAAACCGCTTCTTTTCAAGACATATAAAGCACCTTCGCCTTATTGCTACAGATGCGACTTCGGCAAGACCTTTTTGGAATGCTCATTTGCATGCCTTAAAGAACTGGAAAACATTTTAGAAAAACATTCAGACGAAATAGCCTCTGTCATAATAGAGCCTATTGTTCAGGCCGCAGGCGGGATGATTGTATGGCCCGAGGGCTATCTAAAAGGCATAAGGGAACTCTGTAATAAATACAATTTGCTTTTGATTGCAGATGAGGTTGCAACAGGTTTTGGAAGAACTGGAAAAATGTTTGCATGCGAGTATGAAAATGTAGTCCCTGACATTATGTGCCTTTCAAAGGGGATAACAAATGGATATATGCCGTTGGCTGTCACGCTATCAACAGATGAGATTTACAATGCATTTTTAGGCGAATTTAAAGAATTAAAAACCTTCTTTCACGGCCATTCTTACACAGGCAATCCCCTTGCATGCGCTGCTGCAATTGTAAGTATTGACTTGTTTGAGAAGGAGGAGACTTTAAAAAACATGCAGCCCAAAATAGCACTGTTTGAAGACAAATTAAGAGAAATAGCGGATCTGCCGAATGTCGGGAATGTGAGAAACAAAGGTCTTATTGCAGGTATAGAACTTGTAAAAGATAAAACTACAAAAGAGCCTTATCCATGGGAAGAAAAAATAGGATGGAAGGTTGCTTATAAGGCAAGGGAAGAAGGGGTCTTGATAAGGCCATTGGGCAATGTCATCGTCATCATGCCGCCGCTCAGCATAAGCATCGAAAATCTCAACTGCTTGATGGATGTGATAAAAGGGGCTATAATTGGGATAACAACTAATTAGAAGAGGTGAGCTTTATCGGTTCAGCAGACTTCGAAAAGAGACACGAGGCAATTATTGAAGGAGAAAAGGCAGCCTTAGAGCAACTGCCGAGGATCAAGGGGATAGTGGATAAACTCAGGCAAGAGGGGAGATTGTAAGATAGAAATGCAGAAACTTTGAGTGAAGGAAGAATGATTAGCAAAGCTAAAATTATACTTGGTGATAGTAGATCAATGGAAGGAGATTCAATAAAAGGAATGGATACTAAATATGGCTACCAACAGATGGGGGCTGAATAAAGCTGAATTATGAAATCCTATCGAAAGGAATTGTGGTTCAATGTCCCGACAAGGAGGGCATTTATTAATATTACGCCTCAGGTCGAGGAGTGCCTGAGGGAAAGTGGCATTAAGGAAGGACTCTGCCTTGTTAATGCCATGCACATTACAGCCTCTGTCTTTATAAACGATGATGAATCAGGGCTTCATCAGGACTTCGAAAAATGGCTCGAAAAACTGGCACCCCATGAGCCAATAAGACAGTATCGCCACAATGACACTGGAGAGGATAATGCCGATGCACACCTGAAGAGACAGGTTATGGGGAGAGAGGTAGTAGTAGCTGTTACTGATGGCAGGCTCGACTTTGGTCCATGGGAACAGATCTTTTATGGTGAGTTCGACGGCAGGAGAAGAAAGAGGGTACTCGTCAAGATCATAGGAGATTGAGCCAACTCATGTGTCAGGCTAATGGGGTCAGGTCTTTAATCTTGCTATTTGGTTTTAGGCATGTATAATATATTTTATGGCAAGACCGTTAAGAATCGAATACGATGGTGCATTGTATCACATTACATCACGGGGCAATGAGAGGAAGCCCATTTTTAAG
>CALGPO010000020.1 GCA_937960465.1 uncultured bacterium
TTCTCTCCACAGGACTTGCTTATGCATCTAACAGAAATCAAGAAGGTGAAGATCAATGATTCATGGCATACATCTGAGATAACGAGCAAGACACAGAAACTTATGGAAAAATTGAACATACATATTACGCAAATCGGGCGGAGTTACGGATTTAACAGAGGGTTGAATCCAATGCTGAATACGATATGGTGGTATGAGAATCTTATAAGGTGTCGCAGGCAAAGTCTTTTACGCATGTTAGTCCTTGCTGTAACCTGTGATTTTATGCAACTGTAAGGTTTATTTGAGAATGGATTGCTCTTTTATTTCTTTGTACGAAAAAACAGGGCCATCTGTGCAGATGTATTGGGGGCCTATATAGCAATGGCCACATTTGCCGACGCCACATTTCATGTGTGCCTCGAGGGTAGTAATTATTCTTTCGTCAGGCATACCCAGGAAAAAGAGGTCTCTCATGGCAGCCTTTATCATCACATCGGGTCCACATATATAGGCAACAGCCTCTTTAAAGTCTGTACGCACCTCGGGCCAGAGACCTGTTACGAGACCGACATTGCCTTTCCAGTTGTCATTTCCTTTATCCACGGTCAAGGCCACCGCTATTCCGCTCTCTTCCCATTCTTCCACTTCATCTCTGAATATAATCTCATCTGGTGTTCTTGAGCCGTAAAGGAGGGTTACTTTACCGGCCTTGCGGTGATTTTTTATAAACTGCTGTATGAGTGGTCTTAGGGGTGCAATGCCGATTCCGCCCGCGACTAATATTACATCCCTTCCCTTTGATATATCTATGGGAAAGCCATTTCCATATGGCCCCCTCAATCCGATCGATTGGCCTGTTTTTAAGGAATGTATTGCAGAGGTTACAATACCTGTTTTCCTGATGCATAACTCTATTGTCCCATTTTTTTCAGGCAGGGATGCCACGGATATTGGGACTTCTCCGGCTCCCCAGACAGATAACATAAAGAACTGACCTGGCACATAATCAATAGGGGTTTCTGTTTTTATCTTGAAGAGTCTAACATCACCTGTGAGTTGTGTAATTTCCTCTATTTTGCCATTCAGGGGTATGTATATATTCGCATTCGTCTTGTTATTCTTCAGATTATTTTTCATTTCTCTTCCTCGCTAATGGCAAGACCTTTAAGCTTTGTTGCAATGGATGCCATATCGATCTTTCCTGGGCATGTTATGGTGCATCTTCCGCACCCGACACACCCGAAACCGCCCAGCGTTTCCGGATAATGGATCAGCTTGTGATAATACCACCTCTTTGTCCTTTTAACCATCATTTCATTGGGCAGAATACCTCCAGCCATGCGTGTAAATCCCTTGAACATGCATGCATCCCACAGCCTTATCCTTTCAGTTCCTTCAGAATATGCCCTGTCTGTAACAGTAAAGCAAGTACAAAGGGGGCAGTTGTATACACAACCCCCGCATTCAAAGCACCTGTCGGCAACCCACTGCCAGAAGTCGTCTTTAACTTTTTCCTCAAGGATCATCTGCCTTATTCCTTTAAGGTTTATTCTTTTGTGGAATCGTGCCTTTGAACTCAGAAAGACCTCATATTGGTCTTCATAATCCGTTTTCTGCGGCCTTCTGAAAAGAAAGGACATTGCCTTTACTGTTTTAGCGCCTTCGGGAGAGCCTATTTGTACAAAATACCTGTCTCCGAGGTCTGTTATCTGTATGTCAAATCCTTTTTCAAGATAAGGTCCTGTCCCGAGTCCAATGCAGAAGCATGTGGGGTCAGGATCTTTGCATACAATAGATATAAAGAGGGTATTCCTTCTTCTTTCTGCATAATAAGAGTCTTTATGGCCTTTGAGATAGAATCTATCCAAGAGACCCAATGCAGAAATATCACATGACCTTACGCCGAATATGACCCTTCTGGTTTTTTCTGATAGGTCTGTTATCTCTTGATATTTGACGTTTGACGCTTGGCGTATTCTGAGCATAGGTTCGTATTGAGGAAAGATAAACTCCTTTGGAGATGGCAGAGATGCAGGACAGTCAAGGACAAGTTCATGTATCTTATCAACACTTTTAAAGACGATATCATTGCCGCCGTTCATCAGAGGACCGATAAGCTCCCTCTTCTTCCTGATCTGTCTGAGCCAATAGGAGAGGTTGTTTTTGTCAAGGATTAACTCTTTTTTCATGTAATCCTCAGAGCCTCAAGGTCGACTGAAGGGATTCTTCTGACCTTCTTGGGTTTGGCAAGAGGCTCAATCCTCACAGCGCAAACCTTGTATTCAGGTATTTTTGCTCCGGGGTCTGTTGCAGGATTCGTGAGGATATTTGCTGCAGCCTCTCTAAAATGGAATGGAATAAAGACAATACCTTCAGGCGTTCTATTTGTAACATATGCCTTAAGCTCGATTTCGCCCCTCCTTGAACTCACCTTGACCATAGACCTGTTCTTTATCCCCAGTCTTTCAGCATCCTCGGGATTTATCTCTACAAAGGATTCGGGTTCTTCTCTTTCAAGTACAGCAGTCCTTCTGCACATGGTTGCAGTGTGATAACGGAAATAGATGCGTCCTGTTGTAAGCAGGAATGGATATTCACTGTCAGGAGGCTCATCAGGAGGAACAAAATCAACTGTGATAAATGTGCCGAGCCCCCTTGCAAACTTCTTTCTATGAAGATACGGTGTTCCTGAATGGTTTATGTTATGACACGGCCATTGCAGGCCGAATCCTTCCTGTAGTCTGTGATGTAATATTCCGCCGTAGGAGGGTGTGAGAATGGCGATCTCTTCCATTATCTCGTAAGTCCCTCTGTAATTCATCTCATACCCCATGCTGTTTGAGAGTTCGCAGATAATCTCCCAATCGGGTTTTGATTCTCCTATTGGCTCGATGGCCTTTCTGAGAAGCTGAACCCTTCTCTCTGTATTTGTGAATGTCCCGTCCTTTTCTGCATAGGATGACGCCGGAAGTATCACATCCGCATATTCCGATGTTTCATTAGGGAATATATCCTGAACAACCAGGAATTCGAGCCTTTCCAAAGCCTCCTTTACATGATTGAGGTCGGGGTCAGAAAGCAGAGGATTTTCTCCCATTATATACATTGCCTTCAGGCTGCTGTCATATGCCTTTTCTATCATGTCCGTCAATGTGAGACCGGGACTTTCAGGGAGTTTTCTTCTCCATGCCATCTCGAACTTCTTTCTTGCCTTCGGGTCTGTTACTGTCTGGTAGCCTGAATAAACATTGGGCAGCCCTCCCATATCGCACGCGCCCTGGACATTGTTCTGTCCCCTCAGAGGGTTGAGTCCTGACATGGGAAGTCCTATGTGTCCTGTGAGCATGACAAGATTGGCGCATGCCCTTACATTATCAATGCCTGTTATATGCTGTGTAATACCCATGGCATAAAAGAGCATGGAGCGTTTTTCCATGGCATATATTCTTGCAACTCTCCTTATATCGTTGGCCTTAACGCCTGTAATCCCTTCAACGACATCAGGAGAATATCGCCTCAGAACCTCTTCGAATGTATCGAAGTTCTCTGTCCTTCTCCTCACAAAATCTGTATCCACGAGGCCTTCATTCACTATGGAATTCATTATACCCATAAGAAGGGCTACATCTGTGCCGCTTTTCTGTCTGATGTGTATGTGTGCAAACTCTGCTATTTTTGTCCTTCTCGGGTCTGCCACTATTAATATTGCGCCTCTGTCAACAGCCTCAAGCATGTGCATTCCTATCATAGGATGCTGTTCTGTTGTGTTTGAACCGATGACAAAGAGGACCTTTGCATCGGTAATCTCGCTTATGGAATTTGTCATGGCGCCTGAGCCGAATGCTGCTGCAAGTCCTCCCACTGTTGATGAATGGCAGAGCCTCGCACAGTGGTCTATATTGTTTGTTCCAAGAACTGCCCTTGCGAACTTCATCATAAGGTAATTCTCTTCATTTGTGCACTTTGCAGAACTGAGGATGCCTATGGAGTCAGGGCCGTGTTTTCTTTTTATTTCATCAAGGCGTGCTGCTACGAGAGTTAATGCCTCATTCCATGTTGATCTTTTCAGTTCCCCGTTCTGCCTTATCATCGGATATTTCAGCCTGTCTGGGTGGGCAACAAATTCATAGGCGTTCCAGCCCTTTACGCACAGGCTTCCATTATTTACAGGATGGGATCTGCTTGGAGATACACCTACGATCTTTCCGTTTTCTACATGGAGATACAGGCCGCATCCGCATCCGCAATATGGGCAGACTGTAAGAACCTTGTTCATTACATTGCTACTCCCTATGTATGATCGAATATCTGATTCATCACAGATTCCTCTATTTCAGCACCTACCGTAGGTGAACCTTACAGTTGCATAAAATCATAGGTTACAGCAAGGACTAACATGCGTAAAAGACTTTATTAAGGTGAACTCTCTTGCCTTCTTATAAGACTCCACGAATATGAGGGACTGTATTGCTTCATTACTTGTTATTCCTCTTCCACCACTCTTCCGATGCTCACAATCCTGTCATCTGCCTCCAGGTCCATGAGCTTTACCCCCTGGGTATTTCTGCCCTGAACAGAGATGCTGTTAGCCTTTGTCCTTATCAATTTCCCTGAATTCGTTATCAGAACTATTTCGTCTTCGTCCTTTACCTGAAGGAGTCCTACTGCATTGCCGCCCCTTTCTGTGAGTTTTATTGATATGACTCCTTTTCCGCCTCTGCCGTGAACAGGATACTCTTCGGTCTTAGTCCTTTTTCCGAGACCTTTCTCTGTGACCGTCAACAGGCTCGTGTTTTCCTCAATAACATCTGCAGACACCACCTCGTCTCCCTCTGAAAGCCTTATTCCTATAACACCCCTTGCTGTTCTTCCCACATCCCTGACATCCTCTTCCTTAAATCTTGCAGCAAGCCCGCTCTTTGTGCCTATGATCAAATCATTTTTGCCGGTTGTCCTCTTAACAGCAATAAGCTCATCTCCATTATCGAGGCTAACTGCTATTATTCCCTTACTCCTCGGATTGCTGTATTCATCGAGTGCTGTTTTCTTAACGATGCCCTTCTTTGTGAACATCACGAGGAATCCTTCCTTGAAGTCCTTAACATTTAAAGCTATGGTTATTCTCTCTCCCTCTGTCAGAGGCAGCAGATTGACAAGGGCCTTGCCTTTTGCTGTCCTTCCTGCCTCGGGTATTTCATATATTTTTTTCCAGTATAGCCTTCCTAAATTACTGAAAAAAAGCATGTAGTCATGTGTGGAGCCTATGAAGAGCTGTTCCACATAATCCTCTTCCCTTGTCTCCATGCCGGTTAATCCCTTTCCACCGCGACGCTGGCTTCTATAAATAGAAAGCGGATTCCTCTTTATATAGCCGTTGTGCGAAAGGGTGATGACCATATCCTCTTCTGTGATGAGGTCTTCTATGGTCAACTCTGCAGTCTCTGCTACAATCTCTGTCTTTCTTTCGTCCCCGTATTTATTCTTAATCTCTACAAGCTCATCCTTTATAATCTTTGAAACGAGCTTCTCGCTCCCTAAAATCTCCTTTAATCTCTCTATCTCCTTCAGTGTATCCTCATAGTCCTTTACGATCTTGTCCCTTTCAAGGCCTGTCAGTCTCTGGAGTTTCATATCCAGTATTGCCTGTGCCTGGACCTCTGTCAATGGATACTTTGTCATCAATCCGTTTCTTGCCTCTTCCGGGTTCTTTGAATTTCTTATGAGTGTTATGATCTCATCGAGATGGTCAAGGGCTATTTTTAGTCCTTCGAGGATATGTGCCCTTTCTTCTGCCTTTCTTAATTCAAACCTTGTCCTGCGTAATATGACATCCCTTCTGTGGTGCAAGAAGTGTCCGAGCATACGTTTAAGGTTGAGTATGCGCGGCTGTCCATTAACAAGAGCTAACATGATGATCCCGAATGTGGACTCCATCTGAGTATGTTTGTAGAGGTTATTCAAGATTACCTGCGGAACCTCGGCGCGTTTTAATTCAAGGACTATCCTTATTCCGTCCCTGTCTGATTCATCCCTTATGTCGGATATCCCTTCTATGCGCTTTTCACGGACAAGCTCTGCTATTTTTTCTATGAGCCTTGCCTTATTGACCTGATACGGAAGTTCGGAGATTACTATGCTGTCTCCGCCTTTTGCTTCCCTCTCAATCCGTGCCTTTGCCCTGACCTTTATCAATCCCCTGCCGTGAGTGTAGGCCTCGACTATCCCCCCTGTCCCGTAAATCATTGCACCTGTAGGAAAGTCAGGGCCTTTGATTACAGTCATCAAGTCATTGATTGTAGTATCTGGATTTTCGAGGAGCATTATCAGACCATCTACAATCTCTCCAAGATTGTGGGGAGGTATGTTTGTGGCCATTCCAACAGCTATTCCGGCAGAGCCGTTTATGAGGAGGTTCGGAATCCTTGTTGGCAGGACAACAGGCTCCTCTGTTGTCTCATCGAAATTAGGGGTGAAATCTACTGTTTCTTTGTCTATATCAGCCAGCAGCTCTTCTGCTATCTTTGCGAGCCTTGCCTCTGTGTACCTGTATGCAGCAGCAGGATCGCCGTCAATCGAGCCGAAATTCCCCTGTCCATCTACAAGCGGGTATCTCATGTTAAAGTCCTGTGCGAGCCTTACAAGTGCATCATAAACTGCTGTATCGCCGTGTGGATGGTATTTTTTAAGGACTTCACCAACAACACCTGCGCATTTCGAATACTTCTTGCCTGCAAGAAGCCCCTCCCTGAACATGGCATAGAGTATCCTCCTCTGCACAGGCTTGAGCCCGTCTCTTATCTCAGGCAATGCCCTTCCAATGATTACGCTCATGGCGTAATCGAGGTAGCTGGACTTCATCTCTTCTTCTATGCTTATGAATGTATTTTGTGGTGTCATAAGGAATATACCTCTCTTTTTGGTAAATTGAGCAATTTTGCCCTGAAAATATATAAAACCTGCCTAACTTAGGTTTTTATAAGCCTATTATTTTAACATACTTTTCAGTCTCTTTATTTCCTCTTTTGTAAATTTTCTGTCTTTGTAATAATGCCTCTCGAACTCTTCCACAAACCTGTGTGCCGACTGTTTCAAATCCTCTTCCCTCATGCCTGCAACAAACTCCTCAAGCCCCTCGGATTTTCCTTTCTTGTAGCCATGTCTTTCCATCTTCTTCAGAAAAAGGGCAATCAGCCTTTCTTCCTCTGTTTTCCTGCCGGAAATGAGGACATAGAGCATGAATACAGATAGAGACAAAACAGCCGGGATAACAAGATACTTTATGAGTTTTTCTTTATTTATGAATAGTTTGATTTCGGGCTTTCTTATGCCTGACTGTATTTTATGGAACAGGGATAACTGCTTCTCAAAGTCATAGCTTATTACAAAGGCGTTCCAGTAATAATTGATTGTGTCCAGAACAAGCCTTATCTTAAACAGGAGATCTCTTTTATGGGGAGATACAAAGCCTTCGATGGATGCTGGAGTAGGATCTAATCTTATCCAGCCTTTATCTGTATACGCCTCAACCCATACATGGGCGTTTTTCTGGGGCACGAGATAATATTTGCCCATGTCGTTGTAGTATCCGCCTCTGTAACCTCCTACAAGCCGCGCAGGTATTCCAGCAGCCCTGAGCATAACGGCCATAGCAGAAGCGAAATATTCGCAGTTGCCGTACTTGTATTTAAAAAGAAAGTCCTCAAGAGGGGTCTTTGATACCGGAAGGTTTTGGAGGGAGTACTTGTAATTTCCTCTGCTTAAGAAATTCAAAATAGCAATTGGTATTTGATCATCTGATTCGGCTTTGGACGCCGTTTCTTTTGATAATTTCACTATCTCCGGGGATATGTCTTCAGGCAACTGCAGGTAATTGTCTCTATTTATACTTTCTTCTGTTATCGCGTACGACATAACGGATACCGCTTCGTACCGTATTCTCCTGTCGATTGTTTTGGCCGTTGTGAAGGTAAGGTCGCCGTGTTTTTTTAAGTTCTTGAGCGCGATGGAATAAGGCTTGTCCAGAGCAAAGATATAAATATTTTCATATGGTTCGAGATAAACGGTCTGCGTTATCTTTCTGCCCGTTATATTTAACTGATATTCTCCTGAAATCTCTTCTTCTGATCGTCTCCATGATGTGCCGTCGAAATAATCGAGGACAATGCCACGCCAGTAGAGGTATCTTTCATCGATCTTTTCCATGTGAGCCCTGAATATGGCGGTTGAATCCTCCTGAATGTCTGACACTGAACCAAGCCTTACATTATCCGTAAATCCTGTCTTTGCCTTTTCTGCCCTGTTCAAAAAGTTAAGGAATGGGTAACTCGTCCTCGGAAGTGTTACGAAGAGAAATAGGGTCATAGGCATAGATATTAATGGTATGAGCAGTGATTTCAAAACTATCTTTAATATTGTGTCTTTTGGCAATTCTAAATCTGGTTCCTGAGAGTAGTAAGTAAGCAACACTATGGATACCGTTAACAAGAAAATCATGATTAAGAAATATATGGAGAATTTTATATCTATTGTGAGCAGGGCAGATCCCGAAAGCAGAAACAGTGATATTAGATATACCTGCATATAGTCCCTGAATCGCTTTTCTTCTAAGAATTTGATGCTCAGGAGTATTAATAATCCCTCCACTGCAGGGACAATGAGGTTGTCGAGATTTAATCTGAAGAGTGATAGTAATATCACTGATAGTGCTGTTAAGTTTAAAAACCACCTCGGCATGTGGAAGCTCTTTTTGTAGTCAAAACAAATGGCTAAAAAACTGAGGGCTACGAATATTGAGGAATAGATGAAACTTATGTGTTTAAAGACAGATAGGAATCCTATAAGTCCGATAATATAGGTTATTATTTTTACGCTGTATTCGATTTTTATATTAGGACTAATTTTCAGCACCATACAACGATAGTTCCTTTAAAATAGTGATTTTATGGGCATTGGAAACATCAGGCTTATAGAACCTGTTGCCTATTTTCAGCCCCACTGGTATGTTCTTTTTCAATAATTGCAAGATGATATATGTGATGCACGAAATCCTCTCTTCTATGTTTTTTATTGTAATCCTTTCAAAATCGATTACAATAGGCTGAAATGCGAGTGATGAAAGCTCCTTTGTCTTTAATTCCCCTGTTTTTGCAGTTGCCTTCCAGTTGATATGTTTGAAAGGGTCTCCATGAATATACTCCCTGATTGATAATATCTCTGATTCGAAACCTGCCTTATCCAGATGTCTCTCCCCCTTTGTTATCCTTTGCTTTTCAAAACTGCTCAGGAGTTCGCACCTTTTTGGCTCAGGGAAGACAATGAATTTAAAAGGATTGTTAAGCCTCCTGCATCTTATGAAAAAATTAAAGGGGAATACAGAGCATATGTAGACATTTTTTATTTCATATTTCCCCCTCTCTTTAAAAGAGATGTTCATATATTTAATGGATTCGCTTTTTTTATCGACAAAAGGGAAAATGGTTTCATATGCTTCTGTTTTTATCTTTATCAAAAAGACAGGGAGAAAGCCCCTGTTGTTTTTAAGTTTTATTTTTAATGGGAATTCCTTATTTGCATAAATCTCCTGCGGATACTCCACTTCCATATTAATCTTTGATAAGTTTCTTTTGCCAAAGAACCCCGAGATGCCCATGAAACTGAGAAGTGCAGAGACTATGAGGTAAATGAGATTGTTCCCTGTATTTACTGCTGAGAAGCCCAGAAATAGGGTCAATGCGATGTAGATATAGCCAGCCTTCGTGATTTTAATTAAGCCGGGACTTCTATCTCTTCTATTAAAGATTTTATAATCTCCTTCTTGTTCAGGTTTTCGTACTCTTCCTTAAACATGACCCTGTGAGGTATCGTATATTCGGCAAGCTCCTTTATGTCTTCGGGTATTACAAAGTCCCTTCCGTGAAAATAGGCATTTGTCTTTGCAGTGTATGTGAGCGCCAATGCCCCTCTTGTGGATAGCCCTGCATTGAGATACTTACTGCTCCTTGTTGCCTCGATTATTTTCAGTGCATAATCTAGTATCCTGTCGGAGATGTATGTATTGCCCCTTATGTCTCCCTGTATCTGCAGGACCTCATCTTTATTCATTATGGGTTCGATGGAATACAGTTCTTCCCTTTTGCTTCCTCCACGCAATATCTCCCTTTCTGAATCGCTCGAAGGATACCCTATGCTTATCTTCATTATGAACCTGTCGAGTTGAGATTCAGGCAGAGGGAATGTCCCGAAATGCTCTACAGGGTTTTGTGTTGCTATGACAAAGAAGGGTTTTGGAAGCTTGTATGTTCTTCCTTCTATTGTAACCTGCTCTTCTCCCATTGCCTCGAGCAGTGCGCTCTGTGTTTTTGGTGTTGCCCTATTTATTTCGTCAACAAGGACGATGTTATTGAAAATTGGTCCCGGGTGGAACTCAAACTCCCCTGTGGTTTTACTGTATATGGATAAGCCCGTGATGTCTGTTGGCAGTAAATCGTTCGTGCATTGAATCCTGCCGAAACTGAGTCCGAGTGCCTTTGCAATGCCTATGGCAAGCGTTGTCTTTCCAAGTCCGGGTAGGTCTTCTATCAGGAGATGTCCTTTTGAGAAAAAGGCTATGAGTGAGAGCTTCAATGCCCTCGTCTTTCCCTGAAGGTATTTTGACAATGATTTTATTATGTAATCAATCCTGCTGCTTCTGATTTCCATACTTACCTGAATATCTTCCCCGGATTCATTTTTCCCTTCGGATCAAATATCCCTTTGATACCCTTCATTAATTCAAGCTCTCGTTCTTTTATCTCCATGCCGATGTAAGGCGATTTTGTAATGCCTATGCCGTGCTCTCCTGAAATTGAGCCGCCAAGTTTGAGTGTTATCTCAAAAATCCTCTTTACGGTCCTCATGCCCTTTGCATATTCCTCTTTGTTGTTTTTATCTACCATCACATTCACATGGATGTTGCCGTCGCCTGCGTGGCCGAAGCTGATGATTTTTATTCCGCTTTCTTCTGAAATCCTCTGCAGTTCAGTGAGGATTAACGGGATCTTATCCCTTGGCACGACAATGTCTTCATTTATCTTTGTTGGCTTGATGTGATAAAGGGCAGGAGATATCGACCTCCTTGCCTCCCAGAGCCTTTCCCTTGCCATGTCATCTTCGGCAACTGTAGCCTCTCCACCGAGGGAATGGCATATATCAACTATCCGTTCTGCCTCTTTTTTAATTGTTGCAGGGTATCCATCAATTTCTATAAGAAGCAGTGCGTCAACATCTGTAGGAAGTCCTGTTGGTTTGTAGTTTTCTATAGCCTCTATGGTAAGCCTGTCCATGAATTCCATTGTCCTCGGTATTATCTTTGACGAGATGATTTTTGAGACTGCTATTGCTGATGCCTCAAGATTCTTAAAAAGAAGAAGGAGCGTCATTATGTCCTCAGGAAGGGGAAGCATTTTCAGTCTTATCCTCGTAGATAAAGCAAGGGTTCCTTCAGAGCCTATAAGAAGATTTTTTAGATCATAACCAACTGCCTTTTTATATGTCCTGCCGCCTGTATTTATAACACTTCCGTCAGAAAGGACTGCCTCGATCCCCATAACATAATCCCGTGTAACGCCGTATTTTAAAGCCCTCGGGCCTCCTGCATTTGTCGCCACATTCCCTCCGATTGTGCATATGTTGAGGCTTGCAGGGTCGGGTGGATAAAAATAGCCGAGGCATTCCAGCTCTTTCTGTAGCCTTCCGTTTACTATGCCGGGCTCGACAACTGCGGTCATGTTTTTTGTATCGATATCGAGTATCTTCCGCATTTTTTCAAAACTTAGTACAATGCAATTCTCTGATGGTATTGATGCGCCTGCCATGCCTGTGCCTGCACCGCGAGCTATAATGGAAAGGTTATTTTCATTTGCATATCTAACAAGCCTTACTACTTCATCGGTATTTTTCGGCCATGCAACAGCCTGTGGAAGTGCCGATTCTGCGATGGACGCATCAAAGCTGTAGCATATGAGGTCTTCTTTATCGGTGGAGATTTGAATACCGGAAAGCGGAGAATTTTTCATATGAAATTATATTATATTCTTTCTGGAGCTGGCGTTTTAGTGCCTTAAGCGCTTTTTCTATATCATTACCATAGACTTTTATGTCCAAAATAATTTATCTCCGTCCTCTTCCAGGACCCCTGCCTCCGCCAAAATCGCCTCTCCTTTTTTCAAAACCCCCACGCCTTTCTCTGGGCTGCTGCGGCTTTGCTTCAGCAACAGAAAGCGTCCTTTCCATAAATACCGAACTGTTAAGGGCGGCTATTGCCTTCTGGGCATCTTCCTCTGATGCCATTTCAACAAAGCCAAATCCTTTAGGCCGGCCTGTATGCGGATCGGTTATTATATTGACCGATTCCACTTCCCCTTGTTTTGAGAAGAGTTCTCTGATGTCATCTGTTGTTGCCTTAAACGAGATGTTGCCTACATAGATCTTTTTGCTCATAGTCTTTCCCCTTTTTTTGATGAAATAGAAAATCCCCGGGCCTTTAAAGTCTCCGGGGATCCCTAACTTTAAAAAAGCTACCTATAGTATAGGATAAAATTATTTTTTTGTAAAATGTTATTTATATCCCTAACTTGCCGATAGAAAACCAAATTGACAGAGCAGTAGACCAGCAGAGCAGTAGAGCAGTAGTTTTTATTAAGGAATTTTTTTCTTATTATTATTTAACTGCTGCGCTGTTGCTCTATATATTTGGTAGATAGCATAAGAATCAATTCAGATTTGTTGCTTCAGTAAATTGAAGCGAGATTGCCTTTGATACCCCCGGCTCTTCCATTGTAATGCCGTAAAGATAATCCGCGACTTCCATAGTTGTCCTGTTATGAGTAATAACGATAAACTGCGTTTCCTTTGAGAGATCCTTTATCATCTGCGCGAATCGGACAGTGTTGGATTCGTCCAGCGGTGCGTCTACCTCGTCGAGAATGCATAGGGGACTTGGCTTTATTAAAAATCCTGCAAACAAAAGGGATAGGGATGTCAAAGCCTTTTCTCCGCCTGAAAGCAGATTGATGTTCTGGAGCTTTTTACCCGGAGGCTGGGCTATTATGTCCAGTCCTGATTCGAGAATATTCTCTTCATCTGTAAGAATGATGTCCGCCCTTCCACCTCCGAAAAGGATGGTGAAGACCTCTGTGAATTTCGTCCTTAATGAATCATAAGCCTCACGGAGCTTTCGTCTCGTTGTTGTGTTTATCCTGCTTATCGCCTCTTCCAGTTCTGCAATGGACATGGTTAAATCCTGCTGCTGCTTTATGAGGAAGTCGTAGCGGTTTTTGAGTTCTTCGTATTCTTCGATAGTGCCGAGGTTTACAGGCCCGAGTTCCCGTATTTTGGTGCTGAGCTCATCGATTTTATTTTCATCTTCTGCTGCATCAAACCCTTCTATCTCTATTGTCTCGGTTTTTATATCAAGCCCATACTTCTGATTTATTGATGCTTCGATATTCTCTATCCGGAGCCTGTTTTCCACTGCCTTTGAATTAAGGTCAGAAAGCTGCTGGGATATCTCGTCTATCTGAGCCCTGATATTTCTGAGGATATTGCCCTTTGAGACTATTTCTTGATTTTCCGAACTGATTGCATCCCTTAACTTTGTCCGCTCGACCTGCATGTTGTCAACATCCATGACTATTGATTTTATTTCCTCTTCGAGTTTCTGGAGTTCTGTGGTCGATTCTTTTATTATTTCATTTGCATCCTGAATTTCCTTTATTGCCTGTTCCTTTTTATTTTCAAACTCTTCGATAGTATTACTGATTGCATCCCTTTCCCTTCTGATTGCATCTATTTTTTCTCTGTATGATGTCATAGAGAGCTTTAATTCGGTGAGGTGGGACCTGGCATCTTCGTAATCTCCTTTTATAGTCGAAAGTGATTCCTGCAGTGCTGCTATGCTGTTGTTGACTTCGTTGAACTCGCCTTCGAGTTTGCTGATTTCCTCTGCCTTGGAACTCAGAACACCATTCAGAGAACTCATTTCTTGTGAGATAGTCGCTATTTCAGTATTCAGGAATGAGAGCCTCCTTGTCTTCCTATACATCTCCTCCTGATGACTTTTCAGGGAGTGTTCTATAAGTGATAGCTGTTTTTCTGCCTCGTTGATTGAATCCTCGGTATTCTTTAGAGATTCTTTTCTGTTTGTTAGATCATTGCTGTGAGAGTCGAGTATTGCCTCCATGTTTTTTATTCTAAACTGCTGCTCGTCGATTGTCTGTTGGAGTTCTTTTATCTCTCTTTTCCTTTTCAGGATATCCTTCCCGTGTCCTGCAAACAACCACCCGTCGCTGGTTATAATTTCCCCATCGAGGGTAACGAGATGAAGGGGATGGGTGAATGGGTGAATGGGCGAATGAGTGAAAAGGATTCCCATAGCAGTTTGTAAGTCTTTTACTATATAGGTAGTGTCTGTTATGCCAAATACCTTTTCCTTGACTTCGTTATCCTCGAATGTTGCAAAGTCTGATGCCTTGCCAATAATATTGTCATGCGTAATATTTGCTGTTGTCTGTCCTTTGACTTCTGTTGTCTGACTTCTGTCGTCTGTTTTCTGTCCCTTGTATAATATTGCTGTTCTGCCAAGATTCTTCTCTTTGACGATATTTATTATTGAGATGGCGTCCTCGATATTATCTATTATCAGGGCATTGATTTTTTCTGAAAGGGCAGCCTCGATGGCTATTTCATAATCCTTATTTGCATTAATGATATCGGACATGACCCTGTATCCACGTCCTTCGGATACGAAGTCTGCGATGGATCTGTCCATGATTAATTCCTTTAATGAATTAAGCCTTGATATATTGGAGGCGAGGCCTTCTCTCTCTTGAGAAAGGAGCATTTTTTTGCTTTCAATATCATCCTTTAACTGCGCTATCTCTGAGGTTATTACATCTTTTTCGGATTTAAGCCTTAGGATACTATCTGTTTTTATCTTTATAGATTCATTGGCTTCTCTAATGGCCTTTTCCAGTTCATCTACACCTGTTTTTATGGTCTCCATATCCTTGAGCGCAACCGATTCCCGATATCTCATGTTCTCAAGGGAAGACTGGAGCTTGTGGAACTCATTCTTTTTATTGCTGAGATTTTCGGATACCTTGAAGAGTTCTTTTCTTTGATTTTCAATCTCTGATTCCTTGTCTGTAATCTTGGTCTCAATGTCCGCTATCCAGTCCTTCTTTTCGTTCAACTCCATAGATATATTTTCTAAGCTGGACAGCAGTGCGCTTTCTGCATCGTTGAGTTTTGAAATCTTTCCTGAGAGTTCTTCTTTTTTATTCTTTATTTCTTCCTGCTGGTTGGTAAGCCTGATGATATCCTCTTTTTTATTTTCGATGTTTGCTTTTAGCACAGCAATGTGTTTTTCGGAGTCCGATATAGACCGTTGTTTTTCATGCAGGTTGTTTTCGAGTTCTGTCAAGGCATTTTCTTTTTCTGCAAGCTCAAGGCGTTTGGTTTCTATGAGGTTTTCTAAGGTGGAGAGTTCGCTCCTCTGAGAGGCATCTGTTTCCCTTAGTTTTTCGATCTCTGATAATATCTCGCTCAGAATCGTGCTGAGCCTTGTGTACTCCCTCTTTGCCGTTCTTAGTTCCACATCTTTCAGTTCGCCTATCAATCTCTTATATCGCTCTGCCTTTTTTACCTGCCTGTCGAGGCTGTTTATCTGGCGTTTTACTTCATATACAATGTCGTTTATCCTCTGTAAGTTCTGTTTTGATGATTCGAGCTTTGAAATAGCCTCTGCCTTTCTGACCTTGTATTTCATTACCCCGGCTACCTCTTCTATAAGGAAGCGCCTTTCATGGGATTTTGTATTGATGATCTCTCCTATCCTGCCCTGGTCGAGTATGGAGTAGCTTTTTACATCGAGCCCTGTGTCGAGGAATATATCCTTTATATCTTTAAGTCTGCACGGTTTCTTGTTTAAGAGGTATTCGCTTTCGCCGGACCTGTACAGTCTTCTGGCAACATAAATTTCATCAGCGCCTCCATCGGGTGAGCCGTTACCCACAACCCCCTCTCCAGTCTGTGAGACGATCAACGTAACCTCGGCCATTCCCTTCTGCTTTTTTGTGGCTGACCCCTGGAATATGACCTCTTCCATTTTTTCGCCTCGCAGGCTCTTTGCGCTCTGCTCTCCGAGCACCCATCTGAAGGCATCCACCACATTGCTCTTCCCACAGCCATTTGGGCCTACGATGCAGGTAATGCCGCTATGGAGTGGGAACAGTGTCTTGTCAGCAAAGGATTTGAACCCGATAAGCTCGATCTGTTTGATTTTCATAATGCCATTCATTTTACGCAGTAGACACCAAAACGGTCAAGTTAAAGTTTAAAATAAAGCTAATATAATAATAAAATTTTTTTATTTGACGATTCCTGTATTTCTATATTAGCCTGTAATGCCTTTTGGTGAATTCTTAAGCCTTTAAAATCAAATAAAGAGGAGGATTTTATGCCAAAGAAGTATGAGACTCCCCTGTTGGACGAGCTGGAAAAAGGGCCATTCCCAAGCTTCGTAACCGAGATCAAAAAAGCAGCAGCAAAGAGTGATATGGCTGCTGACGAGCTTGGCCAGCTTGAGAAGTCATACAGGGACAAGCGTGGTTACTGGAAACACGGCGGCATTGTTGGTGTTCGCGGTTATGGGTCGGGCGTTATCGGGAGGTATTCATCCCTTCCTGATGAATTCCCAAATGTTGCAAACTTTCATACGGTGAGAATCAACTCCATCGCAGGATTTTTCTACACATCAAAGTTCCTTAAAGAGGCATGCGATATCTGGGATAAATATGGAAGTGGTCTCACAAACCTTCACGGTTCTACCGGAGACCTTGTTCTTCTTGGAACAAATACCGAAAATCTCGAGCCTATTTTTGCTGAGTTCTCATCAAGAGGCTGGGACCTTGGAGGCTCTGGTTCTGCTATGAGAACACCGAGTTGCTGTGTTGGGCCGGCAAGATGCGAGTGGTCAAACATCGATACCCTCGACATTACATACAGTATTACACAGGAGTGGCAGGACGAAATGCACAGGCCTGCATTCCCTTATAAATTCAAATTCAAGACAGCAGGATGCGCAGTCGACTGTATTGCATCAATTGCCCGTGCAGACTGCTCTATTATCGGCACATGGAAAGGCAATATAGCGGTTGATCAGACCGAGGTTGCCAACTATGCAAAGAATGGCATGAACATTCAGGAAGAAATAGTGAATATGTGCCCCAGCAAGTGTATGAGCTATGACGGTAAAGAATTGAAGATAAACGATGCAGATTGTGTAAGGTGCATGCACTGTATTGCAAAGATGACAAAGGCATTAAAGCCGACCGGTGAGAAGGGCGCGACAATTCTCATCGGCAGCAAGGCGCCATTTGTTATCGGTGCAACACTTTCGTGGGTTATCGTTCCATTTATGAAGATGGAGCCGCCTTATGATGAATTCAAAGACCTTATCAGGAAGATGTGGGAATTCTGGGATGAGCACGGAAAGAATAGGGAAAGGATTGGCGAGCTTATCATCAGAAAGGGCATGAGGGAGTTTCTCGAGTATATCGGTGTTGAGCCCCAGGCTCAGCAGGTTAAAGAGCCGAGAAGAGACCCATTCTTCTTCTGGACAGAAGCAGATTTACAGAAATAAACATTAAAAACATTTAAAAATATAAGGAGGAAAGTTATGTCATTACCAGAGAGAAGAACAGATATAGGACCGCCTCATTATAAGGATTTTTTGCCTCCGGTAATTCAGAAAAATTATGGAGACTGGAAGTATCATGAAATCCTGAGTCCTGGTGTAATGGTTCACGTTGCAAATAGCGGTGACAAAATATGGTCTGTGAGAGTAGCATCACCAAGGCTTCTCAGCACAGATACCATAAGAGATATGGCTGCTATTGCAGAAAAGTACTGTGGGGGTTATATCAGATTTACGACAAGAAACAATGTGGAGTTTCTTGTTTCCGATGAGAAGAATCTTGAGCCGTTACAGAAAGAGCTTAAAGATAAAAAATATATGATGGGCGGCATCGGAAACAGGATAAGCAATATTGTCCATACTCAGGGATGGGTGCATTGTCATTCCGCTGCAACGGACGCATCGGGTCTTGTTAAGGTATTAATGGATGAGTTTGCCGACTATTTTACAACAAAGGAAACCCCTAATAAGGTGAGGATGGCAGTTGCATGCTGCGTGAATATGTGCGGTGCCGTTCACTGCTCTGATATAGCTGTTGTTGCTGTCCACAGAAAAGTGCCGACTATCGATCATGAAAAGGTAAAGAATATGTGCGAGGTGCCATCAACAATTGCTGCCTGCCCGACAGGCGCAATAAGCCCTGAACCTTCAAAGAAGAGTGTGAAGATCAACGCAGATAAATGCATGTACTGCGGTAACTGCTTTACAGTATGTCCTCCTATTGAAATTCATGACCCGGAGTTTGATGGAGTAGCAATCGTGGTAGGCGGCAAAGTAGGAAACCTCAGGAGTAATCCAAAGTTCTCCAAGCTTGCTATTCCTTTTATCAAGAATGATCCTCCGAGATGGCCCGAGGTTACTGCAGCAGTAAAGAAGATCCTTGATGCCTATATAGCCGATGCAAAGAAGCACGAAAGGGTAGGCGAATGGATAGAGAGGATAGGCTGGGAGAAGTTCTTCAAGGTAACAGGATTGCCGTTCACATTCCAGCATATCGATGACTTTTTAATTGCGCGGGAGACTTTTAGGACATCAGCAACATTTAAGTGGTAAAAATTTAATAGTGACAGTGTCAGTGAACGGTGCCAGTGAAAAAACAGACTGACACTAATCACTGACACTAATCACTGAAAGGGGTGCGAGATGGAAAAGGAAGAAGTAAAGAAAAAGATTTATGAGTTGGTGGAGAAGTCCATGGGCAAGAAAAAGCTCAAATCAAGCGATATCCAGAAGACCATTTCAGCAGAGGCCGGCATCTCGAGGGATGAAGTCAAGGATGCATTGAAGGATCTCATTGACGAAGGCAAACTTATTTATACATACTTTGGCGGTAGCTTTGTAGAGATTCCCCCAAAATAAACAGACTTTAAATTTAAATATATTTGTCTTAGACAAGGCAGTCTACCGAAAAAGCGGCAGACTGCCTTTTTTTTGTTTTTTACAGATTAAGTGTTTTGCAACAAATATAACTGCTTGCAAGGGATTGGTTATAGCTAAGTTGAGCGATTCTATATTCAGACCTGTCTGCGTGCAACGCACAGGCAGATTTGTAAGGCAGGTGCTGCGGAAAGACTTTAAACTCCGCACTTGTATTAACATTTATCTTGTATCTGTCATCTACTACATTGGATACTTGATGAATGATGCATTTATTATCTCTCATATATACACTTGAATCAACCTTACAGTTGCATAAAAGCAAAGGTTACAGCAAGGACTAACATGCGTAAAAGACTTTGCCTGCGACACCTTATAGGATTTTCATACCACCATATCGTATTCAGCATTGGATTCAACCCTCTACCAAAACATTTATATTCTGCATGAATACGGTTTCCTGTCGCTTGTAAAGGCTTTGAAGCATGTTAGTCCTTGCTGTCTGTGCAACATTAAGGTCAACACTTTTTAAAGTCTTGTAGCAGTGCCTGTCTGCGTGCAACGCACAGGCCTGCCTTACAAAATCGCTCAACTTAGATTATAATAAAAAACCTATGAACAATTATCCAAGGCTGATCATTGCCGGAGTCAGAGGCGGCAGCGGAAAGACAACCCTCTCCCTCGGCATAATTGCTGCGTTAAGATCCAGGAAAGGTCTGAAGGTTATTCCATTTAAAAAAGGCCCTGATTTCATAGATGCAGGATGGATGTCTGTTGCTGCAAAGAACCCATGCTACAATCTCGACCCTTTTCTTATATCGAAGGAAAAGGTTTTAAATTCTTTTATTTTGCATTTTACAGGCGATATAGCGGTTATTGAGGGCAACAGGGGATTATATGATGGCATGGATGCAGAAGGCTCATACAGCACTGCAGAACTGTCAAAGCTTTTAAAATCCCCTGTCATACTGATTGTTGACTGCACAAAGATGACGAGGACAGCAGCAGCCGTGGTATTGGGATGCATGAATCTCGACAGGGATGTCAACATAAAGGGTATCGTTTTAAATCAGGTGGCAGGAAGCCGTCATGAATCTGTGGTGCGTTCATCCATAGAAAAGTATTGCTCATTGCCTGTGCTCGGTGCAATACCGAGATTGAATTCAGGAGAGTTCCCAGAGCGCCATATGGGGTTGACACCGCACCAGGAGCATCATGACACAGGGAATGCACTCTCATTCGTAGAAGATATAGCAAATAAATATCTTGACCTTGACAGGATTTTGAGCATAGCAATGGAAGCAGAACCGATAGATAACAGGCACGAGTTGCCTATGACCCATAGCCTATCGTTTGCTGTAAGGATCGGCGTAATAAGGGACGCTGCTTTCCAGTTTTATTATCCTGAAAATATCGAAGAGCTTGAAAAAAACGGTGCAGAGATTATTGAGGTAAACGCCCTTGAGGATGATCGCCTGCCGGATATTGATGCACTCTATATAGGAGGAGGTTTTCCCGAGACAAATGCCATAAGGCTTGCAGAAAATAAAGACTTCAGAAACTCTGTTCGAAATGCAGCGGATGAAGGACTCCCCATTTATGCTGAGTGTGGAGGACTCATGTTTTTAGGAGACTCCATTGTAGTTGGTGGTAAGAAATACCCTATGGCAGGTATTTTCCCAATAATCTTTGAGATGAAGGAAAAACCACAAGCGCATGGCTACACAATCGTTGAAGTAGAAAAAGAGAACCCATTTTATCCAGTAGGAACAGTGCTGCACGGACATGAGTTTCATTATTCTGCTGTTGTTAGCATATCAGAAAACAGCAGTGCATTTACGGCATTTAAAATGAAGAGGGGGCATGGTATAAAGAATAAAATGGACGGGATATGTTATAAAAATGTATTTGCAACTTATACCCATATACATGCTCTTGGTGCAACAGAATGGGTTAATGGACTTATAAATAAGGCAAAGGAGTTTAAGAGGGTAAAATGAATAAATATCCGCCTGAATGTCCGTTTTGCGGACGGCATGTTGTTCGTCCCGAGACAACAATGACTGAATTCGGAGAGATTTTGAGCGGTAGATGCAACTGTGGTGCGGTCTATGTGTGCGATCCCACCGGGCATAATACAGGTGAGGCATACATGGAAGCCATGGTACTGGCAAAAGGAGACTGGGATATAGGCCTGATGGATGAATATATGGATTACCAGACCGAAGATATGGATTATGACTTGAAGAACCATATGAGGCTTTATTCAGCAGGCATGGGCGAGACGCGGGGAAAGCTTGTCTTTGTAAAACTCAAGGGGCCTGATGCACAGCAATCGCAACCTGTGGGGATAATATCTAAATCGGAACATAGAGGTAAAAAGGGTAATCTGAAGGAAAGGATTAAGGATGCCCTTAGCACCAGATCCTATGATGAGATTACAGATATGGCAAGGAGGGATAAAGGAGTGATACGGTATCTCATATCCCTCGCATACGATAAGGACGATGTCATGGGCTGGAGGGCAATAGAGGCAATGGGATATGTAGCAGGCGAGTTGTCAAAACAAAGGGTCGATATTGTAAGAGATACCATAAGGAGACTTTTATGGTCCATGGGAGAGGAGTCTGGAGGTATTGGATGGAGTGCTGCAGAGATGATTGGAGAGATCATCAGGAGCAATCCCGACCAATTTACCGACATTGTTCCAATTGTCTGGTCATTCCATGAAGAGGAGATGTTCAGGCCGGGAACAATCTGGGCCATGGGACGGATAGCTTCTGTGAGGCCTGATCTCGTGAAATTTATACTAAAGGATATGCAGGACATGATAACAGACAAAAACCCTGCTGTCAGGGGATATGCTGCATGGGTTATTGGTATCCTAAGAGAGGATGGTTTCATGGAAGATATTAATAAACTTATATCCGATAACAGCACCGTGAATTTTTATCAGGAAGGCGAGCTGACAAAAAAGACGGTTGCCGAAATAGTTAAAGAAGCAATAGACAAGATAAAGATAACTCATAAATAGAATAAATAAAAATATAATATTATTTTATTTGACCTGACCTTTGGGTCTATATTATTTTCTTACCACTTTTGTTTTTTTTGATTTTGAATAAAAGCCAGCAGAGTAGTATAATTACAATCTTCAGCAATTAAAACAAAGAAAGGAGGTAGCACAATGCCAACAATTGATTTTCAGGGGAAACAAATTGAGGTGGACGAGGACGGGTATCTTGTAAATCTCGACGATTGGACAAAGGAGCTCGGCATCCACATGGCAAAGAATGATGGTTTGGAGCTTACTGAAGCCCACTGGGAAGTCATTAACTTCCTCAGAGATTACTATGCAAAGTACCAGATTGCTCCAATGATAAAGATCCTCGTGAAAGAGATCGCCAAGGTCATGGGCCCAGAGAAAGGTAACACAAAATACCTCTACGAACTCTTCCCGGACGGACCTGCAAAACAGGCATGTAGGTACGCGGGACTTCCAAAGCCGACAGGTTGCGTATAGTTCTCAAAATAATGTTTAAGGTTTGGTGCCCCTGTGATATTTCATTTGGGGTACCATCCTTGAACCAATAAAAACAGATATGCAGCCCAGATATGCAATAATTGAACAGTCCATTTGAATAGGGAGGATGGGTGTCATCTTTACAGAGTATCAGGAGTTTGAATGAACTCTTGTTAGAAAAGAAGCAGGCCATTTTAGAAAAATGGTTTGACTCGGTATTAGAGACGTATCCTCACGACTCTGCTAAATTCCTTAAGAGACAAAAAGACCAATTTGCCAACCCGGTAGGGAGCACCATTTACAGAGGGATGGGTTCTCTTTTAGATTTGATCGTAAACAGCGCCGATGCAGATAACATAACAAAATCCCTTGACGAGATTATAAGGATAAGGGCAATTCAGGATTTTACACCTTCACATGCCCTTGCCTTTGTTGTCGATCTCAAGAGGGTTGTCAGGGAAGAAATAAAAGGCGAGACCTGTGCATCGCAATTAATCGATGAATTGCCGGAATTTGATCGCAGGGTAGATGGCCTTTTACTGCTGTCCTTCGACATATATATGAAATGCAGGGAAAAGATTTACGAGCTTAAGGCCAATGAACTCAGGAACATGACGTCCAAGCTCGTGGAAAGGGCAAACCGTATATTCGAGGCAAAGTATCGCAATGTTGACCTTGAAGATATAATTTCACAAGGCAATAAAACAGAAAGAGGTGAGTAGATGAAGATATTGTTTCCATTTTTCGCAGTAATATTGCTTGTCCTGCTTGCCGTAGTCGGTGTAAAGGGAGCCAATCTGCACTTCCTTTTCGGGGTTGTTGTCCCCTATGCCGCTGTTTTTACTTTTATCATAGGGGTTATATATCGCGTCTTAAAATGGGCTAAGTCGCCTGTACCGTTTTCCATAGCAACCACATGCGGACAGCAGAAGACCCTTCCGTGGATCAAGCAGAACAAGCTCGAAAACCCTTCGAGCACATTGCATGTTATAGGCAGGATGGCATTGGAGGTGCTTCTTTTCAGGTCGCTGTTCAGGAACATTAAAGGGGAACTGAAAGACAGTTCACGGCTTATTTATGGTTCTGACAAGTGGCTATGGCTTGCAGGCATTGCATTCCATTATTCTTTCTTGATTGTTTTACTGAGGCATATAAGACTATTTGCCGAGCCTACCCCGTCTTATCTACATCTTCTTGAAACCTTTGATGGCTTTTTGCAGATAGGTGCTCCGAGACTTTTTATGACAGGGGTGATACTACTTGCTGCTGTAACATTCCTCTTCCTCAGGAGGCTCTACATCCCACAAGTACGTTACATTTCTCTATCAGCAGACTATTTCCCCCTTTTCCTGATTATAGGAATTGCTACAACGGGAATACTGATGAGGTATTTCTTGAAAACCGATATAGTAGGAGTGAAAGAACTTACCATGGGATTGGTGAGTCTTAGTCCTGTCATCCCGAAAGGGGTCGGTGCGATATTCTATGTCCATCTATTCCTTGTGAGCATATTGTTTGCATATTTCCCCTTCAGCAAACTGATGCACATGGGTGGAGTCTTCCTTAGTCCTACAAGGAACCTTACTGGTAATAGCCGTGAATACAGGCGTATAAATCCATGGAATTATCCTGTTAAGGTACACACCTATGAGGAATACGAGGAAGAATTCAGGGATAAAATGAAAATGGCTGAAATACCTGTGGAAAAGGAGTAATTATGGCAAAGTTTACCGCAAAACCTGCTGAACTATTAAAGATTGACTTTAAAACACCAAAAACAGACTGGATGGATACCCCTGTCAATATCAGGGAACACATGTATTGTCATCCAGCAAAGGCAAAGGATCTTGAAGTAGTCGATTTCCCAAATATCCACGAATGGAGACCTGTTGATGAGAATTGGAACCTTCCTGAAAACTGGAAAGAGATCGTTTTAAATGGCATAAAAGAGAGGCTACAAAAGTATCGTTCATTCCATGTTTTTATGGATATCTGTGTGAGATGTGGTGCATGTGCAGATAAATGTCATTTCTATCTTGGTACTGGTGATCCCAAAAATATGCCTGTTTTGAGAGCAGAACTTTTGAGGTCGGTGTACAGGAAATATTTTACCACCGGAGGAAAAATATTCGGAAAGACGGCCGGTGCGAGAGAGCTTACAGAGGATGTATTGAAAGAACTCTGGTATTACTTCTATCAGTGTACAGAATGCCGCCGCTGTTCTGTATTCTGTCCTTACGGCATCGATACTGCTGAGATTACAATGATGGGCAGGGAACTTACAAATCTTTTAGGTCTGCAACTCGGCTGGATTGCAGGGCCTGTGGCAAACTGCTACATGAAAGGCAACCATCTCGGTCTGGAACCGCATACTGTTAAGAGTAATATTGAGTTTATGATCGATGACATAGAGACCATCACAGGAATTAGGGTAAACCCCACATTTAACAGAAAGGGTGCCGAAATATTGTTTGTTACTCCTTCAGGAGACCTCTTCGGCGTGCCTGGCGTCTATACTGCAATGGGTTATCTTATGCTGTTCCATGAGTTAGGACTCGACTATACATGGAGCACGTACGCCTCTGAAGGAGGAAACTTCGGATTTTTCACATCAAACGAGATGGCGAAAAGGCTCAATTACAAGATTTATGCTGAGGCCAAAAGATTGGGTGTAAAGTGGATACTCGGCGGTGAGTGCGGCCATATGTGGAGGGTGCTACACCAGTATATGGATACATGGAACGGCCCAGCAGATTTCCTCGAAGTGCCAAAGTCTCCAATAACAGGAACTGTATTTGAGAATGCAAAATCGCTAAAGATGATTCATGTCATAGAGTTTGCAGCGGACCTGATAAAGCACGGCAAGCTCAAACTCGATCCGAGCAGGAATGACCATCTTAAGGTTACATTCCACGACTCCTGCAATATAGCACGCGGTATGGGGATGTTTGAGGAACCGAGGTATGTCATTAAAAATGTCTGCAACCACTTCTACGAAATGCCTGAAAATACCATAAGGGAAAAGACCTTCTGCTGTGGAAGCGGTACCGGCCTGAATGCCTCTGAAAATATGGAATTGAGAATGAGGGGTGGTTTGCCGAGGGCAAATGCAGTGAAATACGTTCGCGATCGCTATGGTGTAAACACTGTTGCAAATATTTGTGCAATTGACAGGGCAACCTTACAGGCATCGATGGATTACTGGGTGCCTGGTACTGCTGTTGCCGGAATCCATGAACTCATTGGCAATGCACTGGTGATGAAGGGAGAAAAGGAAAGAACTCAAGATCTAAGGCTTGAACCACTTCCAGGAAAGGAGGGTGTTGAATAATGTACGACACAGGCAAGATAATCTTTGGGATCGTAATTTTTGTGCTTTTTGCAACATTTCCCTTTTACAGCAACATCGGCAAGGTCAGCGCAAAACCCGAGCCAAAATTGGATACCCCTGTTATTCAGCAATTGGCTGAAAAGAAGTGCGTGGAGTCAAAGGAATTTATGAAGGTAGAACATATGCAGTTGTTGAATGAGTGGAGGGATTCTGCTATTCGGGAAGGCAGGAGGGTATATATAAACTCAGAGGGCAAGGAGTTCAAAATAAGTCTTCAGAATACATGTATGAACTGCCATTCCAACAAGAAGGAGTTTTGCGATAAGTGCCACAACTATGCAGCAGTAAAACCTTACTGCTGGACCTGTCATATCGAGCCAAAGGAGAAACAGTTATGAGCATGGATAGAAGAGAATTCTTAAAAATAGCTGGATCATCAACTTTTCTGGCGACAATTGGAATAGGCGCAGGGTGGATACTCAGCAGGCCTGGAGAGTTCCTTGAGGCCTCCCAATTCTTACAGACAAAGGAACTCCTGAAGGCAAAGCAGTGGGCAATGGTTGTTGATATGAGGAAACTCAAGACAGAGGAAGACTACAAAAAGGTCATAGATGCATGCCATCGTATTCATAATGTGCCGAACTTTGACAATCCAAAGGATGAGGTTAAGTGGATATGGTTAGATACCTTTGAGCATGCATTCCCCGGGCAGGAAAGCGAGTTTATGCCCGAGCAGATGAAGCACAAACCATTTGTGCTCCTCTGCAACCACTGTGAAAATCCTCCGTGCGTGAGAGTTTGCCCCACAAAGGCTACATTCAAGAGAAAAGACGGCATCACAATGCAGGATCTCCACAGATGTATCGGATGCAGATACTGTATGGCAGCCTGTCCATTTGGCGCAAGGAGCTTTAATTACAGGGATCCAAGACCGGCCATTAAAGAGCCGAATCCCGAATATCCAACAAGGATGATAGGTGTCGTGGAGAAGTGCACATTCTGCGAAGAGAGGCTTGCTAAGGGCCAGATGCCTGCATGTGTGGAGGCATCCAACGGTGCATTGGTATTCGGAGATATTTCAGACCCCAATTCCGAAGTTAGAAAAATCCTGAATACCAATTATACCATCAGAAGAAAGGCTGAACTCGGGACGCGTCCTGTTGTTTACTACATATTAGATATACCAACTTCAGTTGTACCTGGAGGTGAAGGCAATGTTTGAAAAGGCGTTAGTCGGAAGTAAAAGATACTGGACATGGGTAATCGTCCTGCTTGCCGTTATCGGCATAGGTTTTATCACATATCTTCAGCAGTTTAAATTGGGTTTGGGAATAACAGGGCTGAGCAGGGATGTTTCATGGGGACTATACATAGGACAGTTCACATTCCTTGTTGGTGTGGCTGCTTCTGCAGTTATGCTTGTTATCCCTTATTACCTGCATGACTTCAAGAAATTTGGCAAGATTGTTATCCTCGGGGAATTTCTTGCTGTTTCTGCGGTGACGATGTGTATCCTCTTTATTTTTGTTGACATGGGGCAGCCGATGAGGATAATGAATGTTATTTTGCATCCTACTCCCAACTCAATAATGTTCTGGGACAGCGTTGTATTGGGCGGATATCTTGGCCTCAATATAATAATAGGCTGGGCAACACTTCATGCTGATAAAAAGGGGACGAGACCTGCTGCATGGGTAAAGCCCCTCATATATCTCTCCATACCATGGGCTATCAGCATTCATACTGTAACTGCTTTTCTGTATGCGGGTCTTCCCGGAAGGCATTTCTGGCTGAGCGCAATCATGGCTGCCCGATTTCTGGCATCGGCATTCGCAGGAGGTCCAGCACTTCTCATAATCCTCGCATTGATTGTCAGGAAGTTCACGAAGTTCGATCCAGGCAAGGAGGCGATTCAGGCCATAGGCAAGATTGTTACATATGCTATGATTGCAAATGTGTTTTTCTTATTACTTGAAATCTTTACGGCAGCATATAGTTCCATACCAGGACACACTCATCCGTTCAAATATCTGTATTTCGGTCTTGAAGGGCATGCAAGGCTTGTCCCTCTGATGTGGGCATCATCCATTCTTGCAATAGTATCGATTGTGCTTCTCGTATTCCCGTCTATAAGAAAAAATGAAAGTATGCTGGCACTTGCATGCATAGCATTATTCGTATCCTTGTGGATAGACAAGGGATTCGGTCTGATCATAGGTGGCTTTGTGCCTAACATGTTTGAAAAGGTCACAGAATACTGGCCAACACTGCCTGAGACCATAATTACCATCAGTGTGTGGGCAGTCGGCTTTCTGATTCTTACCATACTCTATAAGGTAGCTGTTTCTGTCAGGGAAGAGACAGCTGGGATTGAGCTGGAGCACTGAGGGAGTAAAAAGATTGGACATTTAGGGATTAAATTTTTTAAATCTAATTTGAGCGATTTTGTAAGGCAGGCCTGCCTGTGCGTTGCACGCAGACAGGCCTGAATATAGAATCGCTCAATTTGGGTTAAATTAATAAGATTATTTTAGTAGGAGGTGATTAAATGTATCTTGTAGTAGTTGATACCGCAAAGTGTGAAGGATGCGAGGAGTGCGTCAATAACTGTCCACAGGGTGTATTCAGGATGGTAGATGGAAAGTCGGACCCTTATCAGTCATCTGAATGTGTTTTCTGCGAGACATGCTTGCAGGTATGTGCACCTGGTGCAATTACCATAACCGAGATGTAAGAGAGCAGTAAAAAAGGGCGCCCCGATTATCGGGACGCCCTTTTTTATTTTTGACTGATTAGCTTTTCTTGATGTAAAGCTCCCAATAACCCTTGTCCTCAAGCTTTACGGATTCAAACTCATAACCCTGTTTTTCTGCATACCGTGGAATTGAATCCTCTGCAGATGCAGGAGCGTCACATATTATCTTGAGAACCCCCCCACTTGGCATTTTCTCCAGTGCTTTTTTGGTTAGGACCAAGGGGTAAGGACATACCCTTCCCAATACATCAAGGGTTTCTGCTACTGGTTGCGACTTCAAATCTGCCATTTTTACATCCTCCTTATTTTAAAAGAATTGCAGATGGTCAACTTCTTCCATCACTTTTTGAATTTCGCTGTACGGAACCAACTGCGCTTTTGTCTCTCCGCCGACGTCTTCTGCGTCCATGATCAGATGATCCTCTTTGAGGCCAAACCTGTCAACATCCTCTTTGCATATCATGACCTTCAGGTCAAGAAGCAGACTGTTCTTCATATGTTGTTCAAGGCTTGTGATACCGTAATGCTTCATTGCCTGCTGGCTCTTAAGGCAGTTGAGCACCCCATCTCCGATAAAGCATACTACTGGTTCAATATTGTCTCCTTCCTCTAAATATATCTCAACTGTCTGGCTTGCTATTGCATGTGTGAGTGCAAGCCTTGATGCCTCAGTTTTATATGGAAGCGACCTTATTATAAATGCGAGTTTTTTAGTAGCCATATTAATCACCTCCTATGAGAAGTACTCTGTCTGCGCTGAAGGTGCTTGCTAAATACCAGTCCATGCTGCGCCTTCCCCAGCCTTCCATTGTGTCATCCTTATGATAGCCCCTCGCCTCGGCACATGCCTCGCAGACTACTGCTTTGAATTTACCTGTTGCGAAGAGTTCTGTGAGTGTTTTTGCAAGGTGTGAATAATCCTTGAATGCCTTTTGTCCCTTTTTTGAAAGCATTGTTGCATTGCTTGATACCCAAAAGTCTACCTCGTGTCCCTTCTTTACAGCAGCTTCTGCGAGCTTAACTCCAAAGTCGAGGGATACGGAGCCGACCAGTGATGAAAAACAGCCTATAGTCAATTTGCCCATAATTGCCTCCTTTCTATATCCATATTATTTTTTCATAGTCATTGAAAATAAGGTCAACCACATCGCTGTAAGTGACAGGCTTTACGCGGCTGTCCACATCGGCAGAGCTGAAACCCCTGCTTTCGAGGTCTTCTGACAGCACATAGAAATTTGCTGATTTGTCTAGCAGAGGTGAAGACTTTCCATTTTCTTTTGTTGTTGCGTGATAAATGCCGTTGCCTACGAGGATGATGCCGAGTTTCTCTGCACTCAACCTGTTGAGGACATCGGAACCGCCTCTGAAATCGCTCATAAAAACGCCAAGCTTCATAGAAACACCTCCTATTCATGGATTTTAGAGTCTGGCATGCAGACTATATTTTACAAATAAAATGACAAGCAACTTTACAGGTATGACTTTATACCAGTTATAGGCTATACTTGTCAATAAAAAAATCTGACAATTCAGCAATTAAAAAACTATATGACTTATTAAATCTTCCATGTTTTAGCACTTCCCTCCGTTTCTTATCTCATCATCAAACATACCCTTCAAAATCCTCGATGCGCAGAACTGTCCGCACATGGTGCATGAGTCTTCGGCTGATGGCTGCCTTTCGCTTCTTATCCTCACTGCCTCATCCTTTGCAATTGCCAATTCAAACTGCTTATGCCAGTCAAGGTCTCTTCTTGCAATGGACATCTCCTTGTCCCTGTCTCGCCTTTTCAACTTCACCATATCACCGATGTATGCTGCAATCCTTGCTGTAATAACTCCCTGCTTAACATCTTCAGGAAATGGCAGGCCTAAATGCTCGACTGGAGTCACATAGCAGATGAAATCAGCGCCATAGGCAGATGAGAGCGCAGCACCGATGGCTGATGTTATGTGGTCATATCCGGGTGCGATGTCTGTTGTTATTCCTCTCTTTGCCCTTTCAAGCTGTGTCATTGCGCCTCCTATGTTCTTAATAGCATATATAAAATTCTGTCTATTTCGTCTATGAGCTTCTTAAATAACCCTCCATAACTCTTTGAATTTCCAAAAAGCTCTGTCCGCATTTCCTGTATTTTTGGGTCATCACATTTTTCGTATGTTATATGCCCATTTTGCATGGCATATCTTTCTAAAATCAAAAGCTGTTTAGCTTTTTCCGTAAATGGCATTAACAAATTTTTTATTTTATTTAAATCTGACTGCTGACTGCTAACTTCTGATTGCTGTTTTTTAATTATTTCCGCAATTTCCTTTATCATCACATAAAGCGTGCAGTATTCGAGCCCTCTTACTCCCCTACGCCACTGCAAAAACATGGGATTCCTCCAGAACCAGAGGAAGTTGCGAATGCCGAGATTGATCAGGTCATCGACTGCAGCCTCAATATCAGTGCAGCAGTGCAGCAGCGCAGTAGAGCAGTAGTTTTCATGAGGAATAATTTTTCCCTTAATATCTTGTTGTTCTGCTGTTCTGTTGCTCTGCTCTGCGAGATATTCCCAGAGATTTTTTAAAACTTTTGCGCCGTTTTCATCTTCAGGGGTATCAAAATGTATTAATGATAAAATTACTTTGCCTTTTCCAAAATTTCCTTCCACCACTGAAGGCGCATCTTTTAATCTCCGGGGATTCAGATTGATTTTATAAATATCTTCCAATTCTGACCAGCCGCCATTGGCCTCAACATCTCCCACATTCAAATCCGAACTGAATGAATCTGGGAGTGCATCTCCATAAGTAGCGAGTATTTTTATGGTCTTATCATCAACCAAGAATTGTGAAGGCCACCATGCATAAAAGATTGGTGAAGGGGTGAATGGGTGAATGGGTGAATAGGTGAATGGGTGAATGGGTGAATGGGTGAATGGGTGAATGGGTGAAGGGGTGAAGGGGTGAAGGGGTGAAGGGGTGAAAATAGCATGCTCTGAAATATTTAATTGTATCCGGCCGCTGAAGCTTGGCACCCTCTGCTTTGTGGGCATCCTCTTTATATTTAAAAGCCCTATGCCATCAAGTGTTGCAAGACCTGCACCTCCGCAGAAACCCAAATAATTACCACCTTTATTCACAAATTTCTTTATTTCACTGATGCCCTCTTCACCGAGGGCTTTTATCTTATTCGATGCCCACCCGCCTGGCACAAAGAGCATCCTGTAATTTTTTAATTCTCCATTCTTTATATTATCCGAACGGATAAGTTCAAAAGAAAGATTGCATGCCTTCAGAGCCTTGTATGCCATCAATCCCCAGAGAAAAGACTCATCCCAGAGGAAGGCAACTTTATTTTTTGTTTTCATATCCCCTCGGTGTAATCATATAGTTATTCCATGTAAAGGTCTGGGAATTCCCTACTATCACTGTTGTCTGCATGTCTATATCGTAGTTCAACATATCCCTCAGATTTGTGATAATAATCCTCTCATTTTCTCTCATTGCACTTTTTACAATTCCCACAGGTGTTTCGGTGCTTCGGTATCTGAGGAGTATTGCCCTTGCCTTATTGATATGCCCGGGCCTTCCCATGCTTTTTGGATTATAGAGGACTATTACAAAATCAGACATCGCCGCTGCTGCAAGCCTTTTCTCAATTAATTCCCACGGCGTGAGTCTGTCTGAAAGGCTTATTACTGCGAAATCATGCATGAGCGGCGCACCAAGCCTTGCTGCGCAGGCATTCAAGGCGGAGATACCGGGAATGACTTCAATAGCAAGTTTGGAAGTTTGGAGGTTTGGAAGTTCGGAAGTTACTTCCGCACTTCTGCTCTTCCGCGCCTCCGCTCTAAGTACTTCAAACACCAGCCCTGCCATGGCATATATACCTGGGTCTCCGCCGCTTATGACAGAAACAGTTTTCCCGGACATCGCAAGCTCAACTGCCCTTTTACATCTTTCAACTTCTTTTGTCATGCCTGTTGATATGACTTCTTTGTCTTTGAGCAATTCCTGTATCAAATCGAGATATGTTCCGTATCCAACAATAACATCTGACTTTCTTATAGCATCTTGTGCATAGGGTGTTAGATGCTCAATGCTTCCCGGCCCTGTGCCGACAATGTAAATCCTGCCGAATGGGTGAAGCGGTGAAGTGGTGAATGGGTGAAGCGGTGAAGTGGTGAAGTGGTTGAGTTCCGCAACCGCTATTGTTACATTTCCGAGTTTATATTTTGGCACAAGCAGTTCAGATGTCCCTGACGCAAGCAATGCCGCAGGCTCTGAAACAGCATTTGCGCCTGTTGCCTTAAAGACCACATCTGATTTTTGTAATCCCTCCACCGCGTTAAGTTCATCTACATTAAAGGTCTTAATTTTAAAATTATATTTTTCTGCAAATGCATTTAATCCCTCTTCATCTTCTTTTATATCAATGGTTGCGATTGAATGAATTGAGAGGAATGACAGATTGTTTTCATCAAATACAGCCTTGATTGCTTCTGCTATCTCTTTATCTGATGTCCCACTGTTGCACCCGATTCCGATAACAAGATTTTTGGGCCTTAAATAAAGCTGTGTAGATGGGTAAATGGATGAATGGGTGAATCGGTGAATGGGTGAATCGGTAAATGGGTCTTTTTTGTTTGTTATCAATACATCTGCAAATCTCGGATCACTTACTTTTAAAAATTCATCGGGCAATTCGATTTGTATTTCAGAGAATATCCTCAATGCGCCGTTGTTGAGAAGCCTTGTGCCTATTTGTGGAACGAGTTCCCAATCTTCAATAACGAGATTATTTTCCTTTGCCCATAAATCTATGGAAGTCAGGTTATTTACATCGGATGCTGTTGTTATTATTGCCTCTGCTTTTAGAAATTCCGCTATTTTTTTTGCCAATTCATTCGCTCCGCCAAGATGCCCGCTTAAGAGGCTTATGGCATATTCCCCTTTTTCATCAAGCACAACAACTGACGGGTCTGTTTTTTTGTCTTTTATTAAAGGCGCTATAGTCCTTACCACGATGCCTGCTGCCATGATAAAAATGAGGTTTCTGCTTTCATTCCATATTTCAGAGACAATCTCTGATTTAAACTTTAAGACTGGAGCATCTGGATAAAGGACCTTGAGCCTTTCAGCAGTTTTAAGGCCATTATCTGTTATGTAGAAAATGGCTGTATTATTTTCTGTATTCATGTTTGAAATTCTTGTTGTATAATTTCGATTCTTTGCCGAGAGATTCTGATGATGCCCTGAGAGACTCGCCTACATATATCAGAGCTGTCTTTTTTATTTCAGCGTCTCTGACGAGCGAGTCGAGGTTTTTAAGTTCTCCTGTTATCACACGCTGTTCAGGCCATGTTGCTTTCTCAACAATCACGACAGGTGTATTGTTAGGATAGCCTTCTAATAGTTCATCTTTTACTTTTTCTATCATGCCGACGCTTAGGAATATAACCATTGTTGCTTTGTGCTTTGCTAAGTCGCTTAATTTTTCGGTTTCGGGCACAGGGGTTCTTCCCTCAAGCCTTGTAAATATGACGGTCTGGCTGATTTCCGGTATGGTAAGCTCCTGTCCTAAGATTGCTGCCCCTGCCATTGCTGAGGATACACCGGGAATGACCTCGTATTCAATATCTAATCCTCTCAACCGCTCTATCTGCTCTGATATGGCGCTGTAAAAGGATGTGTCGCCTGTATGAAGTCTGACAACAATTTTTTTGTCCGCAATAGACTTTTTAATGACCTCCGTTGTTTCATCGAGAGTCATTGACGCCGAATTATACATCTCTGCCTTTAAGCCCTCAAGTAAGGCTGGATTCACAAGGCTTCCAGCATAGATTACAATATCGGCATTATCGAGCAGCCTTCTGCCTTTGATTGTTATCAATTCAGGGTCTCCTGGCCCTGCTCCTATGAAATATACCTTGCTCATTTCTTGATTATCACCAGCGAAAAATAATTGAGATCGCTTTCCTTGATGTCTCTTATGTTTTTGAAAATCTTCTCGTCCTCCATACCCGCACGGCAGACATAAACTGCGTTATCTATCAGTCCTCTTTCTCTTAATATACTCATTACACCGTCAAATACCTTATTGACCTTCATGAGGACTACAGTATCAAATCTTGCCAGAGTCTCTTTTATATCGTTCATATAATTTGCAGGCAGTATAGCTATCTTTTCATCGGCAAGGCTAAGGCATAAACCTGCCCTTGCTGCAGCGGTATTTATTGAAGAGACTCCGGGAACTATTTCAATATTAAGTTCAGGATTAAGATCAAGAAGTTTGTCATACAAGTAAAAAAATGTGCTGTAAATAGTAGGATCGCCTATGGTTATAAAAGCCATGTCTATTCCCTTGTTCAGCCTGTTCAAAATTGCCTCAACTGTTTTATTCCATTTTATGTCAAGCTCTTTGTCTGTTGTCGGGGACAGTCCCGATTCTACAACCCCCTTTAATTCCCCCTTTGTTAAGGGGGAAACAGTGGGTTGTGTCCGTAAATCTGGGACAGTCCCTTTATTCTGTGGACTGTCTTTATCTGTAGTCTGACTTCTGACTTCTGGTTTCTGTCCTCCTGTCTTCCTCATCGGAAAATGGGCCTCGATAATTTCTTTACCCTCAAGATTCAATGCCTTTTGCACAATGGACAATGCAAGGCTGCTGCCTTCATCTCTTCCCTTTGGAACACAGATGCATTGTATATCTTTAAGAATTCTCACTGCCTTCAATGTCAGCAGTTCAGGGTCTCCGGGACCGACTCCTATAACATAAAGTTTTCCTGTCATTATTTAAAACCTTTCATAATGAACCTTTTTCAAATCAAACTCTTCATCTTTATGCGGAGCGGACGGCTTTGCAGGGTAACCCAATGGCATTAAGCACTGGACACGGTAGTTTTCTGGAATATCAAGCATCTTTTTTACATATTCTTCCGGATTGCCCGCATCAGCTTCCGTGCCATCGGCTATCTGCACGAAGCATGTGCCGAGCCCCTGATTTACTGCCTCAAGGTAAATGTTCTCTGCGGCAATGGAACAGTCTTCTTTAAACCTATTGCCTTTATTGATGTCATAACAAATCACAATTATAAGCGGCGCATCTTTTGCAAAAGACGCATAAGGAGTTGCCTTTGAAAGTTCAATCTTTTTAGTTTCATTAGTTACGACAATAAATTCCCACGGACGCAAATGTTTAGCAGTAGGCGCAAACATGGCAGCCTTCAATACCTCATTGAGTTTTTCTTTCTCAACGGCATTCTTAACAAAAGACCTCACGCTTCTTCTTTGTCTAATTACATCTAACATGCCAGCCTCCTTTGCCCTTGTATTATGAATACAGGATTCAATGCGCTCATATGTTTTTTGCCTGCAAGCGATTTAGCTCTTGATACGGAAACTTCCGAGATTTCAATATCAAACCCGTGGTTTTCAAAACATTGAATTGCGTCATTCAAAGTCTCTATTGTTGCTGCATTTACGACAATAAGCTTAATATGCTTTTTAATAAGATAATCCATTATATCTTTTAACTTTTCCCCGCTTCCGCCTATGAATACCCTATCAGGAGACGGAAGCCCCTCTAAAATATTAGGAGCTGTCCCGCCTATAATCTCAATATTAGAAATACCAAACCTAACTTTATTTTTACCGATATTATGAACCTGCTCCTCATCTTTCTCAATAGAAAAGACCTTCAAGTCAGGGAAAAGCCTTGCGGCTTCTATTGATACAGAACCAGAACCCGCACCAATGTCCCATAACACGCCTTTTTGAGGAAGCCTCAACTTATGAATCGTTACTGCCCTTACCTCGTCTTTTGTTATGAGGCCGTGTGAATGAACTATCTCGGCTTCAGTCAATCCAAAGCCTACTTCTGACTTCCGGCTTCTGACTTCTGACTTTATTATTACTGCATTAGGCTCTGAAAAAGTCATTGAAGCTATCTCTTCAGGACTGCCGGATATTATCTTTTCATCAGGATAGCCCAGTTTTTCGCAGACATATATCTTTAGTGCGGAAGCGCAGAAGTGCGGAAGCGCGGAAGACTCCAAAAGGCTTTTTGCAATTATTGAAGGATTGTTTTCTCTATCTGTAAGAATTGCGATTTTATTATATTTCTGAAGCAGAAAGGGAATATCATTTATTTCATACGGCAGCCTTCTCCTTTTCTCTGGGTCAGGGCCTCCGTGAAGGCTCATTAAAAAAGCATCATCCCATGCCTCTTTTATTTTTGAAAATGCTATCTGAACGCTGGACATATCAGGGATGATTTCAACGACATCTTTTCCGAATTCTCTTACAACTCTTCTGCCGATTCCGAAAAACATGGGGTCTCCGGAGGCAAGGAGAACGACAGTTCGGAAGCCCGGATGCTCGGAAGTTCTAAAGTTTTTTAGTCCCTCACTTCTACACTTCCGCACTTCCGCACTAATAAATTTAATAGTTTCATCCACATTGTTTATAACTTTTATTTTATATTTAACTGCCTCATATTCTTCATAACCCATAAAAACCTCTGCAAGCCTGCTTGAAGCAAGGATGACGTTTGAATTTAAAATAATCTCCCGCGCACTCTTGTCAAGCGGCTTGTAGCCAATGCCTATGACATAAAGCTTACTCATAATTAAATCATAGTAGGGGCAACCCTTGCGGTTGCCTTCAAAAGGGCAGGGGCAAGCCCTGCCCCTACTTGCTATATTCAGGCCTGTCTGCGTGCAACGCACAGGCAGATTTGTAAGGCAGGTGCTGCGGAAAGACTTTAAACTCCGCACTTGTATTAACATTTATCTTGTATCCGTCATCTACTACATTGAATACTTGATGGATGATGCATCTGTTATCTCTCATATATACACTTGAATCAACCTTACAGTTGCATAAAATCAAAGGTTACAGCAAGGACTAACATGCGTAAAAGACTTTGCCTGCGACTCCTTATAAGATTTTCATACCACCATATCGTATTCAGCATTGGATTCACCTCTCTGTTAAAACATTTATATTCTGCATGAATACGGTTTCCTGTCGCTTGTAAAGGCTTTGAAGCATGTTAGTCCTTGCTGTCTGTGCAACATTAAGGTCAACACT
>CALGPO010000021.1 GCA_937960465.1 uncultured bacterium
ACCTTATAAGATTTTCATACCACCATATCGTATTCAGCATTGGATTCAAGTCTCTGTTAAAACATTTGTATTCTGCATGAATACGGTTTCCTGTCGCTTGCAAAGGCTTTGAAGCATGTTAGTCCTTGCTGTCTATGCAACATTAAGGTTTATTTAGATTGCGAGTAAATGAATGTATGAGTTTCTACACATTCACCCACCTGCTCATTCACTGTTTCTTTATCAATTCCAGCATTTCTTCTCTCGTGCTCTGCTTGCTCCTGAATATCCCACGTACTGCTGATGTCACTGTCCTTGAGCCCGGCTTTTTTATGCCCCTCATGCTCATGCATAAATGCTCGGCATCTACAACAACCATACAGCCCCTTGGTTTAAGCTTATCCATAATCATGTCTGCAAGCTGCGCTGTCAAACGCTCCTGAACCTGAGGCCTCTTTGCAAGATGTTCCAGTGCCTTTGCAAGCTCGCTTAGTCCAGCTATCGTTCCTGATGGTATATAAGCAATATGCGCCTTCCCAATGAAAGGCAAGAGGTGGTGCTCGCAAACAGAATAGAATGGAATGTCCTTAAGCAGCACCATCTCATCGTGGCTCTCACCTTCTATGGGTTTAAGCAGGTCTTCTTCAGGCATTTGAAGCCCTGCAAATATCTCAGCAAACATCTTTGCCACACGACTTGGCGTGTCTTTAAGACCCGGACGCTCCGTGTCTTCGCCTATACCCTCAAGGATTAATCTTACGCCTTCTTCTATCTTTTTGCTGTCCATGCCTGCCCTTTAACCCCTTGACTACTTAATTATGACACTCTATAATCCGTTTATCGGTTATTATCTTATCCATTCTTATATCATGCGATTCAGAAGGGATCGACTCCACTATCTGTTCTTCATATGCCAAGGCAATTAAACCCTTGACCTTCGACCCTTGACCCTTGACCCTTGACAATAATTTATCATAAAAACCCTTGCCATATCCCAGCCTGTTACACTTTTCGTCAAAAGCTACCCCTGGAACTAATATTAAATCCATATGCTCAACATTCATCCTTCTGTCTTCAGATACATCAGGTTCGGGTATTCCAAAATAACCTTTAACAAGCTCCTCTGTATCCTTTATCTCGTAAAGTTTCAGCTCGCCGTCCTGTTTATCAACCCTCGGCAGCACAACTGCTTTGCCATGGGCAATGCAATATTTTAACAGATCAAAGGTGTCAACTTCGCTTCTGAAAGAGGCATATAAGAGAATTTTATGGGATGCCTTAAACTCCGAAAGCACCAGCAGCCTTTCTTTAATCTCCCTGTCCTTGTCCTTCCTGATTTCTTCATGTATAGAATCCCTGCGGGATAAAATGTATTTTCTTATATCAGATTTGCCTGTCACAAATAGGAATCCTATCCCTTTCCAAGATAGCCTTCGAGTTTTTCCTTTATCCCCCTGATCTCTTCAACAACCTCTGTTGCAGCACTAAATGGAGAATCGCCCCTGACATCAGCATCCATGACCGATTGGTTGAACCGTATTGCACCCAGAAATTCCATATCCTTTATGTGCTCTTTCAAAAAGGAAACATCGCTGTCGTTCCTCACTTTATTCGCAACAACAAAGACGTGCTTCACGCCGAGCCCCTTTGCCATCTCCTTTACGGTATTTGCAGTCTGGATACTCCTCTGTCCCGGCTCCACCACAACTATAAAGGCATCAACCGCCTCTGCAGTGCCCCTTGTGAGATGCTCTATCCCTGCCTCCATATCAACAACAACCACCTCGTCCCTTTCTACAACAAGATGTTTTAAAAGCCTCCTCAGAAGGACATTCTCAGGGCAGTAGCATCCCGATGCTGCTGCCTTCGATTTGCCTGCCACGAGCAGGGTAATGCCGTTAAATTTGTATCCGATTTCCTCGGGAAGGTCATCAACCCTCGGATTCAGTTTGAATATGCCTCCCATGCTTCCGGGCTTTGCGCCTGTCCTTTCTTCTATCAATTCCGGCATGTCAGCAATCGGTCTTATTTTCTCAATATCCGACAGTTTAACGCCTAATGCCTGCGCAAGATTCGCATCTGGATCTGCATCCACAGCAATGACCCTCTTGCCGTCAGCAGAAAATAAATGGCTCAATACCGCAGAAAGAGTTGTCTTCCCAACCCCGCCCTTACCTGTTATCGCAATTTTCATAGTCCAAAATTATAACATAATCATCCCATAATCCGTAATAAAGACTGAATGCATGGATAGCGGGTATGCCGAAAAGCCTTAAATAGCGATACCTTAGAGCCGAACCCTCCCGCCGTTTAAGGGCAACTTCGGTATCACCTTTTGCATTCAGCAGAAAAACAGGCAGAAAAATAATCTCATTGCATTATTTAAGGCTTTGAGCGCATATCCGCTATCCATGTTTACGGATTATAATCATCCACCCATTTACCCATTTGCTGTTGTTGTGTTATCATCTCCTATGGAAGCCAGAAAAAATATTGCAAAAGATCTTATAGAAGACTCTGACCGCTATCTGATGCACACCTATAACCGCCAGCCATTGGTCATCAGAAAAGGCCGCGGCATAAAGGTCTGGGGCTCTGACGGAAAGGAATATCTCGATTTTGTTGGAGGCATTGCTGTAAATGTCCTCGGTCACTGTCATCCAAAGGTCGTCATAGCACTACAAAAGCAAGCGCAGAGGCTGTTGCATGTATCAAATCTTTATCATATCGAACCTCAGATAAAGCTTGCAAAGCTTTTATGTACGCACTCATTTGCCGATAAGGTCTTCTTCTGCAACTCCGGAGCTGAAGCCAATGAGGCTGCTATAAAACTGGCAAGGAAATACGCAAAGGAGCATTATGGACAAGAGCGTTTTGAGATCATTACTGCACTGAACTCATTTCACGGGAGAACGCTCGCAACCGTTACAGCCACAGGCCAGGAGAAATTCCAGAAGGGATTCGAACCCCTCATGCCGGGATTCAGATATGTACCGTTTAACGACATAAGCGCACTGCAGTCCGCAATAAACAAAAACACCTGCGCTGTCATGCTCGAACCCATTCAAGGAGAAGGAGGAGTAAAAATTCCTTCTGAAGACTATTTAAAAAAGGTCAGGGAAAGCTGCAATAAAAACAGACTTTTGCTGATACTGGATGAGGTTCAGACAGGTATGGGAAGGACAGGAAGGCTCTTTGCGTATGAGCATTACGGCATAACACCCGACATAATGACCCTCGCAAAGGGACTTGGTGGAGGAGTGCCAATAGGCGCCATGCTTGCCACAGAAGGGGTTGCAGCCTCATTCCAGCCAGGCAGCCATGCATCTACATTCGGCGGCAACCCATTGGTCTGTGCAGCAGCTATAGCAACGCTTGAGACAATATTAGAGGACGGATTTATCTTAGACCACTGCAACAGAATGGGGGCATATTTCATAAAAAGACTAAACCAACTCAAGGATGATTATCCTGAGAAAATTGTGGATATCAGGGGAAAGGGTTTAATCATTGCACTGGAACTGATAAGTGATGGGACCCCCATAGTCAAGGCATGTCTTGAAAAAGGCGTTCTGATAAACTGCACAGCAGGTAATGTCCTTAGATTCACTCCACCCCTGATTGTAGAAAAAAAGGACATTGATCATTTGGTGGATGTTATGGAGGAGGTACTGGGCAAATGAATGGCCAAACAGATGGAAAACGAGATTTTCTGACAATATGGGACTTATCGAAAGATGAAATAGAAAATCTGATCAAAAGGGCACTGGAATTAAAATCAGGCGCTGACAAAAACAAATGCCCCCTCATAGGAAAGAGCATAGGCCTATTCTTTGAAAAACCTTCGACAAGGACAAGGGTGTCCTTTGAGGTGGGAATATATCAACTCGGCGGGCAATCCATTTATCTCAATCCAAAGGAGATACAGCTTGGCAGGGGAGAGAGCATAGCAGATACTGCACGGGTTTTATCGCGGTATCTAAACGGAATAATTCTAAGGACATACGCACATTCCTCTGTGGAGGAATTTGCATCCCATGCAACAGCCCCTGTAATTAACGGTCTTTCGGATTTTCATCATCCATGCCAGGCCCTCGCAGACCTTATGACTATCATGGAAAAGAAGGGAAGGCTCAAAGGCATTCACCTCGCTTATATCGGCGACGGAAATAATGTAGCCAACTCCTTAGTAGAGGCTTCAGCACGAACAGGGATTAACATAACCATCGCATGTCCAGAAGGCTACGAGCCAAATCCTGATATCCTTGACAGGGCAAGGAGTAGTGCAGATGCCGGAGAAATAATCATTCTCAGGAACCCTAAAGAGGCAGCAGGCAGGGCAGATGTTGTCTATACAGATGTATGGGTAAGCATGGGGCAGGAAGATGAGGCTGAGAAGAAGAAGTCAAAATTCAAGAATTATCAGATAAACAGCCAGTTGCTTCAGTGTGCAAAAAAAGATGTCATCGTGCTTCATTGTCTTCCGGCACACAGGGGCGAAGAGATAACAGATGAGGTTATGGACAGCCCAAACAGCGCTGTCTTTGACCAGGCCGAAAACAGGCTCCATACGGAAAAGGCGCTGCTGGAGTTCTTAATAAGGTAGCTCTATAACAAAGGTGGTTCCTTCGCCTTCTGACGATGATACCATCATTAAAAATATCATAGCCTTTCTGCACAGCTCATGGCCTCAATGGACGCAGAAAGAGCGCTGCTGGTTCGAGATGCATTTCAGGAGAAACTTCCCTGAATTTGAGACATGGCTGATAAACAACCACAGAGCGTCAGATTAACATCATTTCTTGACTTCAATCACATCTCTTTTATAAGATACTCTATTTAAGTAACCAAGTAGTTAACTGCCAACTAATTAATCCTTTAACTACTTAAAACTCGGAGGCTAAATGCTCATCGCCATCGGTTCCGATCACGCCGGTCTTGAGATGAAGACAGAAATAATTGCGGTATTGAATGAATTAGGACACGAATACAAAGATTACGGCACAGACACCCCTCAATCCGTTGACTATCCTGACTTTGGCGAAAAGGTCTCAGAAGCCGTCTCAACAGGAAAGGCAGAAAGAGGGATACTTATATGCGGCACAGGGATCGGGATGTCCATTGTTGCGAATAAATTCCCGAATATCCGCGCATCCCTCTGCAATGAACTCTTCTCGGCAAAAATGAGCAGGCTCCATAATGATGCAAACATCCTCGTCCTTGGCGGCAGGATCATTGGCAAGGACCTTGCAAAAGAGATAGTCCGCACATGGATGACAACGCCCTTTGAAGGTGGAAGGCATGCAAACAGACTCAAAAAAATCACGCTCATAGAGGAAAAAACTGTAAGGAGTGGCACCTAAAAAATCGCAGTTTTTTGGGGTAATGGTTATGAATCTCGGACATGTAAAGGCAATCGACACAGCAATATACGAAGCAATAGTCAAGGAGACAGAAAGGGAACAGAATAATATCCTTTTAATCGCATCCGAAAATTATGCAAGCCGCGCTGTACTTGAGGCACAGGGCTCTGTATTCACCAACAAATATGCAGAAGGCTATCCGAATAAACGTTATTACGGAGGCTGCGAATATGCCGATATCGTGGAAAGGCTTGCCATAGAAAGGGCAAAGGAACTATTCGGCGCAGAGCATGTAAATGTCCAACCCCATTCAGGAAGCCAGGCGAATATGGCAGTCTATTTCTCCTTTTTAAGGCCTGGAGATACAATCCTCGGAATGAACCTATCACATGGCGGACATCTTTCACACGGCGCACCAGTTAATTTCACAGGCATGCTTTACAAAACAGTCTCCTACGGTGTGAATAAAGATACAGGCTACATAGAAATGGATGAGGTAAGAAGGCTTGCACTTCAGCATAAACCAAAAATGATAGTGGTTGGCGCAAGCGCATATTCACGCATCATCGATTTCAAGACATTCTCTGAAATCTCAAAAGAGGTCGGCGCATATCTGCTCGCAGATATAGCACATATTGCAGGATTGATCGCGGCAGGCCAGCATCCATCTCCGATTCCGTATGCAGATTTTGTTACATCGACAACCCACAAGACATTAAGAGGACCAAGGGGTGGAATGATAATGTGCAGGGCAGAGCATGCAAAAGCCGTTGACAAAATGATATTCCCCGGAATACAGGGAGGCCCACTTGTCCATGTGATTGCTGCAAAGGCAGTGGCTCTTAAAGAAGCATTGACCCCGGAATTCAAAGACTACCAAAAAAGGGTTGTGAGCAATGCGAAAAGGCTTGCAGAAGGGCTCATTAAACGTGGATTCAAAATAATATCGGGAGGTACAGACAATCACCTTATGCTCGTTGATTTAAGGAACATGAATGTCACAGGTAAGGAAGCAGAAGAGGCCCTGGACAAGGCCGGCATAACCGTAAATAAAAATTCTATACCATACGATGACAAGCCGCCAACAATAACAAGCGGCATAAGGCTCGGAACTCCCTCCATAACTACAAGAGGAATGGGAGATTCAGAGATGGATGAAATCGCAGACATAATATCAAACATTATCCGCAACATAAACAATCCCTCTGCGATAGCCGATATGAATGGGAGGGTAAAAGCCCTCTGCAGCAAGCACCCTATCTATTGATTATGAAATGCCCTTTTTGCGGCAGCATCGAAGACAAGGTAATCGACTCCAGAGCGAGCAAAGAAGGAGATGTCATCAGGAGAAGGAGGGAGTGCCTCAAGTGCGAGCAGAGGTTCACCTCCTATGAAAGGGTTGAAGACCCCTTCCCCATGGTTATCAAAAAAGACGGAAGCCGTGAGTTTTTTGACGGACACAAGATACTCACAGGGCTCAAAAAGGCATGCGAAAAACGTCCCATCCCTATCACAAAACTGGAAGAGATAGAGAAAAATATCGAGAAGAAATTGATGGGACTCAATGTGAAAGAAATACAGAGCACATGGATAGGCGAGGAGATAATGTCAGCATTAAAAGACCTTGACAAGGTGGCTTATGTAAGATTCGCATCTGTTTATAGACAGTTCAAAGACATAAACGACCTTATGGAAGAAGTAAAGGGACTGTTTGAAACAAAAAAGAAGTGAATAGTTGTGGAAAGAATTTTATTTTTTATTTTATACTATTCTTGTTCTTTGGGGAGTCGTCCAATGGCAGGACGGCAGACTCTGGATCTGCTTATAGGGGTTCGAATCCTCTCTCCCCAGCCATCAGTGGTCCCATCGTCTAGAGGCCTAGGACGTGGCCCTCTCAAGGCTAAAACACGGGTTCGAATCCCGTTGGGACCGCCAGCAAGCTAAAAAGCCTGCCTCCATATGATTAATATGATTATGATAAAATTGTAATCATACCGAATCGGAGGTGGCTTATGGATAAACCTGCCATTAAGGAAATTGGGCCTTCAAAGGTGATTCAACTTTTCTTCCCTGTATCCAATTTGCACGCAATCGTTGTAGTGGACAACACTGCACTCGGCCCTTCCATTGGAGGAGTAAGGGTATCTCAGGATGTTACTATCGAAGAGGTAAAAAGACTTGCACGCACAATGACCATGAAGAATTCTATTGCCGGACTTCCGCACGGCGGAGGAAAGGCAGGAATAATAGCTGACCCCAGAGATCCAAAAAAAGAGCATTACTTCAGAATATTCGCACAGGCGATAAAAGACCTTCAGGAATACATCCCAGGCCCTGATATGGGAAGCAATGAGGAATGCATGGCATGGATATATGATGAGATTAGAAGGGCAACAGCACTTCCTGAAGAAATAGGGGGCCTTCCCCTCGATAAGTTGGGCGCAACAGGATTTGGATTGGCCAAATGCGCCGAGATTGCATGTCCTTATGCGAATATTGAATTGAAAGGCGCAAGGGTTGCAATTCAAGGATTCGGGAGCGTTGGAAAGGCTGCTGCAAAATTTCTTTCTGAAAAAGGCGCGGTAATCGTGGCAGTGAGCGATACAAAGGGAAGCATCTGCAATCCAGATGGAATAGATGTAAACGAATTAATTGATATAAAGGAAAACACGGGGACAGTTGTAAATTACAAGAAGGGAACCATTAAGAGATGTGAAGAATTGTTTTTAATACAGTGCGATATTTTAATCCCTGCTGCAACTCCTGACGTAATAAGCAAAGAAAATGTTGAAGGTGTAAAAGCGAAATTAATCATTCAGGGTGCAAATATCCCCATAACAAAAGAGGCGGAAGAAATACTGCATAAAAAAGGCATCCTTTCAGTACCAGATTTTATTGCAAATGCTGGCGGCGTGATAATGGCTGCAATGGAGTATGCAAAGAAATCTGAGAAAGAGGCTTTTGACGCCATATCAGAGCGCATTAAGAAAAATACAAAATTAATCCTCGAAAAGACCTTTAAAGAAAAAACCCTTCCGAGGCAGGCAGCAGAGGCCATTGCAAAAGAGAGGGTCTTAAAGGCAATGACATCTAAAAGAATCCTATGAAAAATATTTTAATTCCGATCTTGGCCTCATTTTTATTGGTAGCATCGACCCCAATGACAGGGTTCAGATGAAGCACGTCATAATAAATTAACAATTTTACTAAAAAAGTTACTCGATCTGTTTTATAATTTTAAAGAGTCTGAAGCCGCCATAAAGCCTATGGGTACAAAGTATAGAGAAGTAGACGCCGATTCATACATCCCGATAGAAGCTGATAAGCTTGTTGTAGGAGTACGTCTCCCATTTAATGTCTTTGTAGAGGACAAAGGCACCATTAAGCCGTTATTCAACAAGGAAACAATATTCACGAGCCTTGCAAGAAATATCCTGAAAGAAAAGGGAATATCAAGGGTATATGTTGCTGGTGAAGACAAGTTATCGCTTTACTCCTATCTTCAAAATAACCCTTCCAGAAAGGATTCTATCGACAATGTTTCTAAAACATTTAAAGAATACTCATTCTATAAGGAGCAGCATTATCCGGTAGACAGGGTTTTTCTGATACCCGGAATGAAAATAAACTTCAGTCTTTTTTTATTGAATAAACTTAGCTTCAAAATACTAATGGAGGCCACGCCCAAACGCCCTGAAATAATAAGCGAGGAGGTATTAACCACCGAGGGCGATATTGTCATCAAGAAATCCGATATTCCACTTTATCAGGGATACCTGAACTCTCTATTGAAATCAGAAAACATCTCTGGAGAGGATAAATCCAAGATAAAAACAATTATTGTCAAAGAAAATGCAAAGATTACTGTAAAAGACCTTTTTGATAACCCGTTCAATAGCGAAAATATAAAGGCATCAAAAGAATTGGTAGCTAAGATAATCGACTGTGTATTAAAGGACAGGGATGTGATATATGACCTGGTCTCGCTAAAAACTTACGACTATTACACGTATATTCACTCTGTAAACGTTGCGATCATGTCTGTGGGATTGGGGGCTGCAATAGGATTGAAGAGGGAGGATATAGAAAAGTTGGGGATAGGGGCATTACTGCACGACATAGGGAAAAGTGCCATCCCCCTTGAAATCCTTAACAAACAGGGAAGCCTTGATAATACTGAGTTCCAGATATTTAAAACTCATGTCATCGAGGGAGAAAAGATTTTACGCACCCACAACAATATACCTGAAGAATCCTTTGACGCGGTTTTACAACACCATGAAAAACTTTCAGGCAAGGGTTATCCTTCAGGGCTGTCAAAGGAGGCCATAAAACTGTTTGGCAGGATAACGGCAATTGCAGATTGTTATGATGCCCTGACAACACCGAGAATCAAAAAATATCCGCTTACGCCTTTTTTTGCGTTATCGGTGATTGCAAAGGAGACAATAAATTACGACCGTGAACTATTAAAAGAGTTCGTTAAAATGTTGGGCAAGGTTAAATAGCAGTATGCCTCATAATCCATATTGTCCCGAATTCTTTGTCCTGATAAGCCCTTGCGATGCCGAGCCTTAAAATCTCAAGGAGTGCAAGAAATGTAACTACTATCTGAACCCTTGTGGTGTCTTCCTCAAAGAGCGCATCGAATCTCATTGTATGCTCGCTCTCCATCTTGTCGAGTATCAGCGCAATTTTGTCTTTAACTGTCAGGGTCTCCCTCGTTATCTTTATTGCCTCTGGAGGCACCCTGCTCATGATTTTCTTCAATGCACTCATGAGATCGAAGATGTTTACATCGAACAAATACAGTTCAGGCTCGGCTTCAATCTCATTTTTGTTCATGGGCGGTCTTGAAAAAATATTAGCCCATACTTCTTCTCTTTCCCTTAATGTGCCGGATGCCTCTTTATATGCCTGATATTCAAGAAGCCTCTGCACAAGGCCTGCACGGGGATCTTCCTGCTCTTCTGTCTCTATGGTTTCATCAGGAGGAAGGAGCATCCTCGATTTTATATAGATGAGGGTTGCAGCCATGACAAGGAATTCCGAGGCGATCTCAAGGTTGAGATCCTTCATTATTTCGATGTATTCAAGGTACTGCTTTGTGATAACAGCAATAGGTATATCGTAAATATCTATCTTGTTCTCTTTGATTAAATGCAATAACAGGTCAAGAGGACCCTCAAATACAGGAACCTTGATGCTGTATGGATTTGCGGCATCTGTTCTATGCTGGACATCGGTCATTTACGGTATAACCTTATTCAATGGATATTCCACAATCCCAGATGCCCCGATGCTCTTTAATTTCGGTATTAAATCCCTGACCATCTTTTCATCAGTTATAACCTCGATGGCATACCAGCCTGTATCCGAAAGTGGGGATACAGTCGGCGAGTGCATTGCAGAAAGCAGACTCAACACCTTCTTAAACGCCTTCTCAGGCACATTCATTTTGAGGCCTACCTTTGCCTCTGCAGCAAGGGCGCCCTTTAAAAGCAGTGCGATGTTTTCCATCTTCTGCCTCTTCCATTTGTCCTGCCATGCCTTTTTATTGGCAACAAACCTTGTCGTTGACTCGATAATAGTCTCGACTATTCTAAGATTGTTTGCCCTTAGGGATGCTCCTGTCTCTGTAAGCTCTACAATGGCGTCAGCAAGATAGGGAGGTTTTACCTCTGTTGCGCCCCATGAAAAATCAACTTCTGCCTTTACACCTTTTGATTTAAGATACCTCTTTGTAAAGCCCACGAGCTCTGTGGCAATCCTCTTTCCTTCAAGGTCTTTAACGCTCTTTATCTTTGAATCCATGGGTACGGCAATGACCCATTTAACAGGACTGAATCCTCCTTTGCCGTAGATAAGTTCTGCAACCTCAACAACATCCGCATCCTGTTCAAGCACCCAGTCTTTGCCTGTGAGGCCGCAATCAAGATGTCCGTCCTCCACATATCTTGCCATTTCCTGTGCCCTGATAAGCATAGAATCTATCTCGGTGTCGTCAAAAATTGGATAATAAGAGCGTGAAGAAACGCTTATATGGTAACCTGCCTTTCTGAAGAGTTTTAACGTAGCTTCCTGAAGGCTTCCCTTTGGAAGTCCAAGTTTAAGTTTCTTATTTGTATTCATATCCATTTCCTTTCTGAATGTTATCCTTAATGTTGCATAGACAGCAAGGACTAACATGCTTCAAAGCCTTTACAAGCGACAGGAAACCGTATTCATGCAGAGTATAAATGTTTTAACAGAGACTTGAATCCAATGCTAAATACGATATGGTGGTATGAAAATCTTATAAGATGTCGCAGGCAAAGTCTTTTACGCATGTTAGTCCTTGCTGTAACCTTTGATTTTATGCAACTGTAATGTTATTTTACCTCAAACTATTAACAAATTGTATCCTTTTATTTCAAGACCATGATAGCAAAGAAATATTTACAGAAGCAAAGCAGGTATGGCTGAAAAGCATTTATCAGCAATACCTCAGAGTCGAACCCTCCCGCTGTTTAAGGGCAATTTCAGTATCACCTTTTGCATTCAGCAGTATAAACAGGCAGAAAAATAATCTTATCGCATTGATAAAGGCTTTGAAGCGTGCCTGCTTTGCTTGATTACTGATTATGGCTCAGACATGTATCAAATATTCATGAATCGCCTTCGCCGCCTTTTTCCCAGCACCCATTGCAAGAATAACCGTTGCAGCGCCAGTTACAATATCTCCTCCTGCAAAGACGCCTTCCCTGCTTGTTTGCCCTGTTTCTTCACCGGCAATAATATAGCCGCAATCGTTCAAGGCAAGTTTACTCGTGCTTTGAGGCACAAGGGGATTGGGACCAGTGCCTATTGCAACTATTACAATATCAACAGGAAGCTGGAACTCAGAGCCTTTCGCGGGCATGGGACGCCTTCTTCCGCTTTCATCTGCTTCGCAGAGATCCATACGGACACATTCTATTGCCTTCACCCATCCATCTTCACCGATTATCTTTACAGGGCTTGTGCAGAGTTCAAAGATGACTCCTTCTTCTTTTGCATGGTGAATCTCCTCTTTTCTTGCAGGCATCTCTTTTTCTGAACGTCTGTAAATTATTGTAGCCTCCTTAGCTCCCAGACGAATGGCGGTCCTCACAGCATCTATGGCAACATTGCCTCCACCGATGACAGCTACTCTTTTACCAATCTTAATTGGAGTATCGTATTCAGGAAATGCATAGGCCCTCATCAAATTTGCACGGGTCAAAAACTCATTTGCAGAATAAACACCGTTGAGATTCTCCCCTTCTATGCCCATGAACTTGGGTAGGCCGGCACCAGTACCTATGAAACATGCGTCGAACTGCTCCATTATCTCATCTATGGTAATAAGTTTTCCTATTACCGCATTGGTAATAATTTCCACGTCCATGTCCTTCAACAAATTAATCTCGTGAGAAACTATCCTCTTGGGAAGCCTGAACTCAGGGATACCGTACATCAAGACCCCTCCTGCTTCGTGAAGTGCTTCAAATATAATAATCTTATGCCCCAATCTGGCCAGATCATATGCACAGGTCAACCCTGAAGGGCCGCTTCCAACAATAGCCACCTTCTTACCGGTTGGCTTTGAAATTTCGATACCGGCTCCATTCCAACTCTGCATTGCATAATCAGCAGCAAATCTTTCAAGACGACCGATAGCAACCGGCTCACCCTTTTTACCGAGCGTGCAATATTTTTCACACTGGTCTTCCTGCGGACAAACCCTTCCGCAAACAGCAGGGAGAAAGCTTGCAGTTTTTATCAGATCTATGGCCTTCTTGAAATCGCCCTGTTTGATAGCCTTGATAAATTGAGGTATCGGGATATGAACAAGACAACCTTCAACACACAATGGCTTCTTACACTGAAGACAACGCTCTGCCTCTTTCATAGCCATTTCCGGAGTATAGCCCAGTGTCACTTCCTCGAAGTTTGAACGCCTCTTTGCAGGGTCCTGTTCAGGGATTGGTGTTTTGATTAGACTAATTTTATTGCTATTGTTTTCTGTCATACACTCTCGCAAGGAAGAATATAGCATTGGAGCGACTTGGGCAGCCCAAGCGTAACAGGATGTTTAAGCGAGCTGTCTTTGCTTCGGAGAAAGGCCGGATGCCTTCCGACAATGAAGCGGAAATGCTATATCCTTCCTTAGTCAACATTACAATTTCACTCGCAGATCACAAAGGCATGGCGTTTCTTCCACGCCTCGAAAGATTCCCTTTCCTCATTAAGATAAGTCTTCTGACGATTGATGAGAATATCCCAGTCCACCAGATGGCCGTCAAAATCAGGACCATCAGTGCATGCAAATCTTGTCTTACCCCCCACTGATACTCTACAGCCACCGCACATGCCAGTGCCGTCAATCATAATGGAATTCAAACTCACAAAGGTTTTTATTCCAAAAGACTTTGTAGTTTCAGAAACATATTTCATCATAATGGCCGGACCAACAGCCATAATCATATTTGCACCGTTCTGTTCCAGTTCCTGCTTGAGAGCCGTTGTTACCACACCTTTTGTACCCTTGCTTCCATCATCCGTTGTAATTAAAACTTTATCGCATGCCTGCTGCATCTCGTTCTCATAGATTAATAAGTCCTTACTCCTTGCACCCATAATAACAACAACTTCATTGCCAGCTTCTTTCAATGACCTCGCAATAGGATAAAGCGGAGCGACTCCAAATCCACCTCCAACAAGAATTACGCGGCCATATTTCTCGATATGTGTGGGTTGTCCAAGTGGCCCGCAAATATCGAGTATTTCATCGTTTGCATTAAATGTAGACATTTCTGTTGTGGTCTTGCCAACAGCCATTACAATCAGACTTATAGTGCCTTTGTCTGGATTAATGTCTGCAAGGGAAAGGGGTATCCTTTCTCCCTTTTCATGGAGGCGGATAATAACGAATTGTCCTGGCTTTGCCTTTCTCGAAATTAAAGGGGCATCGATCCTGTAATAAAATACATCTGGATGACGTATTAATCTCTTCTCTAAAATCTTAGGCATTGGTTATTTTAACTCATTTCAGGTAAAAACCTAAAGAAAGGCGAATTTTAAGATAAGCAGTATTATCCAAGCTTTTCGATAAATTCCTTTGCGCCTTTCAAAACTCCCTTTACTACATCGACGCGATGCAGCATGCCTCTGTAATAGCCTGCTATATGAAGCTCGTCATAAAGGTCATCGAACTCTTTCAGCAGTTTGCCGTTATGAATAGATATATATTTCTGGAGCGCCTTTCTGTACTCTTCGACTTTCTTGGGAAGCTCTTTTTTGGTAAGCCCCTTATTAATTAGAGATTCTTCTATAGCCTTCAATACGCCCAGATACGCAACACCGCAGGCTGATTTCACATATTTGTCATCTGTATACCTGTTGCCCTCTATAGGAGATTTTTTCAAAAGCTCCTTTGCGTTATCCAAATATCTTACAGGTTCTTTTTTCATGGTTTATTATAACATGGCGCATGCAAGCGCTTCCTGTTTTATCTCGATCAACATCCGCAGTTCCCAGTCGGTCTTGCAGTTCCTAATGGCTTCTATATAAGGAAGATGATGTGACCTGTTAGGGCTATTGGAATAAAGAAAGCTGAAAGGCCGTCCCCAAATAGGAATGTTCATACTGCTTTTTACTGATAGCTGCTGAGATCCTCTCAAGGTATCACGTTTATTCACAACTGACTCTTTTAATCCCTGTAAAAACGAATTTTATCAATCCACATTGTTCCCTTGGCAGGGAGTTTGTTATTAGAACTGGAGACGCCAATTCTCACCATCTCTATGTAATTTGCTCTCCAGACTTGATCTCCAATAGTAGCACCATAATCCTGGACATATTTAAACCAACCCCTCGCTATAACTAATTGCTCAAAGGGAATTCTAATTTTTTTCCATTCGGTATCTACCACAAAGTATCCTAACCAATCGTCTAACCTGTTTGGATTATTAGGCAAGGAAGTCAAAATACTTACGGTTCCATAAAGCTTTTTCGTCGCTTTTGCGAAAAATTCTATCCCATTGTAAAAAGAAACATCTCTCTTTTTTTTGTTTTCTATTTTTGCATAGGTAGGTTTTGTATCTTCATCAAAATCAAAATCTATTCTGGCAGATTTTTTCGAGCCTTCAGCCCCTATGTTTTTGTCTATATATCTTTCATAAGTACTTTTATCATACTTTTTGTAACCGAAAAACCATGAAGCATCTACAATATTACTTTCGAAATCCTCCTCCATAGCGCTCGCATCTCTTAATTCCGATGGCCTAAACAAAGGAATCCTCATTGCAATTGCTGACATTGCCTGACCTGTCCTGACATTTACAAGCCTTAAGTTAATGTCCCACGCCCCCCCAATATCTGCCAGCGTTCCTGTGAGGATAAGGTCAGCCGTCAAGAGTTTCCCCATAAGCTTTTCAGGAGGTTCTTTTGTCAGCCCGCTCAGACTTAATTCCAGTTCGTTTATGATTGTCCTTAGTTTTGACCTTTCAACAACAATGAAATGTCCTGAATCAATTAAAGCGGATGTCAATCCTTCAAGAGTTACTCTGCCAACTTCTTTTTCCTTACCCCTTATAACTTCAAAATCTGTAATGGCAATTATCTTTCTGGGAATCTGCAACTTCAATGTTGCACCAGCAGCAAATGCCTGCGGCTTTTCAAGAACAGCAGTAATAGTATTTGCCCTCACTTCCTTTATAACAGCAGGGATGTTATTTATTTCTGTTTTAATGCCTTCAAGAAAAAGGCTCTTCTGGATGACCTGTTGCGCAATCTCGTTGATTGGAATATCGGGGGTCTTTTTGAATTCAGGAAGTTTCAGTGTTAAGACAACTTCATTGTCAACAGTGCTTTGAACAATGCCCTCTATGTATTGAATGTTGACATGCTCAGGCTGTTCCACAGGTTTAATGGGAGCACATGTCGATAGCAGAATAAGCACTAATAATACCCAGATGAAAATATGATTTTTATATTCTCTTTCTGATAAGTCAGGAAATCTGTCTGTCTGTGCAGGATTAATGCCCGGAGGCTCAGTTATCCCTTGCTTTTCCCCTTTTAAAACATTTTACGAAGAGTCTATAAAAAGGGAGCTATACCTGTCAAGGTAATTTTCACATCGAGACACGGTGATAATCTCCGGAGGGCGAATATATGGAATTAAAAAGGCAAAATCTTTACTCGTGCCTTTACTTCGTCAACAGTAATAAATGCTCCATTTTCGAG
>CALGPO010000022.1 GCA_937960465.1 uncultured bacterium
GACTTTCTCTTTATTATTCCCTCTTTGGATTATATGATGAGGGAATCCTACCGCAACCGCTCTTGCTATTCTTGGCATGTAGTAATTTTACAGAACAGCTATTTTAATGTCAAGAAATATGGGATGTGTCCCTAATAAAAATCGATATTCTTCTCTATTACATTAAGCAGCGGATCAAAGGTTGACTGTCTAAGGGCTGATATATAAATTGCATTGTAGCGGAGCGCTATATTTTTAATCTCATCCTCTGCTACCTTATCTGCCTTATTGAATACAATTATTCTCTTTTTATCTGTCAGGTTAAGTTCCCTGAGTATATTTTCAACTGATTCTATCTGCTGTTCAAATCTTGGATTGGATATGTCCACAAGATGAAGCAGCAAATCAGCATCCTCGAGCTCTTCAAGGGTTGCCTTAAATGCTGCCATCAAATCCTTCGGAAGGTCTCTTATAAATCCAACTGTGTCTGTTATTACTATCTCTCTTTCTTTCGGAAATCTCAACCTCCTGCTCGCAGTGTCGAGGGTTGCAAACATCTTGTCTTCCACAAAGGTTGCGCTTCTGGTAAGTGCATTCAATAGCGTTGATTTGCCTGCATTTGTATATCCGATTATGGAGACAATGGGAATGCCTGCTTCGACCCTTCTCTGTTTTCTCTGCTTCCGTGCCTCGCTGAGTATTTCGAGCTCTTTTTCGAGGCGTGTTATCCTGTCGCGGATTCGCCTCCTGTCTATCTCGAGCTTCATTTCACCGGGGCCTCTTCCTCCGATGCCTCCCATCAGTCTCGACATTGCAGTTCCTTTGCCTGTAAGCCTCGGAAGCATGTATTTCAATTGAGCAAGCTCAACCTGAACCTTACCGTCACGGCTGTGCGCCCTTCTGGCAAATATGTCCAGTATTAATTGAGAGCGGTCAATGACCTTCAACTCTGTTGTCTCGGCAATTGCCCTGATCTGCGATGGATTGAGGTCCTGATCAAATATCAATAATGTTGCACCTTTATCCATGGCATTTATCACTATCTCTTTAAGTTTTCCCTCTCCCAGAAGGTATTTGGGATTTACTTCCTTGAGCCTCTGGATAACCGTATCCAATACAATCACATCGCTGGACATGGCAAGTTCTTTCAATTCGTCCATGGACTCTTCCAGTTCGTATTTAGGTTTTGTGGAGGCGCTTACAAGGATGGCCCTTTCCCTCCTGTCTTTCTGGTCAATAAACCTGTGTCTGTCCATTTCATCTTCCAGATTATGGATAAAACTGTCGTAGTCCATCTCAAATCTGTAAAAATCAGATGTCAGGGTTTCGTATTTTTTATCTGATCCATAGGGCATTAAATAGGCTGCATAGATGTTATGCGGCAGGCCATCCCTTATGCTTATGGCTGCAATTATGTCGAATCTCAGCAGGGAAAGGTCTGTAATATCCTCTTTGTTAAGCGGCTCATCAGCAAGATGTGTGTGAATAAATCTCAATCCCCTTAATGCCCTCCTACCAACAGGATAGTCATCGAGATCTGGAATAAAAACGCCCTTTGCATTACCCACAATCACATGGGTTATGGAGCCGCTCCTGTCAACAAGAATACCTATCTGTTTGCCAATCTCAAAGGAAAGCTCTGTGAGGTATCTGGCAAGCTCTTGAGTTATAAGTTTATCTGCAGGGACTTTCCTGCGATAAACCTTTTCAAGGGCGTAGAGAATGCCCTTTTTCAGGCCTGATGTATTTCCGTAAATGGATGCGATGTCCTTTTAAACCTCCACTACCATTTTATCAAATCTTACAATATTACCTCAAACTCCATCTCTTTATCGCCAAACAGGAATCTCTTTCTCAGCACCTTCACCTTTACTGTATCTCCCTTCTTTTTATAAAAGAGATGGATCCTTACATCATCCACACTTTTTATGGCAACATTGTCGAGTGAGATGATTATGTCTCCATCTTTAAGTCCAGCCTTTTCAGAAACGCTGTTTTCAGGAAATCCCTCTATGCTGACCACTCCGTGCATTTCCCTCAATGAGACCATGAGCTTGGGAGATGTCATGCCATCCATCGGCTTCGGGAATATTATATAATTGGCAATATCTCTTTCAATATCCACATCATTAAGGATAATCGCATAATCATAGCCGTTCCTTCTGAATGTCCTTTTGGGAATGCCGGAGCCATACTGGATATGGCCGCCTCCGGCAAGGACAACCATCTGGTAGTCGGAGTTTTTCCTTAAGAACTCATCCACAGACATTGACATGGTCTCGTCCCATAGGATCTGCGACTGATAAAAGAAATCAAAGTTTTTTTCGCCTGAACTGCTATGCCTGAGAAAGACCTCTCTGAGCCTGTCCCTGTATTCGTTATCGGAAAAATCCATCTGCGCTGGTATCTCCTTCTTTTCCGCCTCTGAGAGGGAGTCGATTCCGCCTCTGGATACCTTATCAACTATTTCGCGCGAGATATTTAGGGCAACCACCGGTATCCTTTCCTGTACTGCAAAATCCAGTATGGGCTTGTAGAGATTGTAATCAAATCCCCATCTCTTGAAATATTCAGATCTTCTTAAAAACTCCCTTTCATCTATCCTGCCTGCTGTGTAATCATCCAGCGACTTCTGAAATGGCCTCTGGAACATCTCCATGCCTATGGCTACCTTCTTATTCTTTTTATACAGGCCTTTTATAATCTCGAGTTGGACATTATGATGGGCAAACCTGTCATGGTACTCACCGACATATACGATCTTTTTATCCGATACACTCTCTATAACCTCGGATAATGTCTTTATGGTAGAGACATCGATTGCCGTGGCCTGTTCTTTATTCTCCATTGCTATGCCCCTCTGCGACTCGTCAATCCTTTTGTAGATATTTCTTCCGTTGTCAAAAGATAGAACACTGTACTTCCCATAATGGAATATCTTTCTAAATGCTGCATCCGCTTCCTCCTTTGATTTAGCAGAAAATACAGCAACAACCTTTTTCTGATTCCACGGATTGTTTTTTATAGTAAGGTTGAACCCTGCATCAATCTTGTCGATACTCCCATAAAGTCTCTCGATTACAGAATTATCACTTCCGAGCATAACGAGGGACGATGATTTTATATCGGAATCCTTAATGTCCCTTATCTCTTTTTCGACAGCACCCTTTCCCTTAAAGGAATCTATAACAGCCCTGTAAACCTCCCTGTTACCGGCAGGGAGGACTATCATGATTTTATCATCTCCAAGAAGCCTTGATATTACAGGGGGAAGCTCATTATTCGAAAGTTTTCTTGCAATATCGTAATCTTCATCCATAACCACTCTTTCCGGCACACTGTCGAGGGTTAATGTCAAACCTGCCTTTACCTTATCTGCCCTGACCCAAACCTTCTTTTTAAATCCATCCCTGTAATAAATGGTCAGGGGAATATCCATTGTATAAACTCTCCCCCTCTGGCCGATATTAATTATAACTTCGTATTTGTTACCATTTTGTTTTATATTGAAATCCTCGATATAAAGATCGGCCATGCCGGCTATATCCACCCATTGTTTAAAAAACCAGTTCAGGTCTTTTTTATAGGTCTTCCCAAAAACATCTTTAATATCATCCCACGATGCCCTTTTAAATCTGTTTTTATTTATAAAATCCATCAGGGATTTATAGAACACATCATCACCAACAATGTTTTTAAGCATATGGAAAACCATGGCTGTCTTTCCATAGCCTATGGACTTTGATGAAAAGTCTGTCCTGCCCATGAAGTTCTTAATTGGGAATTCATTCTTATCGTTCACATAACTACTATAATCGATGAGTGCCTGCTTTCTGTATTCCCAGCCTTTTCCCTTCTGTTCCTCATAAAGATGGTCTGCAAGGTATGTGGTCAGTCCCTCTGCCCAGTTGCCCTTTTCATAATCTATGTACACAAGATTGCCAAACCATTGATGCAGGATTTCGTGGCCAAGGGATGTCTCCACAATAAACGGAAGCCTTACAATATCTTGTCCAAGCAAAGTATATGTAGGCATGGAATATCCTGTGGGAAGAAAATTTTCGACTATCGAAAACCTCTTGTAAGGATATTTGCCCACAAGATTTTCATACAGCTTGAGATAATTCTTCGTGTATTCGATATATTTCCTGGCAAGTTCTATATCCTCACGAAAAAAATAGGCATAGACCTCAATATTGTTAAAACTGTCCTTAATTATTTCGTATCTGTTCATTGCAATCAGGTTTATTCCGTCAACAGGATAAGGAAATTCAAAGATGAATTCTGTTTTCCCGTCTTTTACACTCTTTTTAATCCTTTCTCCTTCGGAAACAGCCTCGTATCCACTCGGAAGCACTGCTCGGAGCTTGTATTTGGATAATCCTTCTGTTTGTGGATACCATGTTCCAGTAAGCGAGATTCCCCTTTCATCGATAATGCTTCCAACTGCTCCATAGTTTGTATCATGTGCAGCCTTATCTTCTCTGAAAATACCTTCGTATCTGATAATGAGGCTGCCATTCTGTGGAGGTAGTACCTTTAATATTCCTTCCCTGATATCAAAATTGATCTTCTGCTGGTTCAGGCTTACATTGATTATATTTAGATGCCCTGTATGCAGCACAAGTTCTTTGCCTGCATTTACATCAATCTTTGCAATCCCTATAATCTTGGAATTGTGAATATCGAATGAGACTTCTAAATTATATTCGGGTGATTGCCATGAGTATGTGATAGCAGGTAGAAAAAGAAAGGCAATTATTATCAGTAAACGATAAAGCATTTTTTTATTATACATTATGCAATCGGATTTTAGTAAAATTTAGTATGAAGAAGAAGGAGGCAAGATGAAACTCAAACCTTTGGCGCTCGGCATTGCACTTGGTTTGGTATGGGGAGGCTCTCTGTTCGTAACCACGTGGCTTTCTTATTATACTGGATACGGAAAACTATTCCTCGAAGTCCTTGCCCAGTCCATTTATCCGGGATATGCTATCTCACCTTTAGGTAGTTTTTTAGGATTATTTTACGGCTTTCTTGACGGATTTGTGAGCGCATGGCTGATAGCAGTTATATATAATAAGATAAGCATTAAAGGTTCATCTCCAAAATAGGTGCTACAAATGCTTACTGATTATTAACCCATTTACAACTAAGTTAAGCGATTATATATAGATTAGAATTGCTCAATTTGAGTTGCAACTAAATGGGAGATGAATCGCATTAAATAAAAAGGGGTGAAATTATGTCAAAGGTATATTTTGCATCAGCAAGAGTAAGGAAGTGGAAATATGACGAAAGCATGCCCGGAAAACTGGAGAGATTGTTAAAAGGAATCGCGTTATCGAATTATTTTGAAAAAGGCGAATGGGTGGCTGTAAAAACCCATTTCGGCTCTGATGGCGCACATAGAATCGTAAGGCCTGTATTCCTTAGAAAAGTGGTTGATTCATTGAAGACAATAGGCGCAAAGCCATTTATTACAGATACGGTAAGAATAAAAGGACTCGATTACCTCGAGGTGGCAAATCAGAATGGCATCAATCATCTATCTGTCGGAGCACCTGTTGTAATCGCCGACGGTCTTTACGGCAACGACAATATCATGGTCAAGGCAGGCGATATACTCGGAGAAATAGCAGTGGCATCTCTCATATACGATGTCCCTGCAATGGTGGTTTGCTCACATGTAAAGGGGCATATAAATGCAGGATATGCAGGCGCGATAAAAAACATTGCCATGGGCGCAGTAAGCGGAAGCCACAGGCACTGCGGATGGAAATGCGGCAGGGGAGCAATGCATACCATTGGAGAAGGCAAATTTATATGGGATGAAGACAAATGCGCCTTTTGCTATCAGTGCGAGGAAGTATGCCCCCTCGACTGCATAAATTTTAAGGATGATAGATTCGACTATTATGATGAGAGATGCTGGAGGTGCGGTAGATGCACAAGGGTATGTCCTGAAGGCGCACTTGTACTGCCCGGAGACGATGAGCTGTTTATGAAATCCCTGTCAGAAGCAGCCAAGGCTGTTTTAAGTACATTCAAACCCAGCAAGGTGATTTATATAAACTTCCTCACAGAGATCCAGCCCGAATGTGACTGCATGCCTGCAGCAGAGGTCCCTGTGATTCAGGACATAGGAATATTGATCTCAGATGACATTGTAGCAGTTGAACAGGCATCCATTGATATGCTTCTAAAGGAAAATCCTTTGCCTTCATCCTTAGCTGAAGACGAAAAAATAAAAGAAGGCGATGACATCCTTTTTACCCTCCATAAAAAGCCATATATTTTGCAGGTGGAAGAGGCGGAAAGGCTCGGTCTGGGAAGCAGGGGATACGAAATAATAGAACTATAAAATAAAAGTGCTGCTGCCCGTGGGAACTGGACAGCAGCTTAGGGGAGGTAACGAGGCGCTTCTGATTATAGATTAGCAAACATCAGACTGCTTGTCAAGAAGAAATTCTGAAGTTACTTATTAATTTTAATTTTAGATTGATAACATGTATTTATAATTTGAGAAATGCGCATTTAAGATATTCTGTTTCTGACATGGACAAAAGAATCGGGTGATCACGGCTCTGAAAGCGGTACTCCATGCCGATAAATTTATTTTTATTATCATAGACCTCGACCAGAGAGCCGGGCTCATAATTTTTTGGGCTTGTCGAAAGTTCGTTCGAAAATATCCATAAGTGGCCCGATAGTATCCTGCTCGTGCGTCTTAGAATAATCTTTTTCATTCGTAATTATACCATCATAACATTTTAGTTGCTTATATCACCTGTTTTTTGGTATAAATACTAAGGGACAGTTTACCTGCCCTGTTGGTGGTTAGGTGAAAGTGTTGATCCCGCAAATTAGATCTTTTGGGAGCTAATGTTAGGTACACGGTGTGCAAGCCTCCCCCAAGTGGATGAGAGGAAGCCTAAGTTACCTTCGCGGCACCCACCTGTAGAAGCAGGGATCTAATTTTTCATCTACACGGCAGGGTGGGTTTTAAATAGCTCATGGCTGATAGCTCATGGCTTATAGATGTAAAGTTTTTAGCTACGAGCTATAAGCTATGAACTATAGAACTGTAGTGGTGACTGGATAGTTGCAATTAACTATAAAAATAAAGGAGTTAGGATTTTGAAAAAGGTTGTTTTAAACGGCTGCAACATATATGGTGTTAAGAAAAATATGCACCGGGTGCATAAAATGTGTGTTCATGTCCTAATCCCTTTAAAATCATAAAACCTCAATCCCGTTTTAATTGCCTATCCTGTAGTCATCAGAAAGCTTGAGAAGTCATTAAGTTTATGATCGTTTATTGCTTAATGACACAACAACAAAACAAGGAGGGGTATTGCCCATGGACAATAGCTTAATGTTAATCGTGATTGCAGTTGCTGTCGGTGCTGTAACCGGTCTGGTACTCTCGCTGATTTATAAAAACACCCTCAAATCCCGGAAAGAGGCATTAGAAAAAGAGCATCAACATCTCCTCGAAGATGCGAAGAGAGAGGCAGAGTCAATAAAGAAAGAGGCTGTCATTCATGCCAAGGATCTGACATACCAGGCAAAGGTCGAAGCTGAAAAAGAGATAAGGGAAAGGACACGGGAACTGAATCAACTCGACAAAAGGCTGAGGCAGAAGGAAGATCAGTTAGAGAAGAGGTTAGACCAGATAGAGAGAAAAGAGCACGAACTAAACAGAAAAGATAGGGAGTTACATTCGAGGGAACGTTTACTGTCGGAAAAGGAGAACCACTATGGGCATCTTATTAAAGAGCAGACCCTCATTCTTGAGCGCATATCTGGTATCAGTGCCGAAGAAGCAAAACAGGAACTCTTTAAAAGGGTTGAAGAGGAGGCAAGATTTGAGGCAGCCAAACTTGCAAAAAAAATAGAGGACGAGGCAAAAGAAAGCGCAGAGAAAAAGGCAAAGGAGATTATCAGCTTTGCCATACAAAGATATTCCAGCGATTATGTGGCAGATGCCACTGTATCGGCAGTGAGTCTGCCCGGTGATGAGATGAAGGGAAGGATTATCGGCAGGGAGGGAAGAAATATCAGGGCGTTTGAGGCAGCTACCGGTGTTGATCTTGTTGTTGACGACACGCCCGAACTAGTAACACTGTCAGCCCATGACCCTGTGAGAAGGGAGATAGCAAGGATAGCCCTCGAGAGGCTCGTGGCAGACGGAAGAATACATCCTACGAGGATCGAAGAGGTTGTAGAAAAGGTCAAAAAAGAGGTGGATAGCACCATCAGGGAAGAGGGAGAAAAAGCGGTCTTTGACCTCGGGATCTCCGGTATGCATCCGGAGCTCATAAAAACACTGGGCAGACTGAAATACAGGTCTTCGTACGGACAGAATGTACTCCAACACTCAAAGGAAGTCGCTTATCTTGCAGGAATGATGGCCGGTGAATTGAATGTTGATATAAAGCTGGCAAAAAGGGCCGGACTGCTCCATGATATTGGCAAAGCCGTTGACCATGAAGTGGAAGGCTCGCATCAGGAAATCGGCGCAAACCTTGCAAAAAAATACGGTGAAAACGATTATGTAATAAATGCCATCCTTGCCCATCACGGCGAAATAGATCCTTCATGCGTGGAGTCCGCCCTTGTTGCAGCAGGAGATGCCCTTTCAGCAGCACGGCCCGGCGTCAGAAGGGAGAGCATAGAGAACTACTTAAAACGCCTCGCAAAGCTCGAAGAGATGGCAATGTCCTTTAACGGCGTAGATAAGTGCTATGCAATTCAGGCAGGAAGGGAGATAAGGATCATAGTAAAACCCGAGGACGTCAGTGATGAAATGTGCGCAGTAATATCAAGAGACCTCGCAAAAAAGATAGAAGCAGAGATGACGTATCCAGGGCAGATAAAGGTAGCGGTTATTCGTGAATCAAGGTATATTGATTATGCAAAATAATTGATATCTAAGTTGAGCGATTTTGTAAGGCAGGCACTGCTACAAGACTTTAAAAAGTGCTTGCTCATGTGTATATAAAAGATAACAGATGCATCATCCATCAAGTATCCAATGTAGTAGATGACGGATACAAGATAGAGGGTT